>NZ_BAAAFZ010000060.1:135482-236158 GCF_039523795.1 Craurococcus roseus | reverse complement strand
CGCGCGGGGTCGCTGAACAGGAACAACCGCGGCACCGACGACGGCGCGGGCGGGCCGCGCAAGCGGCGCGCGGCGGCCGCGAGGCCGGGCGGGCGCTTCACCGCGGCGCCATCGCCGGCGGCGGGAAGCGCTCGCCCGGCCGGGGCGGAAGGGGTACACTCTGCCGATCGCCGTCCACGCCGCGCCTTTCGTCCGAAAAGCCGCCGCGCGGCGGGCAGGGAAGCAAGGAATCAAGGAAGCGAGTCGCCGCGCCGGCGCGCACGTCCCGACCGGGCCCGGACCTCAGCCCCCGCATCGCATGTCCTCCACCACCGCCGACGCCACGAACGCCGTCCTCATCCGGGACAACCTCGCCCGCCTTCGCGGCAGGATCGCCGACGCCTGCGCCCGCGCCAACCGCGCGCCGGACTCCGTCACGCTCGTCGCCGTGTCCAAGACCAACCCGGTGGAGGCGGTGGAAGCGGCGCTCGCCGCCGGCCAAGCCGTGTTCGGCGAGAACCGCGTGCAGGAAGCGGCGGCGAAGTTTCCCGCCCTGCGCCCTGCCTATCCTGAGCTGCGCCTCCGCCTCATCGGCGCGCTCCAGACCAACAAGGCGCGCGACGCGGTGCGGCTGGCCGACGCCATCGAGAGCCTCGACCGACCGCGCCTCGCCGCCTCGCTCGCCGACGCGGTGCGCAAGGAAGGCCGGCGCCCCGAACTGCTAGTGCAGGTGAACACCGGCGACGAGGCGCAGAAAGCCGGGGTGCCGCGCGCGGAGGCGGGCGCCTTCCTCCGCCTGTGCCGCGACGAGCACGGCTTGGCGGTGAACGGGCTGATGTGCATCCCGCCCGCGGGGGACGACCCGCGCCCGCACTTCGGGTTCCTGGCCGAGCTCGCGGTGCGGCACGCGCTGCCGGTGCTCAGCATGGGCATGAGCGGCGATTTCGAAGCGGCCATCGCGTGCGGCGCCACGCACGTCCGCGTCGGCACCGCGGTCTTCGGCACGCGGCCGCCGCCGCCCTGAACGAACGCCCGGCCGCCGAAGGCGGCGGCCGGCGGCGCGCCTCACGACGCCGGGTAGATCCGCACCCGCCGCTTGCCGCCCGGCGCTTCGTCCGGAGCCGCGCGCAACAGGCCGCCGAGGGTCCGCGCCTCCATCTCGGCGCCCCGCAGCGCCGTGTTCCGGACGGCGATGGCTTGGTCCGCCACCGCGTCCGTCCTGCCCCGCCCCGCCAGCCAGCCCAGAACGGCCGCGACCGCCAAATCCAGCGCGACCAACGCGAAGGCCGCCCCGACCGGACCCAACGGGCCGGCCAGCGCCGCCCAGGCCGTCACGTGCAGCCAGACCAGCAAGAACAAGGCGAACAGCGCCGTGGCGACGCCGAGCCCGGCCCGCAGCGCCGCGCCGCGCACCTGCCGCCGGCGCCGGAGCAGCTCCGCCCGGGACGCCACCTCCAGGAGGCGGACGACCCGCGGCTTGCCGAACAAGGCCACCGGCGGCCCCGCGTCAGCGCCAGGGCGGCTGGAAGTGGTGGGTCCGGCTATGGCCCGTCAGCCGGCCGAGCAGGAACGCGACCGCGGCCACGAGCCCCACGGTGACGAGCGGGTTCTCCTTGACCACGCCCGCCGCGTACTCGCCTTGCCGCACCGCCACATCCTTGGCGCGCTGGGCGTAGTCGCCGGCGGTGTCGGCCGCGTCGGACAGGGCGGGCGAAACGCGCTCGCGCAGCAGCGTCTCGACCTGGCCGCGCAGTCGGGTGAGTTCGCTTTGAGCGTCCTCGCCCCATTCGCGGGCCGTGTCCTTGGCGCCGCCGACCGCGTTGCGGACGGTGCCTTCCGCCTTGTCGGCCTTGCCTTCAGCCTGGAGCTTGGTGTCGCCGAGCGCCCCGCCGACCGCGTCCTTGGCCTTGCCGCCGAGGTTCTGCGCCGAGCCGGTGATCCGATTTTCGTCCATGGTGGTGCTCCTCCTTGTTCGTGGTGCGGTGTGTCGGCGCGCCTAGGCGGTGCGCCGGGCGCCCGCAGCCACGCGGACGCCGTACAGGTCGCGGGCACCGGCGCGGGCGGCGAAGATCGACACGATCGCGCCGAGCAGCAGCGTGCCGAACACCGCGTATGCCGCGGTGGCGGCGCCGATGGCTGCGGCGTCTGCGGCGCGCCGGGCGCGCTCGGCGGCCTCACGGGCGGTCTGCTGCGCCTGGGCTTCGTAGGACTGCACGCGCTGCGCGGCCTCCTGCTGCGGGATGCCCGTCTCCGCCGCGACCAAGGCGGCGAGGCGTTGCCGCTGGGCGTCGGACAACCCGCCGCCGGCGATGCCGCTGCCGAGGATGCTGGTGATCTCGGCCCCGCGCTGCTCCGTTGTCATGCGGGCCGGCTCGGACGGGCTGGATAAGCCGGCGCGGGCGCGGTCCAGGGCGGCCTGGGGACTCACCTGGCTGGCGATGCCGGACACCGCCGAACCCGCCGTCTGCGCCGCGCCGCCCAGCAGGCTGGAGGCGGTGGTGAAGACCGACGAGGCGGCGCCGGCGGCTACGTTGCCCAGCAGCACGGCCGACAAGAGGAAGCCGATCGCCCAAACGCCCACGCCGTGCAGGGCGGCGTCGGTCTTGTCGGCGGTGCCGGACAGCCGCGCCGCCGCGTAGGCGCCGACGCCGAGGCCGACCAACGTCGCCACCAGCAGCCAGACGGCGGCGCCGATGCCGAAGGTGGAGGCGTCCGGCGTCTCGCCCTGCACCGCGTCCACCGCCGTCACGCCGACCGCGGCGCCGAGGACGTTGAGCATCAGGCCGATCATCACGGCGATGACGGCCCCGGCGATGATGGCGCCCCAGGACACTCGGGGCGGGAGGGCCGGCGCGCCTTCGGCCAGGGCGGCGCGGCCCGCCGCAGCGCCGGGGATGGTGGCCGAACCCGCGGCGTACGGGTCGATGGGGGTGCGTGCCTGCATGATCGCTTTATCCGAGCCTTGTCCAAAGAAATGCGGCGCTGGCGGCCGGCCGCGCAACGGCTGCCGGGCAAACCCGTGGAAGCGCGCAAGGTTCCCCAGGCCAACCCCGGCCGCGGGCGGTTCTTCGCACTTTCGCGATGGAGGCTTCAGCATACTTCCTGAGTCGGCGTGCCCGGCCCAATGTCCCTACTCGCGTCAAGCGGGAGATGGGGACGATGGCTACAATCGTGGTCAACGGCGTGGAGCGCCGCTACGACGGCGACCCCGACATGCCGCTGCTGTGGTTCTTGCGCGACGAGCTGGGACTCACGGGCACGAAGTTCGGGTGCGGCCAAGCGCTGTGCGGCGTTTGCACGGTTCACGTGGAGGGCACGGCCGTGCGCGCGTGCCAGACGCCCGTCGGGACGGTCGAAGGCCAGAAGGTCACGACCATCGAGGGCCTCTCGCCCGACGGGAACCACCCGGTCCAGGTCGCCTGGCGCGACCTGAACGTTTCCCAGTGCGGGTACTGCCAGACGGGGCAGATCATGCAGGCGGCGGCGTTCCTGAAGGACACGCCGAACCCGACGGACGAGGACATCGACTCGGCCATGACCGGCAACCTGTGCCGCTGCGGCACCTACCCGCGCATTCGCGCCGCGATCAAGCACGCCGCCGCGAAGGGAGGCAAGACATGAGCGCCCGCCACCGCCGCCATGCCCCCGCGCCGGGGGGTGCCGCCCCGGAGAGCATCGCCAACGTCAGCCGCCGCGGCCTCCTCGCCGGGATCGGCGCGGGCGCGCTGGTCCTCGCCGTGGGCGTGCCCACCGCCGCCGACGCGCAGCAGCCCAAGGGCTTCGGCCGCGACGGCATGCCGAACGGCTGGCGCGACGACCCGAAGGTCTTCATCGCCATCGCCCCCGACGGCACCGTGACCGTCACCTGCCACCGCGCCGAGATGGGGCAGGGCGTCCGCACCTCCATCCCGATGGTGGTGGCCGACGAACTCGAAGCGGATTGGTCCAAGGTGCGCGTGGCGCAGGCCTGGGGCGACGAGGGCCGCTTCGGCAACCAGGACACGGACGGCTCCCGCAGCCTCCGCCACTTCTTCATCCCCATGCGCAACGCCGGCGCCGCGGCGCGGACCATGCTGGAGCAGGCGGCGGCCAACCAGTGGCGCGTGCCGGTCGCGGAGGTGCGCGCGGCGAACCACAACGTCATCCACGCCGCGTCCGGCCGCATGCTGGGTTACGGCGAATTGGCCCGGGCCGCGGCCGAGCTGCCGGTGCCCGCACGGGAAACGCTGCGCCTCAAGGACCCGTCCGCCTTCCGCTACATCGGCAAGGAGGGGACCGGCCTCATCGACAACCGCGACATCACCACCGGCAAGGCGATCTACGGCATCGACGCGCGGGTGGACGGCACCCTCTACGCCGTGGTCGCCCGCCCGCCGGTGTTCGGCGGCAAGGTGAAGAGCGTGGACAGCGCCGAGGCGCTGAAGGTGCCGGGTGTGCTCAAGGTCGTGAACATCGACCCGCCGGCCATCCCGTCCGAGTTCCAGCCGCTCGGCGGCGTGGCGGTGGTCGCCCGCAACACCTACGCGGCGATGAAGGGCCGCGACGCGCTGAAGATCGAATGGGACGACGGCCCCAACGCGTCGTACTCCTCCGACGCCTACCGCGCGTCGCTGGAGCAGTCGGCGCGCAAGCCCGGCAAGGTGGTGCGGAACGAGGGCGACGTGGACCGCGCCATGGCGGGCGCGGCGAAGAAGGTGGAGGCGGAGTACTACATCCCCCACTTGGCGCAATCGCCGCTGGAACCGCCGGCCGCGCTGGTCCGCATCGCCAACGGCCAGTGCGAGGCCTGGTCCTGCGTCCAGTCGCCGCAGATCACCCGGACCCGCCTCGCGGAGCGCCTCGGCATGCCCGAGGACAAGGTGAAGGTGAACGTCACGCTGCTCGGCGGCGGCTTCGGGCGGAAGTCCAAGCCGGACTTCGTCATCGAGGCCGGGCTGTGCAGCAAGGCCATGGACGGCGCGCCGGTGAAGCTGACCTGGACGCGCGAGGACGACCTGCACAACGGCTTCTACCACACCGTTTCGGTGGAGCGGTTGGAGGCGGGCCTCGACGCCTCGGGCAAGCCGGTCGCTTGGCTGCACCGGAGCGCCGCGCCCACCATCGGGTCGACCTTCGTGGCCGACCCGAAGCACGCCACGCCCTTCGAGCTGGGCATGGGGCTGGTGAACACGCCTTTCGCCATCCCGAACATCCGGGCCGAGAACCCGGAAGCGGCGACGCACACCCGCATCGGGTGGTTCCGCTCGGTGTCCAACATCCCGCACGCCTTCGCCGTGCAGTCCTTCGTGGCCGAGCTGGCGCACGCGGCCGGGCGCGACCCCAAGGACTACCTGCTGGAGCTGATCGGGCCGCCGCGCGTGGTGGACCCGACCGACCTCGGCGACGTGTGGAACCACGGCGAGGACCCGAAGCTCTACCCGATCGACACCGGCCGCCTCCGGCGCGTGATCGAGACGGCGGCGGCCGGCATCGGCTGGGGCAAGCAGGTGGGGCAGAACCGGGGCTTGGGCATCGCCGGCCACTACAGCTTCGTTTCCTACGTCGCGGTGGCGGCGGAGGTGGAGGTGGACGGGCGCGGCCAGCTTTCCATCCCGCGGGTGGACATCGCCGTTGACTGCGGGCCGATGGTGAACCCGGAGCGCGTCCGTTCGCAGATGGAGGGCGCGGTGGTCATGGGGGCGGGCCTGGCGACCTCGGCCGAGATCTCCTTCAAGAACGGGCGGGTGGAGCAGAACAACTTCGACGCCTACGAGCTCACGCGGATCGACACCGCCCCGCGGGAGATCCGCGTCCACCTGCTGCCCTCGAACGACTACGGGCGCCCGCTCGGGGGCGTGGGCGAGCCGGGCCTGCCGCCGGTGGCGCCGGCCATCGCCAACGCGGTTTTCGCCGCGACGGGCAAGCGCATCCGGCAACTTCCGATCCGCGACCAGCTTACGTCCTGAGTGGGCGGCTGACGGACGGGAGGACGACGCGATGTCGCGCAAGTTGCTGATGCCGGCGGCGGGGGGCTGGTTCTTGGCCCTCGCCGCCGCCGCGGGGCCGGGGTTCGCCTCGCCCTGCACGGACCAGATCGACGCGTTCGAACAGCGGCTCGACGAGGCCGCGCGGTCCGCCGCCGCCGCGTCGTCCGGTGGCCAAGCGGTGGCCGCCGCGCGGGGTGGACAAGCCATGGAGGCGCGCAACCAGGGCGACCAATCGGCCGGCGCCCCCACGACGCCGTTCCAGTCGGAAAGCCGCGAGGCGCAAGCCACGCAGCAAGCGACGCAGGCCGGCGGCGGCGGCGACCGGGTGATGCAGGCCCGGGCCACGTTGAACCGGGCGCGCGCCTTGGACGGGCAGGGCAACGGCTCCGGCTGCATGGAAGCGGTGAACGAAGCGAAGCGGCAGCTCGAGAACTAGCCGCCTCCGGCCGGCCCGCCGCCCTTGCGGCGGCGGGCGCGGCGCGCTTCGCTGGCCCGAACGAGCGCCGCCAAGGCGCCGACCGAGGCCTGCTCGCACGCCGACCGCCCGCCGGGAGCCGGAGACGACGATGCTGCGACGTGATCTGATGAAGGGCGCGGGGGCCGCCGCCGCGGCGGCGTTCGCCCGCCCCGCCCTGGCCCAGCCCGCTGGTGCGCGGGTGCTGCGCTACGTGCCGCAAGCCGACCTCACCGTGATCGACCCGGTGGTGACCACCGCCTACGTCACGCGCCACCACGCGCTGATGGTGTGGGACCAGCTCTACGGCCTGGACGGCCAGCTCCGCCCGCAGCCGCAGATGGTGGAAGGCCACACGGTGGAGGACGACGGCAAGCGCTGGACCTTCCGGCTGCGCGAGGGCCTCCTCTTCCACGACGGCGAGCCGGTGCGCGGGCGCGACTGCGTCGCCTCCATCCGCCGCTGGGCGGCGCGCGACGGGCTCGGCCAGGTGCTGATGGCGCGCTTGGCGGAGATGGCGGCGCCGGACGACCGCGGCTTCACCATCCGCCTCCAGCGGCCCTTCGGCCCGATGCTCGAGACGCTGGCGAAGATCGGGCCTTCGGCGCTGTTCGTCATGCCCGAGCGCTTGGCCGAAACGGACCCGTCGCGGCAGATCGCGGAGGTGGTCGGCTCCGGCCCGTTCCGCTTCGTGCCGGGCGAGCGGGTGGTCGGCGCCCGCGCGGTGTACGAGCGCAACCCCGCCTACCGCCCGCGCGAAGGCGGCGAGCCGAGCTGGGCCGCCGGCCCGAAGCGCGTGCACTTCGACCGCGTCGAGTGGCGCATCATGCCCGATCCCGCGACGGCCGCCGCGGCCCTGCAAGCCGGCGAGGTGGACTGGTGGGAGAACCCGCCCAACGACCTGTTGCCGGCGCTCCGCCGGGGCCGCGACGTGCGGCTGAAACGCGGCAGCCCGCTGGGCACGGTCGGCACCGGCGTCTTCAACTGCCTGCACCCGCCCTTCGACAAGCCGGCGGTGCGCCGCGCCGTACTGCGCGCCATGTCGCAGGCCGACTTCATGACCGCCGCCGCGGGCACCGACAAGGAGCTGTGGCGCGAGGGGGTGGGCGTGTTCACGCCCGGCACGCCGCTCGCCAACGACGCCGGGATGGAGGCGATCACCGCGCCGCGCGACCTGGAGCGCTCCCGCCGCGAGTTGCGCGAGGCCGGCTACAACGGGGAGCGCGTGGTGCTGCTCGCGCCCTCCGACCAGCCGGTGCTGGCCGCGCTGGGCGAGGTGGGCGCCGACCTGTTCCGCCGCCTCGGCATGGAGGTGGACTACCGCGTCTCCGACTGGGGCACGCTGGTGCAGCGCCGCGCCAGCCGCGAGCCGCCCGACCGCGGCGGCTGGAACATGTTCCACACCACCTGGAACGGGCTGGACGGCATCAACCCCGGGGTCATGACCTACCTGCGCGCCAACGGGCCGAACGCCTGGTTCGGCTGGCCCGACGTGCCGAAGCTGGAATCCCTGCGCCAGTCCTGGTTCGACGCGCCCGATCTCGAAGCGCAGAAGCGCATCGCGGCGGAAATCCAGCGCGAGGTGCTGGACAGCGCGCCGTACCTGCCGACCGGGCAGTACTTCGCCTCCACGGCGTACCGGCGGACCATCACCGAGCCCATCTCGGAGGTGTTCGCCTTCTGGGGCGTGCGGCCGGCCTGACGCAACGGGAGAACAAAAGCCGCGCCCGTTCGTTAGGGGCGGGTGCAAGACGCCAGCCCTTCCCCTCCCTCGCCGGTGGAAGCCGCAGTCCGCGACGCCTTCCGGGCGGCGCTCGCCGGCTTCCGGCGCGATGACGGCCCCGTGCTGGTTTTGGGCCACAACGACGCCGACGGCCTGTCCGCCGCCGCCATCTTCGTGCGCGCGCTGCGGGGCGCCGGGTGGGCCGCCGAGCCGCGCATTCTGGGCCGGGGCGAGAACCCCTGGTCGGCCGAGATGAGGGCGGAACTCGCTTCCGGGCCGCGCCTGGGCGGCCTCGTCGTGACCGACCTCGGCGTGCGCGCCGGCGCCATCAAGCCGGGCACGCCGACCGTGGTGGTGGACCACCACGTGCCGAACGGCACGCCGGAAGGCGCCGCCGTCATCACCGGCCACGCCTTCGACCCGATCCCCACCTCCAGCCTGCTCGCCTACTGGTGCGCGGGCGCGGTCGGCGACGCCGGGCCGCTGCTCTGGCTCGCGGCGCTCGGGCTGATCGGCGACATGGCGGAGAAGGCCGGCTTCGCGGAAATGGAGGAGGCGCGCCGCGCCTACGGCGTGACCAAGCTCCGCGACGCGGTGGCGCTGCTGAACGCGCCGCGCCGCTCGGCCTCGGGCGACGCCGGGCCGGCGCTGGCGCTGTTGCTGAAGGCCGACGGCCCGAAGGGGGTGCTATCGGGCGAGCACCCGGAGACCGCCGCGCTCCACGCCGCGCGCGAGGAGGTCAAGGCCGAACTCGAAGCCGCCAAACGGGTCGGCCCGAAGGTGCGCAACGGCGTGGCGCTGATCCGCTTCCACTCGCCGTGCCAAATACACCCTTTGGTGGCGCAGGCTTGGCGCGGGCGCTTGAAGGACGACATCGTACTAGCGGCGAACACCGGCTACCGGCCGGGCTGGGTCCACTTCGCGGCGCGCTCCGCCCGCGGCGGCGTGGACCTGATCCGGTTCCTGGCGGAGCACGCCCCGCCCGGCGCGGACGAGAACTACGGCAGCGGCCACGCCCAGGCCACGGGCGGCGCGCTCCGGCCGGAGGATTGGAACCATTTCGTGTCGGGCCTTGGCTTCGGCCCGGACCAGCAGGTGCAGGCAGGATGACGACCCCCACGACCACCGCGCGGCCACTCCGGCTCGGCTTCCCCGTCAAGGTGATGGGCGACCCGGAGCTGAAGAGCAACGACACCCGGCGCTGGCAGAAGAACCCGCACCTGAAGACCTCGCTCGAGTACCTCGACGCGATCCTCGACTACCTCGCCAAGCACAAGATCGACATGTACCGCATGTCTTCGGACCTGGCGCCCTACGCCACGCACCCGGACATGCCGCAGTTCCACGGCATGGTCGCGGAGAGCGACGCCGAACTGCGCGCGATCGGCGCCAAGGCCAGGGCGCTCGACATCCGCCTGTCCTTCCACCCGTCGCAGTACGTGCTGCTCAACAGCCCCGACCCGAAGCTGACGGAGAAGAGCATCTGGGACCTGTCCTCCCAGGCCGAGATGCTGGACCGGATGGAGCTGGGGCCGGAGGCGGTGCTGGTGACGCACGTGGGCGGCACCTACGGCGACACGGCAGCGAGCCGCGCGCGCTGGGCCGAGGTGTGGCCGACGCTGCCGGAGCACGTGCGCCGGCGCTTGGTGCTGGAGAACGACGACCTCCGATTCGGCGCCGGGGACGTGCTCTGGGTCCACGAACGAACGGGCGTACGGCTGATCTTCGACTACCAGCACTTCTGGTGCCTGAATCCGGAGCGGCTGGAGATGGTGGACACGGTCCGCCGCTTCCTGGCGAGCTGGCCGGAGGGCGTGCGGCCGAAGCTGCACTACTCCTCGCCGCGCACCGAGTTCCGCTCGATCCAGCGCGTGGACCGGAAGACCAAGCGCAAGAAGACGGTGCAGCTCCCGCCGGTCTGGACCGGCCACGCCGACTTCACCAACCCCTTCGAGTTCGCCCGCTTCATGCGCGACTGCGAAGGGCTGGAGTTCGACGTGATGCTGGAAGGCAAGGCCAAGGACATCAGCCTGCTGAAGCTGCGCCCCGACCTGCTCCGCTACGCGCCCGACGTGGCGGCCCGCTTCGGCGTCACCGCCGCGGGCGCCGCCGAGCTGGAAGCGCAGGAAGCGGCGCTGGAGGCCGAGGAAGGCCCGGCGGAGGTGGACGAAGCGGCCTGACGCCGCGGCTCAGCCGCCCGCCGCGGGCTCCGGCGAGGCCGCCGCGACGAGCGCCAGCACGCGCTCCGGGTCGCCGACCTCGACGGCCAGCAGAAGGGCGAGGCGCGCCAGGAAGTCCGCGTCCGCCCCTCCGCGGGCCGCGCCCGCGCCGCGGCCAACGGCCTCGAACACGCGCTCCAGCCCTTCGCGGCCGAGCGCGCCGGCGCGCGCATCGGGCAAGGGCGGTGGCGGGGGTGCCGTGCGCGCCTCCGTCGAGTGCCGGCAGAGCGCGGCGCCGAACGCTTCCGCGACGGCAGCGGCATCCGCGTCCCGGAACCGGGCCGCGACGTGCTCGTCCGGACGCACGAGGCACAACGGAAAGGCGCGCGCGGCGAAGCGCTCGGCCAGCGCGCCGCCGGCATCCGCCACGCGGCGCGCGGCCGTCGGCACGGCCGCCAAGCCCCGCTCCGACCCGACCAGCACCGCCTCCAACGGCAAGCCGGTGAGCGCCGGCGCGGCGAGCAGATCGGCCGCCCGCTCCGGGCCTAGCGGGTCCACGAAGACCAGCAGCGTGAAGCCCTTGTCCGGCAGAGCGTCATGCAGGTGGCCAGGCCTCGCGCCCCTTCCCGGCTCCACGAGAACGGCCGGCGCGTTCGGCACCGGCGCCCCCGGCGGGACGCCCGCCGTCGCGTCCCCGTCGGGCACGACCGCGGGCGAATCGGCGTAGGTGTGCGCGGAGGCCTGGCGCGGGTCCGCCAGCGCGCTCGCCCAAGGGTGCTCGGCGGCGAGGGCCAGGGCGGCGTCGCGCATCAGCCGGAAGCCGGGGCCGGGCGGCGACATGAACCAGGTGCTCTTGGCCGCTTGGGCGATGTTCTCCAGCGCGGCGCCTTTCCGCTCGTGCGAGTAGCTGTCGAGCAGCGCCTCAGGCGCCTCGCCGCGCGCCACCATCGCCAGCTTCCAGCCGAGGTTGTGCGCGTCGTCGATGCCGGAGTTCAGCCCGCGCACGCCGAAGATGGGCACCAGGTGCGCGGCGTCGCCGGCGAACAGCACGCGGCCGTGCCGGTAGCCGTCCAGCGTGAGGCAATGGGCGCGGTACACCGCCTTCCACAGCAGGCGCCACGGCGCGCGCACGCCCATGGCGGCGAGCTGCGCCCGGAGCCGCGCCGAGGCGTTCTCGTCGCGCAGCGCCTCCTCGGCGTCCTCGCCGTCGCGGAGCTGGATGTCGACGCGCCACACGCCGTCCGGCTGCACGTGCAGGATCACGGTGGAGCCGGGGTTGGAAGGCGGGTCGAACCAGACGTGCCGCTCCACCGGCCAGTCGGCGCCTTCGACCTCGACGTCGGCGATGAGGTAGCGGCCCTCGTAGGAGGTGCCGCGCAACGATAGGCCCATCAGCTCGCGCAACGCCGAGCGCCCGCCGTCCGCCGCGACGACCCACTCCGCGCGCAGCGTGCGCTCCCCTTCCGGCCCGGCCAGCGTGAGCGCGACGCCGTCCGCTTCCTGCTCCACGCCGGCCAAGCGTTCGTTCCAACGGACCCCGCCGCCCGCCGCTTCGAACGTGTCGAGCAGGAAGCGTTCGGTGTGGAACTGCTGCAGGTTGATGAAGGGCGCGTGCCGGTCGTCGGGGGCGTGCGGCAGTTCCAGCCGGAACACGAGCCGGTCGCGGTGGAAGGTGCGCCCGCGGGACCAGGGCAGGGCCTTGGCCGCGAAGGCCGGGCCGGCGCCGATGCGGTCCAGGATCTCCTGGCTGCGGCGCGAGATGCAGATGGCGCGGCTGCTCCAGGCGATCCCCGGCTTCGCGTCCAGCACCACGGGCCGCAGGCCGCGCCGCGCCAGCTCGATGGCGGCGACCAACCCGACCGGACCGGCGCCGACCACGACGACGGCGGCGCGCTCCTCCGCCACGCTCAAGCGTTCGCGCCTTCCGGCCCGCGCAGCCCGCCGTAAGCGGCCCAGCCGTTCGCGGCGAGCCAGCCGCAGTCCACCGGCAGGTTGACGCCGGTGATGGCCGAGGCGCGGTCTCCGGCGAGGAACGCCACCGCCTGCGCCACTTCCTCCATCCGGACCGTGCGGCCCAGCGCCTTGGTGCCGGCGATCAGGGACAGGTCGCGCCGGCCGGCGTCCACCTCCGTCCGCAACGCCGGCGTCTCCACGAAGCCGGGCGACACGGCGTTCACCCGCACCCCCGCCGGCCCCCATTCGGCCGCGAGGTTCGCCGTCATCGCCGCCACGGCCGCCTTGGCGGGCCCATAGGCGTGCAGCGGCACGGCGCGTAGGCTGACGATGGAGGCGATGTTGACGATGCTGCCGCGCCGCCGCTCCACCATGCGCCGCCCGAACAGCACGCAGCCGAGCCACACGCCGCGCTGGTCCACCCGCACCACCTCGTCCCAGAGCGCCATGGGGAGCGCGGCGGGGCGGAGCGGCGGCTGGAGGACGCCGGCGTTGTTCACCAGCACGGTTACTGGGCCCATCTCCGCCTCGATCGTCTCGGCGCAGGCGGACAAGGCCGCCTCGTCGGACACGTCCGCCGAGTACGGGCGCCCGCCGACCTCCGCGGCGACGGCGCCCGCCCGGTCGCCGAGGTCGAGCACGGCGACCCGCATGCCCTCCGCGGCGAGGGCGCGGCAGCACGCGGCGCCGATCCCGCTCGCCCCGCCGGTGACGACGGCCACACCTTCCATCGCGCTGCGCCTCCCGCTCCCGTGGAGGCTAGGCGTCCCGGAGCGGGAGCGGCAAGGCAAGCAGCAGCCGTTCAGGGGTTTGCGGCAGGCCGGTCGATTCGTGATGCGGCCGTATACGATTGCGCTTGATGATTTCGCTTTTCGATCAGCACAATTCCGGCTCAACACACGTATTCCACGGATGAAAAAGGGAGAATCTGCGATGGATCGTCTCTCCCGCCGATCCGTCCTCGCGGGCGGAGCTTCGGCCGGCCTGCTCGCCGCCGCGCCGGCCGGGGCGCAAGAGCGCACCCTGCTCAACGTGTCGTACGACCCGACGCGGGAATTCTACCGCGACGTGAACGCCGCCTTCGCCGCGGCCCGCCGGGAAGCGACGCGCGAGGCGGTGCGCGTCCGCATGTCGCATGGCGGCTCCGGCAGGCAGGCGCGGGCGGTGATGGACGGTCTGGAAGCGGACGTGGTGACGCTCGCCCTCGGCCACGACCTCGACGTGCTGGCCGAGGCCGGGCTGGTGTCGAAGGGCTGGCGCGAGGCCTTCCCGGCGCGCGCTGCGCCCTACCGCTCCACCATCGTGTTCCTCGTCCGCCGCGGCAACCCGAAGGCGATCCGCGACTGGGGCGACCTGGCCAAGCCCGGCGTCGGCGTCATCACGCCCAACCCGAAGACCTCCGGCGGGGCGCGCTGGAACTACCTGGCGGCCTGGGGCTGGGCCTTGTCGCAACCGGGCGGGGATGACGCGGCGGCGCGGGCGCTGCTGACCGGCATCTTCCGCAACGCGCCGGTGCTGGACACCGCCGCCCGCGGCGCCGCCACCACCTTCGCCCGCCGCAACATCGGCGACGTGCTTCTGGCCTGGGAGAACGAGGCGCACCTCGCCCTCGCCGAATCCGATCGCGGCGCCTTCGAGATCGTCGCCCCGTCCCGCTCCATCCTGGCCGAACCGCCGGTGGCGGTGGTGGAGCGGGTCGCCAACCGGCGCGGCACGCTGGAGCTGGCGCGGGCCTACCTCCAGTTTCTCTACACGCCCACGGCGCAGGCCTTGGCGGCGAAGCACCATTACCGCCCGACCGCGCCCGAGCACGCGGCCGCCGAGGACATGCGCAAGTTCCCGGACCTCGATCTGTTCACCATCGACGACGTGTTCGGCGGCTGGGCGAAGGCGCACGCCGCGCACTTCGCCGAGGGCGGCGAGTTCGACCGCATCATGGCGGCGCGATGAGCGCAACGGCGGCTGCCGGCGGCTTGCGCTTCCGCCGGCCCAGCGCGGTGCCGGGCTTCGGCCCGGCCTTCGGCATCGCCGCGACCGGCGTGACACTGTTGGTGCTGGCGCCGTTGGCGGCGCTGGTGCTGCGGGCCGCCGGGCAGAGTTGGGGGGAGTTCGCCGCCGCGGCCTTCTCCCCCCGCGCCCTCGCGGCCTACCGTCTGAGCTTCGGCGCCTCGGCGTTGGCGGCGCTGGTCAACCTCGTCGTGGGCCTGCTGTTGGCTTGGGTGCTGGTGCGCTACCGCTTCCCGCTGCGGCGCGTGGCGGACGCGCTGGTGGACCTGCCCTTCGCCCTGCCCACGGCCGTCGCCGGCGTGGCGCTGACCGCGATCTGCGCGCCGGACGGCTTGGCCGGGCGCGTCGCGGCGGAGTTCGGCGTGAAGCTCGCTTTTACCCCGACCGGCGTGTTCATCGCGCTGCTGTTCATCGGCCTGCCCTACGTGGTGCGGACGGTCCAGCCCGTGCTGGCCGACCTGGAGCCGGAGCTGGAGGAGGCGGCGGCGCTGCTCGGCGCCTCGCGCTGGCGCACCGTGACGCGGGTGGTGCTGCCGGCCCTGGCGCCGGCCGCCGCAGCCGGCCTCGCCTTGGCCTTCGCCCGCTCGGTCGGCGAGTACGGCTCCGTCATCTTCATCGCCGGCAACGTGCCGATGGTGAGCGAGATCGCGCCGCTGCTGGTCGTGGTGCAACTGGAGGAATACGACTACGGCGCCGCCACCGCCATAGCCGCGGTGCTGCTGGCGGCGAGCCTGGTGCTGCTGGCGATCGGCGCCGTGCTGCAACGGCGGCTGGAACGCGAGGGGGCCCGTTGAGCGGACCAGCGGCCCCTGGCGCCCGCCCGGCCTTGCGCGACCCCGGCCCGGTCGCCGCGGGGCTGATCGCCTTCGCCCTGCTGTGGCTCGCGCTGTTCCTGGTGCTGCCGCTGGCGGTGGTGGTGCAGGAGGCCTTCGCGCGCGGCTGGCCGGCCTTCCTCGCGGCGCTGCGCGACCCGGACGCGCTGGCCGCCATCCGGCTCACCCTCCTGGTGGCCGCCATCTCCGTGCCGGTGAACATCGTGCTCGGCGTTTCCGCGGCCTGGGCGGTCGCCAAGCACGAGTTCCGCGGCCGGTCGCTGCTGCTGGCGCTGCTGGACCTGCCGATCTCCGTCTCGCCCGTGGTGGCGGGCCTCGTCTTCGTGCTGCTGTTCGGCGCCCACGGCTGGTTCGGGCCGTGGCTGGCGGAGCGCGGGATCAAGATCATCTTCGCCCTGCCTGGCATGGTGCTGGCGACCGTGTTCGTCACCCTGCCCTACGTCGCCCGGACCATGATCCCGGTGATGCGCCGGCAGGGCGTGGAGGAGGAGGAGGCCGCCGCCAC
Organism: Craurococcus roseus; assembly: GCF_039523795.1. Lineage (NCBI taxonomy): Bacteria > Pseudomonadati > Pseudomonadota > Alphaproteobacteria > Acetobacterales > Acetobacteraceae > Craurococcus > Craurococcus roseus. Next base: position 220,579 of record NZ_BAAAFZ010000060.1, on the reverse strand, counting down.
CCTCGGGGCCGGCGCCTGGACCACCCTCTTGCGCGTCAGCCTGCCCAACGCAGGGCTCGCCCTGCTCTACGGCGTGCTGTTGACCAACGCCCGCGCCATGGGCGAATTCGGCGCCGTCGCCGTCGTCTCCGGCAACATCCGGGGCGAGACCAACACCATGCCGCTGCACATCGAGATACTGCACAACGAGTACGACGAGGTGGGCGCCTTCTCCGTCGCCTTCCTGCTGGCGCTCCTCGCGGTCGTGACGCTCGTGCTGAAGGTGCTGCTGGAGCGCCGGATGGAACGCCGCGCCGGGGAGGGGGGATGACGCCGCATCCGGCGATCCGGGTGGAGGGGGTGGCGCGACGCTTCCCCGGCGGCCAGGGCGCCGCGCTCGACGGCGTTTCTCTGGAAACGCGGCCGGGCGAGCTGATGGCGCTGCTCGGTCCGTCCGGCTCCGGCAAGACCACGCTGCTCCGCGCGATCGCCGGGCTGGAGACTGTGGACGCGGGGCGCATCCTGCTCGACGGCGAGGACGCGACGCGCATCCCGGCGCGGCGGCGGCGGGTCGGCTTCGTGTTCCAGAACTACGCCCTGTTCCGGCACATGACGGTGTTCGAGAACGTGGCCTTCGGCCTCCGGGCCCGCCCCCGCCGCGACCGGCCGCCGGAGGGCGAGATCCGCGAACGGGTGCTGCGCCTGTTGGAGACGGTGCAGCTCGGCGGCTACGAAGGCCGGCGGCCGGGCGCGCTGTCGGGCGGGCAGCGGCAGCGTGTGGCCCTCGCCCGGGCGCTGGCGATCGAGCCGCGGCTGCTGCTGCTGGACGAGCCCTTCGGCGCGCTGGACGCCAAGGTGCGCCGCGAGCTGCGGCGGTGGCTGCGGGGGCTGCACGACCGGCTCGGCCTCACCACCGTCTTCGTCACCCACGACCAGGAGGAGGCGATGGAGCTGGCCGACCGGGTCGCCATCCTCAACCGCGGCCGGCTGGAGCAGGTCGGCGCGCCCGCCGAGGTCTACGACCGGCCCGCCACGCCCTTCGTCGCGGAGTTCCTGGGCGACGCGGTGCGCGTGCCGCCGGGGAGCGGCGTGCTGCCGCCGGGCGGCGCGGCGGCCAAGGGCGTCGCCCTGGTGCGCCCGCGCGACGTCGAGGTGGGGGCGCCCGGCTCCGGCGCCGGCGTGCCCGCCACCGTCCGCCGCAGCGTCGCCCGCGGCGCCGAGCGGCTGCTGCTGCTGGAACTCGACGACGGCACCCTCTTGGAAGCGGAGGTGTCGCGCGGCGGCGCGGGCGACGCCGACCTCCTGGCGCCCGGGAGCCCGGTGCGGGTCGGCGCCCGCGTGGCCCACCTGTTCCCCGACGGCGACGGCGGCGGCGTTTGATCTGCGTCACGCGGGCGAACCGCCGCCGTGCTACCGGATGCGGCCATGGATCTCGTCGCGCTGTGCGTCCACGACCTCGCCGCGCTGGGGCCGGGCGGCCTGGCCGCGCTCGGGGGGGCGCTGTTTCTGGCCGGGCTGGCCGGCGGCGCCACGCATTGCGCGGGCATGTGCGGGCCGTTCGTGCTGGCGCAGGTCGCGGCGCGCGCGGACGGGGCGATGGCGGGCGGCGCCCTCCGCCGGCTCGGCGGCGCGGCCTTGCTGCCCTACCACGCCGGGCGGCTGCTGGGGTACGCGCTGCTCGGCGCCGCGGCCGGCGGGGCGGCGGGGCTGCTCGCGGCCGCCGCCGGCTGGCGACCCTTGCTCGCGGCGCCGCTCGGGCTCGCGGCCGTTCTGATGCTGTCGCAAGGCGCCGCCCGCCTCGGGTTCCAGGTGCCGCTACCCCGCCCGCGCCTGCCTGTGCGCGTGTCGGAGGGTCTGGTGGGCCGGCTCCGCCCGCTGCTCCTCGCGCCTCACGGCTGGCGCGGGCCGTTGCTGCTCGGGCTGTCGCTGTCCGCGCTGCCCTGCGGGTTGCTTTACGGGGCGCTGGTCGCCGCCGCTTCGGCCGGCAGCGCGCTCGCCGGGGCGCTGGCCATGGCCGCCTTCGCCCTGGGCACGGTGCCGGCGCTGGTGGGCGTCGGGCTGCTCGGCCGCTTCTTCGGCCGGCGCTGGGCCGCGGCGCCGGGCTTCCGCCTGGCGGGCGCGGCGCTGTTCCTGCTGAACGGCGGCGTGCTGGGGGCGATGGCGCTGCGGATGCTCGCGGCCGCATAGGGCCTTGCTCCAGATCAAGGACGGCCGGTGGGTCCGGCGGCATCGTTCCGGGCGATGAGCCACATCCGCCCGGTCCCGCCGCCGTCCGCGGTCGCCTGCGCCCATTGCGGCGCGCCCGTTCCGCCCGGCGCCGACGGAACCTTCTGCTGCGCCGGTTGCGCGGGGGCGCACGCGATCGTCGCGGGCTTGGGGCTCGACGCCTTCTACAGCCGCCTTGATCCCGGCCTAGCCGCCGCGTCCCTCCGCCCCGCCGCCGCGGCGCCCGACACCGATTTCGCCGTCCGTGCCACGCGGCCGGAAGACACGGCGGGGACGACGCATTCGCTCGACCTCCTGGTGCCTGGCTTGCGCTGCGGCGCTTGCGTTTGGCTGCTCGAAGAAGCGCTGGCGGCGGAGCCGGACGTGCTGCGCGCCCGCGCTTCGCTGGCCGACCGGCGGCTGCGGCTTGTGTGGCGCGGGCCGGCGGAGCGGGCGGCGGCCTTGGCGGCGCTGCCGGCGCGGCTCGGCTTCGGCGTGGCGCCGTGGTCCGCCGCGTGCCTCCGCGCCGCCGAGGACGCAGAGGGGCGGGCGCTGCTGTCCGCGCTCGGCGTCGCCGCCTTCGGCGCGGCGAACGTGATGCTGCTCTCGGTGGCGATGTGGTTCGGCGGCGGCATGGGGGAGGGCACGCGCTGGTGGCTGCACGCGCTCACCGCCGCCATCGCCCTGCCGACAATCGCGGTGGCCGGCCTGCCCTTTTACCGGGGCGCCCTGGCCGGTCTCCGGGTGGGCCGCGCGACGATGGACCTCGCCGTGTCGCTCGGCGTGCTCGCCACCGCCGCGATGAGCCTGAGCGAGGCACTGCGCAACGGCCCCTACACGTGGTTCGACGGCGCCACGAGCCTGCTGGCGTTGCTGCTCGCCGGCCGCGTGCTGGACCGGGCGGCGCGCCGCCGGGCGCTGGGCGCCGTGTCCGGGCTGCTGGCGCTCGCCGAGGGCGAGGTCGCGCTGCTGGCTTCCGACGGCACCGCCCGCACGGCCCCCGCGGCCGACGCGCGCCCCGGCGACCGGGTGCTGGTGGCGCCGGGCGAGCGGCTCCGCTTGGACGGGGTTCTAGAAACCCCGGCCGATGGCGCATCGCCCGCGCTGCTGGACCTTTCGGCCGTGACCGGCGAGGCCATGCCCCAGCCCGCCGCGGCGGGGCAGGCTCTGCCGGCGGGCGCGGTGAACCTCGGCGCCGGCGCCCTGGTGGTGCGGGTGACGGCGGCCGCGGCCGATGGCTCGCTGGCAGCGCTCGCGCGCTTGGTGCGCCGGGCGGAGGCGGAGCGGGGCCGGCTCGGCGACCTCGCGGACCGGGCGGCGGCGCTCTACGTGCCGGCGGTCCATGCAGTGGCGGCGGGGACGTTCCTGCTGTGGTGGCTCCTCCTCGGCGCCGGCTGGCGGGAAGCGCTGGTGCCGGCGGTGGCGGTGCTGATCGTGACTTGCCCTTGCGGCCTCGCCATCGCGGTGCCGGCGGCGCGCGCGGTGGCGACGGGCGCGCTGTTCCGCCGCGGCGTGCTGGTGGCCTCCGGCAGCGCGCTCGAACGCTTGGCCGAAGCGGACCACGCCGTCTTGGACAAGACCGGCACCCTCACCGAAGGCCGCCCGTCCCTGCTGCCGGACCCGGCCCGTCCGGACGGGGCGCTGTTCGCCGCCGCCGCGCTCGCCCGGTGCAGCCGCCACCCGCTTTCGCGCGCCCTGGCCGAAGCCTGCCCGGACGCGCCGGCCGCGCCGGGGGTGGAGGAGGTGCCGGGCGCGGGTTTGCGCACGGCGGACGGGGCGCGGCTGGGCAGCGCCGCCTTTGTCGGCATCGACGCGCCAGAGGCCGGGGACGCGGCGCCCGGCCCCGTGTTGTGGTGGCGCGCCGCGCCCGGTGCGGCGCCCGTCGCGTTCCGCTTCGCCGACCCGCCCCGCCCGGACGCCGCCGAAGCGGTTTCGGCGCTGCGCCGCCTCGGCTTGGCAGCCGAGATCCTGTCCGGCGACTCCCCTGGCGCGGTGTCCGCCGTCGCCGCCGCGGTCGGCGTGGAGGAGTGGCGCGCCGGCGCTTCCCCGGCGGACAAGGCGACTCGGATCGAGGCGCTGCAGGCGGAGGGCCGCCGGCCGCTGATGGTGGGCGACGGCATCAACGACGCGGCGGCAATGGCGCTGGCGCACGCGTCGGCCAGCCCGGGCGGCGGCGCGGACTTGGCCCAGGACACGGCCGACTTCGTGCTGCGCGGGGGCGGGACGGCCGGCGGTTTGCTGCCGATGGCCGAAGCCGTGTCGGTGGCGCGTCGGTCGCGGCGCATCGCCCGGCAATCGCTCGGCTTCAGCTTGGCCTACAACCTCGTCGCGGTGCCGGCGGCGGTGGCCGGGCTGGTGACGCCGCTGGGCGCGGCCGTGGTGATGGCCACTTCCTCCCTCGCCGTGATCGGCAACGCGCTCCGCGCCGGGCGCTGATCCCGGTTCTCAGGAGGCGGGTTCCTCCGGCGCGCGGTGGAACTCGACCAAGAAGCGCACCGGGCCGAGCGGCTGGACCTCGTGCGGCGCGCCGGGTCCGACCACGCCCGGCGCGTGCGCGGGATCGAGCACCCGCTCCCCGGGCGGATCGAGCACGCGTAGGAGCAACCGGCCCTCCAGCACCCGAATCAGCCCCCAGGTGCCGGGCGCCGTGCGGTGCCGCCGCAGCAGCCCGGCCGGGACCGTGGCGTCGGTGAAGACGGGCGTGCTGCGGACCCGCTGGAGGCCCGGTGGCAGCGCGCCGGCTTCGGCCTCCTCCGCGCGGCGCCGGACGGGGAGCGGCTCGAACAGGCCCATGCGCAAGCTGCGGGCGATTGCCGCCGCGCGCTCCCGGAACAGCGCCGCCGCTTCCGGCGCCTGCGTTTCCGCGCAGGCCGCGTCGAACAAAGAGAGCCAGCGCCCGAACATCTCCGGCCGCAATTCCGGAAGCAGGCGGAGGTGGGCTTGGTACGGATTGCCGGTGTACCGGCCGGTTTGGCGCAGCATCACCTGCGACCAGAAATCCCGGAGGCGCGCGAGGTGCGGCGCCCAGTCCTCGTCGGTGGTGCCGACCGCCGCCGCGAAGACGGGACCGAGTTCGTCGTCCGCCCGGATCCGGGCGTAAAAGGCGGCGAGGAGGCGATCGATGTCCCCTTCCGTCACGGGCGGCGCGGGGGCGGTCAGCGCCCGTCCTCGCCCGGCGGCTCCACGAGGTCGCGGTAGGCGTGCCAAGTGGCGTGGCCGAGCAGCGGCAGCGCGAGGACCAACCCGAGGAAGCCCGGCAGCACGCCGAGCAGGGTGACCGCCACGATCACCGCCGCCCAGAGCGCCATCGTCACGGGGTTGGCGAGGCAGGCGCGCATGCTCGTCACCGCCGCCGTCACCGCGTCCATGGGGCGGTCGATCAGCATGGGCAGGCTCACCGCGCTCAGGCCGAACACGATGGACGCCAGCAGCGCGCCGATGGCCGTGCCTATAAGCGCGAAGTCCAGGTGCTCGCCCGACAGGAACGCGGTCTCCAGGAAGGCGCCGAGCGGCGGGATGTCGTCGCCGAGGAACAGCGCGGAGAGCATGGTCGCCACCCGCAGCCAGCCATAGAGGAACAGCATCAGCAGCGCGCCCATGAAGGCGATCTGGTAGGCGTTGCGGCGCAAGGCGGCGCGGGTGTGGGCGAAGGTGGGCCTCACCCCCGCCTCGTGCAGCCGGCTCACCTCATAGACGCCGATCGCCAGCAGCGGCGCGGCGAACATGAAGCCGGTGACGAGCGGGAGGATCAGCACCGCGTAGTCGGTGAGGAACACCGCGCCGGCCAGCGCCCAGCTCACCAGCGCGCAGCAGGCGCCGATGCCCAAGGACACGCCGGGGCTGCGCCACAGGTCGGCCCAGCCGGCGCGCAGCCAACGGAACACCGCGCCGGGGCCGACGCGCCGCACGTCCGGGCCGGTCTGCGCGAACTCGGCGGTGGCGCTCACCGGGTCCACAGCGGCGCCGACCGGCAAGTCCTCCCGCCGCGACGAGGGCGGCGGCGGCGTGGCGGCGCCGCTCACGGCAGCAACCTGTGCAGCAGGCGGGCGCCGAACAGCAGCCCGAACGCGGCGAAGAGCAGCCCGGACGCGTGGGTGTAGCCGTCGCCGGCGCGGGCCGCGAACAGCAGCCCGAACACCACCAGCGCCGCGACCAGCACGAACCAGGGCGCCGCGCCGATGAGGGCGGCGGACCCGCCGGCCTTCGTCCGGGCTCCCGCGGTCTCCTCGCCGATGGCCGCCATCCCGCACCTCCATAGCTACGTGGCCGCAGATTGCGCCGTGCCGGGCGTGGCGTCCTTGATCCAGCGCAATTCCGCCGTTGCGCCAGCGGGGTAGGGTCGCCGCGTCCGAGACAGGGGAGACACGCCGCATGGCTTCGGCCGTCGCTTACCAGAGCCCGCCCGCAGCGGTGGAGTACGACGACGGGATCGTGCGCCTGTTCGTCGCGGCCGCGCTGTTCTGGGGCGTGGTGGGCATGGCGATGGGCGTGCTCATCGCGGCGCAGATGGTGTTCCCGTCGCTGAACCTGGACCTGCCCTGGACCACCTTCGGGCGGCTGCGGCCCGTCCACACCAGCGGCGTGATCTTCGCCTTCGGCGGCAACGCCCTGATCGGCACCTCCTTCTACGTGGTGCAGCGCACCTGCCGGGCGCGGCTGCCCGGCCGCTTCGCCGCGGAGTTCGTGTTCTGGGGCTACCAGCTCTTCATCGTGCTGGCGGCGCTGGGCTACGTCATGGGCGCCACCGCCGGGCGCGAATACGCCGAGCCGGAATGGTTCGTGGACCTGTGGCTCGCCGTGGTGTGGCTCACCTACGGCGGCCTGTTCGTCGGCGTGCTGCTGCGCCGGACGGAGCCGCACATCTACGTGGCGAACTGGTTCTACCTCGCCTTCATCGTCACCATCACCTTGCTGCACGTGGTCAACAACCTTGCCGTGCCCGTGGCGTGGAACGAGGCCAAGTCCTACTCGCTCTTCGGCGGCGTGCAGGACGCGATGACGGAGTGGTGGTACGGCCACAACGCGGTGGGCTTTTTCCTGACCGCGGGCTTCCTCGGCATCATGTACTACTTCCTGCCCAAGCAGGCGGACGCGCCGATCTGGTCCTACCGGCTGTCCATCCTGTCCTTCTGGTCGCTGGTGTTCATGTACATGTGGGCGGGCCCGCACCACCTGCACTTCACCTCCTTGCCGGACTGGGTGCAGACGCTCGGCATGGCGTTCTCCATCATGCTGTGGATGCCGTCCTGGGCCTCCACGGTGAACGGCTTCATGACCGTCTCGGGCCGCTGGGACAGGCTGCGCACCGACCCGATCCTGCGCTTCATGATCGTGGCGGTGGTGTTCTACGGCGTCGCCACCTTCGAGGGGCCGCTGATGGGCGTGCGCACGGTCAACGGGCTGTCGCACTACACCGAATGGACCATCAGCCACGTCCACTCCGGCGCGCTCGGCTGGAACGGCTTCATCACCTTCGGCGCCATCTACTACCTGGTGCCGCGGCTGTGGGACCGCCCGGGCATGCACTCCCGCGCCGCGATCGAGTGGCACTTCTGGCTCGGCCTCGCCGGCATCATGCTCTACGTCACCGCCATGTGGGGCGCCGGCGTCCTGCAAGGCCTGATGTGGCGCGCCCACACCGAACTGGGCTTCCTCAAGTACTCCTTCATCGAGTCGGTGGAGGCGGCGCGCCCCTACTACGCGGTGCGGCTGCTCGGCGGCCTGCTCTACCTCTCCGGCTTCCTCGTGATGGTGTGGAACGTGCGCCGCACCATCGCCGGCGAACGCTTCGCGGCGCCCCGTCCCGCCGCCCTGGCCCCCGCGGAGTAGCGCCCACCATGTCCGGAACCACGACCCCGCCCCCTCGCCCGCGCCGCTTCGCCGCGCTCCACGGCCGCATCGAGCGCCGGGCCCTGGTCTTCGTGCTGGCCATCTTCGGCGTGTCCGCCGTGGGCGGCCTGGTGGAGATCGCGCCGCTCTTCGCGCTGGAGAACACCGTGGAGCGCGTGTCCGGCGTGCGCCCGTACACGCCGCTGGAACTCGCGGGCCGGGACGTTTACGTGCGCGAAGGCTGCTACACCTGCCACAGCCAGCAGATCCGGCCCTTCCGCGACGAGGTGGAGCGCTACGGCGCCTACAGCCTCGCCGCCGAGAGCGTGTACGACCACCCGTTCCAGTGGGGCTCCAAGCGCACCGGGCCGGACCTCGCGCGCGTCGGCGGGCGCTACTCCGACGCCTGGCACGTGCAGCATCTGCAAGCGCCGCGCTCGGTGGTGCCGAGCTCCATCATGCCGGCCTACGCCTTCCTGTCCGACGCGCCCTTGGCGCCGGAGCGGGTCGGCCGCCATCTGGTCGCCAACCGCCGCGTGGGCGTGCCCTATTCGGAGGAGATGGTGCGCGAGGCCGCCGCCGACATGCGCGCCCAGGCCGACCCGGACGCCGACCCGTCCGGGCTGCAAGCGCGCTACCCCGGCGCGCAGCAGCGCAACTTCGACGGCCGGCCGGGCCTCACCGAAATGGACGCGCTGGTCGCCTACCTCCAGGTGCTCGGCACCATGGCCGAATTCGATTGGCGCCGGCCCGACCCGGCGATGCTGCGGTAGGACGGCGCGCCCCATGCCCGATGCCATCGTGATCCTCCGCGCCGCCGTGCTGGTGCTGCTGGTGGCCGCCTCCGTGGCGCTGCTGGTGTGGCTGCTGCGGCCCAAGGTGCGCCGCCAGCTCGACGACGCCGCGCTCATCCCCTTCCGGGACGAGGGGCGGCTGCCCAATGGCCAGGGACGGGAGGACCGCCGGTGAGCGCCGCGGAGAAGGACCCCAACGCGCCGGAGCGGCACGGGCCGCCGACCTTCGACGGCATCCGCGAGCTGGACAGCAACCCGCCCCGGCTCTGGACCTACCTCTTCCTCCTGTGCTGCGGCGCGGCGGTGTGGCTGCTCGTCGCCTACCCGGCGATTCCCTGGTTCTCCGGCGCGACCGGGGGCGTCTTCGGGTGGAGTTCGCGGAACGAGCTGGCGGGCTCGGTGGAGCGGGCCGAGGCGGCGGCGCCCGACATCGCCCGGCGCTTCGCCGCGGCGTCCCTGGAGGAGGCGGAGGCGGACCCGGCGCTGCGCGCCTACGCGGTGGCCGGCGGCCACGCCGCCTGGGGGCAGAACTGCGCCCCCTGCCACGGGAAGGACGGCGCCGGCACGGCCGGTTTCCCGAACCTGCGCGACCGCGATTGGCTTTGGGGCGGCACACCCGAAGCCATCCAGCGGACGCTGCACGTCGGCATCCGCTGGCCCGGCGAGGCGGAAACGCGCACCAGCCTGATGCCCGCCTTCGGCGCCGCGAAGATGCTGGACCGGCCGGCGGTGCAGGCGCTGGTGGAGCACGTGCGCGCCTTGTCCGGCCAGGAGCACGACGCCGCGGCGGCCGAGCGCGGCGCGCCGGTCTACGCGGAGCAGTGCGCGAGCTGCCACGGCGAGCGCGGCGAGGGCAACCAGGAGTTCGGCGCGCCGCGACTGTCCGACGACTCGTGGCTCTACGGCGGCAGCCGGGACGCGGTCTACAAGACCATCTGGAGCTCGCGGTCCGGCGTGATGCCCGCCTTCGGCAACCGGCTGAGCGAGGACACGATCCGCAAGCTCGTGGTGTACGTCCGCGCCTTCGGGGGCGGCGAGTGAGGGGCCCGGCGATGGCGGAGCCGCCGCGCAAATCCCACTGGATACCCTGGACGATCGCGGGCGCCTTCGCGGCGATCGTCGCGGCGGACGCGGCGATGATCACCCTCGCGGTGCGGTCCGATCCCGGTCTCGTGGCGGGCGCGCCGGCGCGGCTGGGCACGGGCAACGTCCTGCCGCCGGCGACCGGGCTGCGCCTGGACGCGGCGCCGGCCGGCGGCGCGGTGGAGGCGCGGTTGCGCGACCGGGACGGGCGCCCGGTGCCCGCAGCCGCCGTGACCGGCGCGGTGCAGCGGGCCACGGACGCCGGCGCCGACGCGCCGCTCGCCTTCTCCCCGGCGCGGTCCGGCCCTGGGGACGGCGGCGCCCCGCCCTGGTGCGCGACCCTTCCGGAGCTCCCCGCCGGGGCCTGGGACGTGGCGCTGCGGGCGCACGACGGCGCCGGCAACGTCCTCGCCACCGCGACGCTCCGGCTGCGCCGCTAGGCGGGATGAAGGAACCCCCATGGCCGCATCGACCCTCCTCGCTTTCTTTGCCGTCATCGCGTGCTTCTTCTGGTGGTGGCGCGTCCGCACCACCGCCACCGCCGGCTTGGCGGTGGTCGCGGTAGCCACCCTGGTCGTGGTGGTGTTCTTCCTGATGGCGGCCCCCCACCCCGCCTCGAACTGAGGCGCCGAGGCCGCCGGCCGGCCCCGTCGGTCCGGCTCCGGCGCGCCTGGGGGCGTCCCGGCGCTGCTGACCGCCCTCGGCGGCCCGCCCGGACTTGAAGACCAAACGGCCGTAGTGCCGATCAGTTGAATACCGCGCCACAGCGTTTCGCCGCTAAAACGCTGTCCGACAGCAGCGGCATCAGAGAAGGCACCTCCCTTGCGCATCCTCATCACCGGCAACATGGGCTATGTCGGCCCCGTCGTCGCCGCGCACCTGCGCGCCACCCTGCCGGGCGTCGAGCTGATCGGCTACGACGCCGGCTTCTTCGCCCACTGCCTGACCACCCCGGGCCCGTTGCCCGAGCGGGTGCTGGACGCGCAGCACTTCGGCGACGTGCGGGCGATCCCCCCGGCCCTGCTCAAAGGCGTGGACGCGCTGGTCCACCTCGCGGCCGTCTCCAACGACCCGATGGGCCTCCGCTTCGAGGCGGTGACGGACGAGATCAACCACCGCGCCAGCCTCCAGGTCGCGGAAGCGGCGCGGGACGCCGGCGTGAAGCGCTTCGTCTTCGCCTCCTCATGCAGCGTGTACGGCCTTGCCGCCGGCGACGCGCGGAAGGAGACCGATCCGCTGAACCCGCTGACGGCTTACGCCCGGTCCAAGATCGCGGCGGAAGAGGGGCTGAAGCAGATGGACCGCGGCCGCATGGGCGTGACCTGCCTGCGCTTCGCGACCGCGTGCGGCATGTCGCCCCGCCTGCGCCTGGACCTCGTGCTGAACGACTTCGTGGCCGGCGCGCTCGCCAACGGCGAGGTGTCCGTGCTGTCGGACGGCTCGCCCTGGCGCCCGCTGATCGACGTGCGGGACATGGCGCGCGCCATCGAATGGGCCATCACGGGCGGCGGGGTGGAGCCGGGCGGGTTCCTCTCCATCAACGCCGGCAGCGACGACTGGAACGTGCAGGTGCGCGACTTGGCGCGCGCGGTGGCGGCCGGGACGCCGGGCACCAAGGTCTCCATCAACACGGACGCGCCGCCGGACAAGCGCTCCTACCGGGTGGACTTCTCCCTGTTCCGGAAGATGGCGCCGGACCACCAGCCGCGCGTCACCCTGGCGGACAGCGTGAACAGGCTGCGCGACGGCCTCAACGCCGTGGGCTTCGCCGACAAAGACTTCCGCTCCTCGCAGCAGATCCGGCTGAAGGTGCTGGACCGGCACATGGCGGACGGGCGGCTCGGCGAAGACCTGCGCTGGACGCGCGCCGACTGAGCGGCGGAACGGCCGCGACGGGACGCTGGACAAGCGCCCGGATCACGGCCATGTGACTGAGAGCCGGAGCGAATCGGGTCCGCAGCGGCCCCGGCGTCTCCGGCTCCCGGGAACACGGTCGCTCCATGCTCCATTGCCTCGCGGAACCGGACGGGTCCGCCCTCCCCCTCCATGTCGTGACACCCGGCGGACTGGATGCGCTGTTGCGCCGGTTGCCGGCGGGCGCCGCGGCGTTCGTGTCAGCGAGCGGTTTCGCCGCCGAAGCGCAGGAATTGGCGCTGCTGCCCGGCGAGGACGGCCTCGCCGGCGCGGTGCTGGGCCTCGGCGGCGCGCCGCCCGACCCGTGGTCCTTCGGCGCGCTGCCGAACAAGCTGCCGGCCGGTAGCGCGTGGCGCTTCGCCGAGCCCGGCGGGTGGGCCTCGGACGCCGCGCTCGGCTGGTGCCTGGGCGCGTACCGCTTCACGAAGTTCAAGCCGGCCAAGCGGGAGGCCGCGCGGCTGGTGCCGCCGCCAGGGACGGAGCGCGCCATCGACACCGCCGCCGCCGCGTGGCGGGCGCGCGACCTGATCAACACGCCGGCCAACCTGCTCGGCCCTGCGGAGTTGGCCGCCGCGGTGGGGGAGGTGGCGGCGGCGCATGGCGCGCGCTTCTCGACCGTCGAAGGCGAGGCGTTGGCGGAGGGCTTCCCGGCGCTGGCCGCGGTGGGCCGGAGCAGCCCGCGGGCGCCGCGCGTGGCCGTGCTGGAATGGGGGGAGGCGGATCATCCCCTGGTGGCGCTCTGCGGCAAAGGGGTCTGCTTCGACACGGGCGGCCTCGACCTCAAGCCCTCCTCCGCCATGCTGCGGATGAAGAAGGACATGGGCGGCGCGGCCGTGGCGCTGGGCGTGGCGGAAGCCGCGATGCGCGCCCGTCTGCCGGTGCGGCTCCTCCTGCTGGTGGGCGCGGTGGAGAACGCCGTCTCGGGCGACGCCTTCCGGCCGCTCGACGTGCTGCGAACCCGCGCCGGCCTGACGGTGGAGGTCGGCAACACCGACGCGGAAGGCCGGCTGGTCCTGGCCGACCTGCTGGCCTTCGCCGCGGAGCGGCGACCCGATCTGGCGATCGACTTCGCCACGCTCACGGGCGCGGCGCGGGTGGCGCTCGGGCCGGACCTGCCGGCGCTGTTCACCCCGGACGACGCGCTGGCGGAAGCGCTGCTGACCGCCGGCCGCGCCGCGTCCGATCCCCTTTGGCGATTGCCGCTGCACGCGGGCTACGCGGGCTGGCTCGACAGCCCGGTGGCGGACCTCAACAACGTCAGCGCGAAACCCATGGCGGGCGCGGTCATCGGGGCTTTGTTTCTTCAAAGGTTTGTTCCCGACGCAACCAGATGGGCCCATTTGGACCTTTACGCTTGGAACGACTCAACGCGCCCCGGCCGTCCAGAAGGTGGAGAAACACAAGGAATGAGAGCCGTTGTGGCGCTGATTGAGACTCTTCCGGGGCTGTTACAGGGGTCGGGCAGGTAACGAAAACGAGATGACGCAGAAACTTTGCCACCGCACAGCACCTGTCGGATACGTAATGCGTTATACAATTGCCGCAGTGACGTTGGTGGTGAGTGCTTCGCCTGTTCCCGACAACCGCGGCGGCCGGCAATACGCCGATCCCTGCACAGCCCCGAAGGGCAAGAGGATTTAAGATGGCGGTACAGAGCAACCCAGACCAGCTCGTCGGCATCCTCCGGGATACCGTTGTCGCGCTGGTGCGGCGGGACGGCCCGGACCTCTCCGCGCGGCAGCTCGGCGTCTTCCTGACGGTTTACCTCACGGACGGCCCCCATACCGTCCGCGGCTTGGCGGCGGAGCTGAACGTGTCCAAGCCGGCCATCACCCGCGCTTTGGACCGCCTCGGCGAACTCGACCTGGCGCGCCGCAAGGTGGACCCCATGGACCGGCGCAGCGTGATCGTGCAGCGCACGCTTAAGGGCACGGCCTTCCTCCGCGACATGCGGCAGATCATGGTCGAGGCCGAGGCCGTGGTGCGCGAGATGCCGCCGCCGGCCGAGGTCGCCAACGCCGATACGGCGGCGGCGCGCGGCACCGCCGAGGCCCCCCGGAAGGCGAGCTGACCTTCCTCTCCGAAGGTCAATAGCCCGCACCGAAGTCCACGAGGTTGAGAGGCGGCCGCCCGGACCGGGCGCGCCGCAGGTTCTCGACCACCTGCGGCGCGGCGCTGGACGGGATGGTGATGCTGGCCGCGTGCGGCGTCATCACCACCCGCGGGTGCGACCAGAAGGGGTGGTCCGGCGGAAGCGGCTCCGGCTCGAACACGTCGAGCGCCGCGGCCGCGATCCGGCCGCCGTCCAGCGCCGCCAGCAGGTCGTCCTGGACGACGTGCCCGCCCCGCGCGGCGTTGAGCAGGAATGCCCCGTGCGGCAGCAGGCCGAGGGCGCGCCGGTCCAAGATGCCTCGCGTCTCGGGCGTCAACGGCAACAGGCACACCAGGATGTCGGCGCGACGGAGCATCGCGTCGAAGCCTTCCGGGCCGTGGAAGCGCTCCACGCCGGGCCGGTCCTTGGGGCTGCGCGACCAACCCATCACCGGAAAGCCCAGCGCCGCCAGCGCCGCCGCGGCCGCGCCGCCCAACTCGCCCAAGCCCAGGATGCCGACGCGGCGCGAGGCGGTGTCCGGGGCAGGCAACTCCTCCCAGCGGCGCGCGGCCTGGAGGGCGCGGTACTCCAGGTCTTGCCGGTGGAAGCGCAGCACGTTCAGTAGCACCCACTCGGTCATGCCCTGGGTGAGGCGCGCGTCCTTCAGCCGCGCGACCGGCACGCCGGGCGGGGGTCCGGGCGGGCGTAGCAGATGGTCCACGCCGGCGCCCATGGAGACGACCAGCCGCAGGTTCGGGTAGCGGCGCAGCTCCGCCATGTCGTGCGAGGTCCAGACCACCGCGGCCTCGACGGCGGCGGGGTCGCCGGCATCGGGGAACATGCGGATGTCGAGGCCGGGATCCTCCGCCAACAAGGCGGCGCGCCAATCTTCCATGGCGGCGGGGTCGGTCGAAAGGAGGACGGCCATGCTTCGGCTCCGGCGGCTTGCGTGTGCGGCTAAGGCCGGCAGTGTCCCCATTCGCGCCCCGGCGCACAAACCGCCCTTCCTGGCGACGGCGCTTGCCATGCCCCGGAAGCGCGCGGGAAGGTGGGCGGCAGGGGACCGGTGGCGCGGTGGGGAGCGATGGCGGGACGACACGGGTTCGGACGCGCGGCGCGCGGGGCGGCGACGCTCGCCTTCCTGGCCGCTGCGCCGTTGGCCGCCTGTTCCCTCAGCGGGACCGTCGGGCGCCACAGCGTGGCCTACAACAGCAGCGTCGAGGCCGCGACGGACACGGTGCTGGTGCTGAACGTGCTGCGGGCCCGCGACCGGGCGCCGCTCCACTTCAGCACGCTCGGCGCCATCCACGGCGCGTTCAGCCTGTTCGCCGGCGCGGGCTTGGACCTGAGCAGCCTGCGGAGCGGCGTGGAGCCGGCGGCCCTGGCCGGCAGCAGCCCGAGCTTCGACGTGGCGCCGCTGGACCGGCAGGACTTCGCCCGCGGCCTCCTGAAGCCGCTCGACCCCGGCCTGTTCCGGCTCCTGTCGGACCGTGGCTTGCCGGACCAGCTCCTCCTGCACCTGCTGGTGTCCCGCTTCGACGAGGGCGCGAGCGGGCGCTCGATCGTCAACGAGCCGCACGAGCGCCGCCCGATGGACGCCGCCGCCCGCGCCAGGTGCGCCGAGGCCGCCGCCGCAGCCCAGCCGCCCTGCGACCGCTTCCAGGCGGTGGTGGACAGCCTCACCAGGCACGGCCGGCTGCTGTTCAACGCCTACACGCGGCTGACCCCGATCGGCCCGCGCCTGACGGCCGCGGAGGCGAAAGCTCCCCACGTACTGGCGGCGGCGCGCGAGCCGAACGTGGCGCTGCGGCCGGACGGGCCGGGGTGGCGGCTGTTCCGCGAGGTCGAGCAGATCGTGATCTGCGTCCCTTCCGCGCCCGGCGCCGTGCCGCGCTACACCGCCTTGGCGCTGGACAACGACGCGCCGCAGGTCTCGGCCCTGCCGCAGGCGGGCGACCCCTGCGCCGCCGACGAAATCGCGGACGCGCCCACCCCCGCCGGCCACGCCAGGACCGGCGGCCTGTCCTGGTACCTGCGCTCGGTGGACGAGATCCTGACCTACCTCGGCGCCGTGCAGCGGCGGGAGGAGGAAGGCGTGCCGTACCGGATCACGGTCGGGCTGGACGCCTCCCGCGCCGCGACGCCGCGCCTGTTCCGGCTGTGGCCGGCGCCGCCCGCCCGGCCGCGCTTCTCCGTCGAGTACCGCGGGGCGCGGTGGTGGGTGGCGGAGCACGACCCGGAGGAGGACATGACGCTCAGCGTGCTGGCGCTCACCACGCAGTTGCTGAACCTGCAGAAGTCGGCGGACGAGATCCCGTCCTCGCGCACCCTGCGGCTGGTGCGCTGAGTCAGCCGTCCGGGATGGCGCGGACCCAAGCGCGCCAGTCGTCCTTGCGGGCCGCCGCGCGCTCCTCGCCGCCGGGAAGCTGGGCGTAAAGGCTCAGCACGCCCCGCGACCACCAGAAGTCGAAGCTCGCCTCGTCGGCCAGCACGAGGGCCGAGGTGCGGTCGAAGACCCCGTCCTTCACCCTCGGCATCCAGCGGGCGAGCCACCACCAGCAGGCCACCGCCAGCACGACGGCGCCGAGGTAGAAGTGCACCAGCAGCGTGGCGGTGAAGGAGGCGGTCAGGATGGCCGCGGCGGGCAGCACGTTCTCCAGGGAGCGGTACACCGGGCTGCCGGGGCTGTTCATCTTGCGGATGTGGACGCCGAGCTTCACCCGCCCGGAGTCGAGCAGCGCCCGCAGCCGTTCCAGCTCGGTCACTGCCGCGCGGCCCCGGCCTCCGCGCGCAAGTCGAATGCGGCGGCCATGAGGGCGCGGGTGTAGGGCTGGCGCGGGGAGGCGGTGAGCGCCTCGGCGTCGCCCTCCTCTACCACGACGCCGTCCTTCAGCACCACGATCCGGTGCGCCATGGCGCGCACCACGCGGAGGTCGTGGCTGATGAACAGGTAGGCCAGACGGTGCTTGGCCTGGAGCGCGCGCAGCAGGTCCACCACCTGCGCCTGCACGGACACGTCGAGGGCGCTGGTCGGCTCGTCCAGCACCACCAGGCGCGGCTTCAGCACCAGGGCGCGGGCGATGGCGATGCGCTGGCGCTGGCCGCCGGAGAACTCGTGCGGGTAGCGCTCGGCCATGGCGGGGTCGAGGCCGACCTCCTCCAGAGCCGACGCCACCGCCGCGTCGCGCTCCTCGGGGGGCAAGCCCGGCTCGTGGAC
Organism: Craurococcus roseus; assembly: GCF_039523795.1. Classification (NCBI taxonomy): domain Bacteria; kingdom Pseudomonadati; phylum Pseudomonadota; class Alphaproteobacteria; order Acetobacterales; family Acetobacteraceae; genus Craurococcus; species Craurococcus roseus. The sequence continues at coordinate 203,466 of NZ_BAAAFZ010000060.1, read as the reverse complement.
GGCCAGCCCCTCGCCCACGATCTCGCCCGCGGTCATGCGCGGCGAGAGGGAGCCGTAAGGGTCCTGGAACACGATCTGCATCCGCCGCCGCAGCGGGCGCAGGGCGCCGCCGGACAGGCCGGCGATGTCCCGGCCTTCGAAGCGGATCGCGCCCTCGCTCCGCTCCAGGCGGAGCAGGGCGAGGCCGATCGTGGTCTTGCCGCTGCCGCTCTCGCCCACCAAGCCGAGCGTCTCGCCCTCCCGCACCGAGAGCGTCACGCCGTCCACCGCCTTGACGTGGCCGACGACGCGGCGGAGCAAGCCACGCCGGATGGGGAAGTGGACGCGGAGCGCCTCCGCCTCCGCCACCACGGGCGCGTCCGGCGCCACCGGCGCCGGGCGGCCGCGCGGCTCCGTTTCCAGCAGCATCCGCGTGTAGGGGTGGCGCGGGGCGGCGAAGACTTCGGAGACCGCGCCCTGCTCCACCGCTTCGCCGTCCTTCATCACCACGACGCGGTCGGCGTGGCGGCGGACGATCTGCAGGTCGTGGGTGATGAGCAGCATCGCCATGCGCTCGGTGCGGCGCAGCTCCGCCAGCAGCTCCAGCACCTGGGCCTGGATGGTGACGTCGAGCGCCGTGGTCGGCTCGTCGGCGATCAACAGCTTGGGCGAGTTGGCCAGCGCCGCGGCGATCATCACCCGCTGCCGCTGCCCGCCCGAGAGCTGGTGCGGGAAGGCGTTCAGCCGCTCCTCCACGCGCGGCAGGCCCACCTTCCGCAGCAGGTCCAGCACCCGCGCCCGCAGCGCCTGCCCCTCCATGGGTTGGTGCAGGGTGATGGCCTCGCCGACCTGCCGCCCGACCGTGTGGAGCGGGTTGAGCGAGGTCATCGGCTCCTGGAACACCATGCCCGCCGTGCCGCCGCGCAGCCGGCGCAATTCCGGCTCGTCGGCACGGAGCACGTCGCAGCCGTCGAGGACGATGCGCCCTTCGGGGTTGGCGCCGTTCGAGGGCAGGAGGCGCAGGACCGACAGGGCGGTGACGGACTTGCCGCTGCCGCTCTCGCCCACCAGCGCCACCGTCTCGCCCGGGTGCACGGCGAAGGACACGCCACGCACCACGCGACGCGCGCCGAAGGCGACGGACAGGTTCTCGACGTCGAGCAGGGGCGCGGCGTGCGGCGCATCCAGCCGGTGCCCGCCGGCGGCCGGGCCGGGCCGCAAGCCGGCTTCGGAGGGGGGCGTCATGCCTTGGAGCCGCCCGGCAGCTTGCGCGGGTCGAAGGCGTCGCGCACCGCCTCGCCCACGAACACCAGCAAGGTCAGCACGCCCCCCAGCACCACGAAGCCGGTGCCGGCGAGCCAGGGCGCCTGGAGGTTGTTCTTGCCCTGCGCCACCAGCTCCCCCAGCGAGGCGGAGCCCGGCGGCAGGCCGAAGCCGAGGAAGTCGAGCGAGGTCAGCACCACCACGCTGCCCGACAGGATGAAGGGCAGGAAGGTGAGGGTCGCCACCATGGCGTTGGGCAGGATGTGCCGGGACATCAACCGCGCATCGGAGACGCCGAGCGCGCGGGCGGCGCGCACGTAATCGAGGTTTCGCCCGCGCAGGAACTCGGCGCGCACCACGCCGGTGAGGCCCATCCACGAGAACAGCAGCAGGAAGCCGAGCAGTATCCAAAAGGACGGCTGCACCACGCTCGCCAGGATGATGAGCAGGTACAGCTCCGGCAAGCCGCTCCAGATCTCCATGAAGCGTTGGAACAGCAGGTCCGTCAGCCCGCCGTAGAAGCCCTGCACCGCCCCGGCGGCGATGCCGACCACCGAGGCGGCGACGGTCAGGGCGAAGCCGAACAGCACCGAGATGCGGAAGCCGTAGATCACGCGCGCCAGCACGTCGCGCGACTGGTCGTCCGTGCCGAGCCAGTTGCGCGCGGAAGGCGGGGCCGGCGCCGGCCGTTCGAGGTCGCGCACCACCGTGTTGTAGGCGTAGGGGATCAGCGGCCACACCATCCAGCCGCGCCCCTCGATCTCCGCGCGGAAGGCCGTGTCGTGCCAGTCGACCTCGGTGGGCAGGCCGTCGGGGAGGATGTCGCTCTCGGCGTAGTCGGCCAGCACGGGGACGAAGAGGCGCCCGTCCACCCGCGCGACCAGCGGCCGGTCGTTGGCGATGAACTCGGCGAAGAGGCAGAGGACGAACAGCGCGGCGAAGATCCAGAGCGACCACCAGCCGCGCCGGTTGGCGCGGAAGTTGGCGAGGCGGCGGCGGTTGAGGGGCGAGAGGGCCATCAAGCGCGGTCACCTGTCGAGTGCAAAGCGCCGATGCGAGCGTCGATCTCAGACAGTTGGGCCGCCCACCATCTGTGGGACTCGCGCAGGAGCTCTCGGCCATCCCTGTCCTTGAATGCTCCATCAGTGATGACGAAGCGTTCAAGGGAGCGGGTGAAAAGAAGTTTCCCGTCACGCGTCAGAAGTTTGTCGCTGGAACGGAGAAACAATATGCCGTGACGCTCGGCAGGATCGAACCGAAATTCGTACTGCTTAAGAACGAGGTTGCGTTCTGTTTCTATGAAGTCAGCAAAAAGGTTCGGCTTAGCCTCTGTACCCTTTTTAGGGTCCCACCTTTTCCACCACTCGTCCCCACACTTCCTGTGCGACTCTGACCGCTCTCGATCGACTTTTCTAAGCACATGCCCCACTGCTCTAAGCAAGGCAAGCGAACCGGCCCAATGCACTCGCCAGTGGTCCTCGTCTGCGTTGACCGCGAGATCAACGCTTCGCGCTGCGTCCTCGAGTACGGCCCAAGCAGCAAGCGCTTCCTTCCGCTCAACCATCAGCCGCGGCTCTCGAAGTCTATGCGCGGGTCCACCAGCGTGTAGGTGAAGTCGCTCACGATCCGCATCACCAGCCCGAGCAGGGTGAAGACGTAGAGGGTGCCGAACATGATGGGGTAGTCGCGGCGGATCGCCGCCTCGAAGCCGAGCAGGCCGAGCCCGTCGAGCGAGAAGATGATTTCGATCAGCAGGGAGCCGGTGAACAGGATGCTGATGAAGGCCGCCGGGAAGCCGGCGATGATGATGAGCATGGCGTTGCGGAACACGTGGCCGTAGAGCACCCGCCGCTCGTTCGCGCCCTTGGCCCGGGCCGTGACCACGTACTGCTTGTGGATCTCGTCCATGAAGGCGTTCTTGGTGAGCAGCGTCAGCCCGGCGAAGCCGGAGATGACCAGCGCCGCGGTGGGCAGGACCATGTGCCAGGCGTAATCGAGCGCGCGCGCCGCGAACGGGGCGTCCTCCATGCCGGGGCTCAGCAAGCCGCGCAGCGGGAACCACTGGAGGAAGCTGCCGCCCGCGAACAGCACCACCAGCAGGATGGCGAACAGGAAACCGGGGATGGCGTAGCCCACCAGCACGAGGCCGGAGGTCGCCACGTCGAAGCGCGAGCCGTCCCGCACCGCCTTGCGGATGCCCAGGGGGATCGAGACCAGGTAGATGATGAGCGTGGACCAGAGGCCGAGCGAGACGGAGACCGGCAGCTTGCTCAGGATCAGCTCCCCCACCGGCCGGTCCTGGAACAGCGAGCGCCCGAGGTCGAAGCGCAGGTAGCCCGAAAGCGTGGCCAGCAGCCGCTCGTGCCAGGGCTTGTCGAAGCCGAAGGCGCGCTCGATCTCGGCGACCACGGCGGGATCGAGGCCGCGGGCGCCGCGGTAGCGGCTGTTCTCGTCCCCGCCCCCCTCGCGCCGCTGCGGCCCGCCGGTCTCGCCCTGCGACTCGCCGGAGATGCGGCCGATGGCGCTGCCCGCCTCACCGCGCAGCTCGGCGATCATCTGCTCCACCGGGCCGCCGGGGGCGAATTGCACCACGGCGAAGTTGATCAGGATGATGCCGAGCAGGGTCGGCACCACCAGCAGCAGCCGGCGGAGGAGGTAGGCGCCCACCCCGGCCCGCTACCGCGCCGGTGGCGGCGTGGTGGAGCGCGTTTCGCGCTTGGCCTGCTCCACCGCGCCCTCGCGGCCGCGCTCCAGCCACCACGAGTCCAAGGCCAGGCGGTAGCGCGGGTTGCGCTCCGGCCGGCCGAGCTTGTCCCAGTAGGCCACGCGGAAGGTGCGGCTGTGCCAGTGCGGCACCATGTAGTTGTGCCACAGCAGCACGCGGTCCAGCGCCCGGGTTCGGGCCACCAGCTCCTCGCGGTCCGGGGCGCCGATCACCAACTCCACCAACTCGTCGATCACCGGGTCGCAGATGCCGGCGACGTTCTGGCTGCCATTGTCGTTGGCGCGGGCGCAGGTGAAGAAGTCGCGCTGCTCGTTGCCCGGCGAGAGGCTCTGGCCGATGTTGTCCACCGTCATGTCGTAGTCGAAGGCGTCCATCCGCACCTGGTACTGCGCCGGGTCCACGGTGCGGACGCGCGGCTCCATGCCGAGGCGCTGGAGCACTTGCACATAGGGCAGCGCCACGCGCTCGAAGCTCGGGGTGTTCAGCAGGATCTCGAAGGCGAAGGGCTGCCCTTGCGCGTTCACCAGCCGCCGGTCGCGCACCGTCCAGCCGGCCTGCCGCAGCAGGTCCAGCGCACGGCGCAGCGCTTCGCGGTTGTTGCCGGAGCCGTCGGTGACGGGGAGCTTGTACTCTTCCGTGAAGAGTTGGTCGGGCACCCGGCCGCGGAAACGCTCCAGTATTTCCTTCTCGCGCCCCTCCGGCAGACCGCTGGAGGCCAGTTCCGAGTTGGAGAAGTAGGACTTGGTGCGCGCATAGGAGCCGTAGAACAGATTGGCGTTCATCCACTCGAAGTCGAAGACCTCGATGAGTGCGCGGCGCACCCGCGCGTCCTGGAACAGCGGCCGACGCAGGTTCACCGCGAAGGCCTGCATCCCGGTCGGCAGGTCGTGGGGGATCTCGTCGCGCTTCACCAGGCCGCGCTGCACGGCGGGGAAGTCGTAGGCGGTGGCCCACTCCTTGGCGATGTTCTCCGTGCGGAAGTCGATCTGCCCGGCCTTGAACGCCTCAAGCGCCACCGTGCTGTCGCGGAAGTACTCGTAACGCATCGTGTCGAAGTTGTTGGTGCCCTTCGCCGTGGGCAGGTCGCGCGCCCAGTAGTCCTCGACGCGGCGGTACACGACGGACCGCCCGGCCTCGAACCGCTCGATCCGGTACGGCCCGGAGCCGAGCGGCACGTCGAGCGACGGCCGGGCGAAGTCGCGGCCCTCCCACCAGTGGCGCGGCATGACGTTGAGCTGGCCGAGGATCAGCGCCAACTCGCGGTTCCCGTCGTCCTTGAAGCGGAACACCACGCGGCGCGGACCCTCCGCCACCACCTCCGTCACGTCCGCCCAGTAGGCGCGGTAGAAGGGCCGGCCGTGCTGGCGCAGCGTGTTGAAGGTCCAGACCACGTCCTCGGCGGTTATCGGCTTGCCGTCGTGCCAGCGCGCCTGTTCGTGCAGCTCGAAGGCGACGCCCTTGCGGTCCGCCGGCACCTCCACGATGGAGGCGAGGTGGCAGTACTCCGTGCTCGCCTCGTCCGCGCTCTCCTTGAGCAGCGAGTCGTACAGGTTGCCCAAGCCGACGGCCGGCGTGCCGCGCAGGATGTATGCGTTGAAGCTGTCGAAAGAACCCAGTGCGGTGAGCGCCAGCTCGCCGCCCTTGGGCGCGTTCGGGTTCACCCAGGGCCAATGGGTGAAGTCCGCCGGCAAGGCGGGCTCGCCCAGCAGGGACAGGGCATGGGTGCGGATGGCGCCCGCGGCCTGCGCCCGGGCACCGGGGGCGGCCGGCGGCAGGATGGCGCCGGCGCTGAGCGCAAGGCCCGAGGCCAGCAGGTCACGGCGGTTCAACATGCACGCGAGGATGGGGCCGCCACCCGCTCCCGGCAACCGTTCGTCAGCCGCGGAGGAGCGCCACGGCCTCCGGCAGCAAGGCCGGGTCGCCCACGGCCAGCACCCGCCCGTCCCCTTCCAGGGTCAGCGCCTCGCCGTCCCAGCCGGTGACGCGGCCGCCCGCGCCCTCCAGCACCGGCACCAGCGCGGCCCAGTCCCAGGGGTGCATCCCCGCCTCCGCCACCACGTCCACCAGCCCGAGGGCGACCAAACCGTAGGCGTAGCAATCGCCGCCCCAGGTGACGCGGCGGGCGGCGGCGCGCAGCCGCTCGAAGCCGGGGCGGGTGCCGGCGTCGAAGATGTCCGGACTGGAACAGGACAACTCGGCCTCCGCCATCCCGGCACAAGGGCGGCAGCGCGGCGTACCGCCCATCGGCGAGCGGAAGCGCGTCTGCTCCCCCGCCACGCCGGTCCACCGCTCGCCGGTGCCCGGCTGGTCGATGAGGCCCAGCACCGGCCGGCCCCGGTGCAGCAGGCCGATCAGGGTGCCGAAGAGCGGCCGCCCGGTGACGAAGGCGCGGGTGCCGTCGATCGGGTCCAGCACCCAGAGCCATTCGGCGTCGGCCCGCTCGGGGCCGAACTCCTCGCCCAGGATGCCGTGGTCGGGGAAGCGCTCGCGCAGCAAACCGCGCATCGCCTGCTCGGCCGCGCGGTCGGCCTCCGTCACCGGCGACGCGTCGCCCTTGGCCTCCACCAGGAGCGCACTGCGGAACAACGGGCGTATCGCCGCCCCGGCGAGGTCGGCCGCCGCCTCCGCCGCCGCCAGCGCGCCGCCGGGCAGGCCCACGGCCCGCCGCTACTGCGGCTGCGGCAGTTCGGGCGCCTTGGGCGAGATGCTCCTCAGGTAGGCGATGACGTCCGCCCGTTGCTGCGTGCTGCTGATGCCCGCGAAGGCCATGCGGGTGCCGGGCGCGTAGGTGTTCGGCTTGAGCAGCCAAGCGCTCATGTTCTCGTAGCCCCAGGGCTCGTTCTTGCCCTTGAGCGCCGCCGAGTAGCTGAAGCCCTCCACGTGCCCGTGCGGCGCGCCGATGATGCCGTGAAGGTTCGGCCCGACCCCGTTCCGCCCGCCCTCGTTGAAGGAATGGCACGACGCGCACAAGCGCTGCGCCAGGGTCTGGCCGTTCTGCACGTTGGCGCTGGCGAGCAGCGGCGTGATCGGCTCCACCTTCGGCGCCTCCGCGGCGGGCGCCTGCGTCGGCGCGACCGCCGCCACGTCGCCGATCTGGATGGCGCTCTCGTGCGGCCGTTCGACGTGCACGAGCTGCTGCCCCACCAGCCCCGTCACCATGAAGGCGATGCCCGCCACCAGGACGGCGGAGAACGCCTTGTTGACCTCCATGTTGGCCATGCCGAACGCGATCCTCGATCCTGCCTGCGTGCGCGCCGCCGGCCGCGCGTTTGCGCCGGGGTGCCGCCTCCCTTAGAAGCGCGAACCTAATGTCGGTTCCGCATTCCAGCAACCGCCCCTCCCGAGGCGGAGTCCGCGCCGCGGCGGCGTCGCCGTGAATCCGATCGTTCTGATCCCCGCCCGCCTTTCGGCCACGCGCCTGCCCGGCAAGCCGCTGGCCGACATCGCCGGCCGGCCCATGGTGCTGCGCGTGCTCGACCGCGCGCGGGAAGCGGGCGTCGGCCCGGTGGCGGTCGCGGCCGGGGACGCCGCCATCGCGGAAGCCGTGCGCGCGGCGGGCGCCGAGGCCGTGCTGGCCGATCGGGACGTGCCGAGCGGCACCGACCGGGTGAAGCTGGCACTGGACACGCTCGACCCGGACGGGCGGCACGACGTGGTGGTGAACCTGCAAGGCGACTTCCCCACCCTCGACCCGGCTTGCCTGCGCACCGTGCTGCTCCCGCTCGCGTCCGACCCGGCGGTGGACATCGGCAGCCTGGTAACGCCGATCGCCGACGCCGCCGAGGCCGCCGCGTCGCAGGTGGTGAAGTGCGCCTGCCACTTCGCGCCCGGGGCGGAGGTCGCGCCGGCCCTCTACTTCTCCCGCCAGCCGGTGCCGTGGGGCGAAGGGCCGCTCTGGCACCACATCGGCGTCTACGCCTACCGCCGCGCCGCGCTGGAGCGCTTCGTGGCGTTGCCGCCGAGCCCCTTGGAGGTGCGGGAGAAGCTGGAGCAACTGCGCGCGCTGGAAGCGGGGATGCGGATCGCGGTGGCGCGGGTGGAGCACGGCCCCTTCGGCGTGGACACGCCGGCCGACCTGGAACGGGCGCGGGCCATGCTGGCCGGGACGAAGAAGGAATGACGAGCAGCAAGACCATCGCCTTCCAGGGCCTGCCGGGCGCCTATTCCGACCTCGCCTGCCGCGACGCCTACCCCGGCTGGGCCACCCTGCCCTGCCCGAGCTTCGAGGCGGCGATGGACGCCGTGCGCGGCGGACAAGCGGCGTTGGCCATGCTCCCGTGCGAGAACTCCCTCGCCGGCCGCGTGCCCGACATCCACCGCCTGCTGCCGGACAGCGGCCTTTCGGTGGTGGGCGAGCACTTCGAGCGGGTGGAGCACTGCCTGCTGGCGCCCCGCGGCGCGACGCTCTCCACCATCAAGCGCGCGCGCAGCCACCCGGTCGCGCTGGGCCAGGTGCGCGGCATCCTGCGCGAGCTGCGCCTCCAACCGGTGATCGAGGCGGACACCGCCGGCGCCGCGCACCTCGTCGCCGGGCTGGGCGGGGTGGAAGACGCGGCCATCGCCAGCGCACTCGCCGCCGAGATCTACGGGCTGGAGATCCTGCGGCGCAACGTGGAGGACGCCGCGCACAACACCACGCGCTTCTACGTCTGCGCGCCGGAGCCGCGGGTGCCGCCGCCGGACGCGCCGGGCTGCGTGACGACCTTCGTCTTCCGCGTCCGCAACATCCCCGCCGCGCTCTACAAGGCGCTGGGCGGCTTCGCCACTAACGGCGTGAACATGACCAAGCTGGAGAGCTACATGCTCGACGGCGAGTTCACCGCCACCCAGTTCCTGGCCGACGTGGACGGCCACCCGGAGCACCCGCCGGTGGCGCGGGCCCTGGAAGAGCTGGGCTACTTCTCGCGCGAGCTGCGGGTGCTCGGGACCTACCCGGCCCACCCCTACCGGGCCGAGCACCACGGGGCGCCGGGCGGCTGACGCGCCGCCCGGCGTTTACCAGGCGTCAAAGGACGCGCCCGTAGGCTCCACCGGCTCACCGCCGCCGCGACGGCGCGGGGAGCCCGCGCAACGCCGGAGCCCCGCCGCCCATGGATACGCCGCCCCGCCCACCCTGCGCGCGAGAGGCGGCCGCCGCGCGGGACCTGCCCGACATCGCCGATTGCCTCGGCCGCGGCATCGAGGAGGAGGTGAACTGCGAGGAGATCGCGCGGCTGGCCGCCGAACTCCTCGGCGCGCCGATCGCGGTCGTCGCGCTCCGCGCCGAAGCGGCCGGCGCCATGCTGCCCAGGGCGCGGGTCGGCCTCGGCCCGGAAGACGCCGGGCAGGCCGCCCCCTTCCACGCCTGCGCCGCGGCGTCCGACGGCCTGCTCCTCGTGCCGGACGCCGCCGCGGACGAGCGCTTCGCGGCGTGCCCGCTCGTCGCCGGCCCTCCCCGCGTCCGGTTCTGCGCCGCGGTGCCGCTCACCGGCCGCGGCGACAAGGTCGTCGGCGCGCTTTCCGTCTTCGACACCGAGCCGCGCGCGGCGCTGCGGGACGGGCAGGCGGACCGCCTCCGCTTCCTGGCGCGGGCGGCCGTTCTGCACCTGGAACACGCGCGGCTGCACGCGGTCGCGGTGGCCTCCTCGCAAATCGCCGCCTCCACCTCCGACGCCTTCATCTGCGCCGACGCGCGGGGCGCCATCACCTTCTGGAACCGGGCGGCCGAGGCGCTGTTCGGCTACACCCGCGAGGAGGCGGTGGGCAGGCCGCTCGACACCATCATGCCGGAGCGCTTCCGCGCCGCCCACAACGGCGGTTTCGCGCGGCTCGCCGCCGGCGGCGGACCGCGGCTCGTCGGCAAGACGGTGGAGGTGCCGGCCCGCCACAAGTCCGGCCGGGAGATCGAGATCGAGCTGTCCCTTTCCGCCTGGCGCCAGGGCGGGGAGGTGGCGGTGGGCGCCATCATCCGCGACATCACGGAACGCAAGCGCGCCGAGGCGGAACTGCGCCGCACCCGCGCGTTCGCCGACACGGTGGTCGAGAGCGTCCCGGCCATGCTGTTCGTCAAGGACGCGGCGGACCTGCGCCACGTGCTGCTCAATAAGGCCGGGGAGGAGCTGCTCGGCGCTCCGAGGGAGGCGGTTCTCGGCAAGGCCGCGCGGGACCTCTTCCCGCCGGAGCAGGCCCGCCTCTTCGAGGAGGCGGACCGCGACGCGCTGCGGTCCGGTCCGGCCCGCGTCACGGAGGAGACGATCCGGACGCAGGACCGGAGGGACCGGCTGCTGCTCACCACCAGGCTCGCCATCCCCGGCGAGGACGGCCGCCCCGCCTACCTGCTCGGATTCTCGGAGGACATCACCGAGCGGCGCGAGGCGGAAGCGCGCATCGCGCACATGGCGGGCCACGACGCGCTGACCGGCCTCCCGAACCGCACGCTGCTGCGCGACCGGCTCCAGCAGGCGATCGCCGCGGGCGGCGCGGCGGCCGTGCTCTGCCTTGACCTCGACCGCTTCAAGGAGGTGAACGACACCCTGGGCCACCCGGTCGGCGACGCGCTGCTGCGAGCGGCGACGGAACGGCTGCGCGGCTGCGCCCGCGGCAGGGACGTCGTCGCCCGCCTCGGCGGGGACGAGTTCGCGGTGGTGCTCCCGGCGCCGGCGGGCACCCCGGAAGGCGCCGCCGGTTTCGCCGGCCGCGTGGTGGAGGCGCTAGCCGAACCCTTCCTGATCGAGGGGCACCAGCTCCTGGCAGGAGCCAGCATCGGCATCGCCGTGGCGCCCGCCGACGGCGCGGACGCGGACACGCTGCTCCGCCGCGCCGACATGGCGCTCCACCGCGCCAAGGCCGAAGGGCGCGCGACGTGCCGCTTCTTCGAGCCGGCGCTCGACGCGCAGCTCCAGGAGCGGCGCGCGCTGGAAGCCGACCTGCGGCGCGCGGTGCGGGAGGGGCGGTTCGAGCTGCACTACCAGCCGCTGGTCCGGACGGCCATGGGCCGCGTCAGCGGCGTGGAGGCGCTGCTGCGCTGGCGCCGGGCGGACGGCGGCCTTGTCCCGCCGGCGGACTTCGTCCCGCTCGCGGAGGAGACGGGGCTGATCGTCCCCATCGGCCACTGGGTGCTCCACGAGGCTTGCGCGGAGGTGGCGCGATGGCCGTCGGAGGTGCTCGGTGTCGCCGTCAACCTGTCGCCCGCGCAGTTCCGCCGCGGCGACTTGGTGGGCAGCGTGCGATCGGCACTCGCGGCGTCGGGCCTCGCCCCCGAGCGGCTCGAACTCGAGATCACCGAATCCGTCCTCCTCGAGGACGACCGGGCCACGCTGGGCACCCTGAGGGAGCTGCGCGCGCTCGGCGTCCGCATCGCCATGGACGATTTCGGGACAGGATACTCCAGCCTCGGCTACTTGCAGCGCTTCCCCTTCGACAAGATCAAGATCGACCGGTCCTTCGTCCGGGGGATGGCGCACGACGCCAACTGCATGGCCATCGTGCGCGCGGTGGTCAGCCTCGGCGCGACGCTCGGCGTCACCATCACCGCGGAGGGCGTGGAAACGCCGGAGCAGCTCGCGCTGCTGCGGGACATCGGGTGCGACGAGGCGCAAGGCTTCCTGCTCGGCCGCCCAAAACCGGGGTCCGAGGTGGTGGAGCAGCACCTGCCGCGGGCGGGCGGACCTTGCGCCCGGGAGGCGGCCGAAATCCCGGCCTGAAAGGCGCCGCTACGGCGGGTCCACCGCGTGGGCGCGGAGGTCTGCCAAGCCGCACACCTCCAACGCGGCCACGTGCGTCGCTTCCAGCAGCACCGGCGGCGCCGCGCCGGCGCGGCGCGCCTCTTCCCACCGGGCGGCGCACACGCACCAGCGGTCGCCGGGCTTGAGGCCGGCGAAGCCGATCTCGGCGATCGGCGTCATCAGGTCGTTGCCCTGGGACTGGCTGAAGGCCAGGAAGTCCGCCGTGATCTCCACGCAGACCACGTGCAGCCCGCGGTCCTCCGGACCGGTGTTGCAGCACCCGTCGCGGAAGAAGCCGGTGAGCGGCGCGACCGAGCAGGGCAGGAGCGGCCCGCCCATGACGTTCCGGCCCTCGGACCTTTCCCGCGAGATCACGCGGCCGCCCGTATGGCCGCGGCCTTCACGTCCTCGCCCACGGCGCCGGCGAAGGACTCGAAGTTGGCCTCGAACCGCGCCACCAGGTCGCGGGCGGTGCGGTCGTAGGCGGCCTTGTCGGCCCAGGTCTCGCGCGGGTTCAGCACCTCCGCGGGCACGCCCGGCAGGGCCTTCGGGATCATCAGGCCGAAGAACGGGTCCTTGACGAACTCCGCCTTGGCCAGCGTGCCGTCCAGCGCCGCGCGGAGCAGGGCGCGGGTGTGCTGGATGGACATGCGCTTGCCCGTGCCGAAGGCGCCGCCGGTCCAGCCGGTGTTCACCAACCAGCAGTCGGCGCCGTGCTTGGAGATCCGCTCCTCCAGCATGCGCCCGTAGACCTCGGGGTGGCGCGGCAGGAAGGGGGCGCCGAAGCAGGTGGAGAAGGTGGCCTGCGGCTCCTTGCCGAGCCCCTTCTCCGTGCCGGCGACGCGCGCCGTGTAGCCGGACAGGAAGTGGTACATCGCCTGCGCCGGCGAGAGCTTGGCGATGGGCGGCAGCACGCCGAAGGCGTCGGCGGTGAGCATCACCACGTTTTTCGGCACCGGGCCCTGGCCGTCCGGCACGGTGTTCGGGATGAACTCCAGCGGGTAGCAGGAGCGGGTGTTCTCCGTGAAATTGGCGTCGTGCAGGTCCAGCCGGCCGTGCTCGTCCGCCACCACGTTCTCCAGCACCGCGCCGAAGCGGTGCGACGCCTCCCAGATCTGCGGCTCGGCCTCGCGGCTCAGGCGGATGACCTTGGCGTAGCAGCCGCCCTCGAAGTTGAAGACGCCCCCATCCGACCAGCCGTGCTCGTCGTCGCCGATCAGGCGGCGCTCGGGGTCGGAGGAGAGGGTGGTCTTGCCCGTGCCCGACAGGCCGAAGAACAGGGCGGTGTCGCCGTTCTTGCCGAGGTTGGCGGAGCAGTGCATCGGCAGCACGCCGCGCTCCGGCAGCAGCCAGTTCATCACGGTGAAGATGCTCTTCTTGATCTCGCCGGCGTAGGAGGTGCCGCAGATCAGGATGGTCCTGGCCGCGAAGGAGAGGGAGATGCAGGTGCCGGTGCGGCAGCCGTCGCGGGCCGGGTCGGCCTCGAACTCCGGCGCGTGCAGGATGGTGAAGTCCGGCTTGAAGCCGGCCAACTCGCCCTCGGGCGGGCGGATGAACATGTTGCGCGCGAACAGCGCGTGCCAAGCATTCGTCGTCACCAGCCGCACGCGGATGCGGTGCGCCGGGTCGGCGCCGGCGTAAAGGTCCTGGGTGAACAGCACCGGCCGCTCGCCGAGCCAGCCGACAACGCGCTCCCGCAGGCCCCGGAACCTCTCCGGCGCCATCGGCTGGTTGACCTTGCCCCACCACACCTTGTCGTGGACCTCCGGGTCGTCCACCACGAACTTGTCCTGCACGGAGCGCCCGGTGTGGACGCCGGTGATGGCCATGAAGGCGCCGTCGGCGGAGAGACGCCCCTCGCCACGGCGCAGCGCCTGCTCGTACAGGCCGGGGGCCGCGAGGTTGGGGTGGACGGCGTGCTTGGCGGGCACGCCGGTGCCCGCGAGGGCGGTCTCAGCCGCGGTCATTCTTTGAAGTCCTCCAAACGACAGGTGCCAACCGTGGGCCCCCGTGGGGGCACGGCGTCGGCGCGGAAGCGCGTTTCATCATGGCGCAGATTGGCGTAATTGCGGCGATCGGGCGTCTGGAATAATCCCCAGGCACGCTTCTTTGACCGTCTGCCGTAACTACCCGGTTCGCGCCGCATTCCTGCCATCGCGGGCGGCGCGCACGAGTTCCGCCCGCACGTCCTCCGCGGACGAGGCGAAGCGGGAGAATTGCAGGCGGCACACCCGCTCGCCGGCCGAGAGGTCGGCGCCGTCCACGTCCACCGCGGCGATGCGCCAGGGTTCGGCCGCGGCCGGCGCTTGCCCCAGCAAGCTCTCGGCGATGGCCGCGACGGCGTCGGCGTGGTCCGCGTTCACATGTTCGACAATGCCGGACTCGGCCGCCGCCAACGCCGCGACCGACCCGGGATCGGGCAGGAGGTCCGCCAAACGCAGCCGCACTGCGCGGGCGAAGCCGCCCACCAGCAGGGCGCCGCCCGGCGCCACCCGCCACAAGGCGAAATCGGCGAAGTCGGCGTACAGGGCCGCGTAGGGGTGGCGCGCCAGCCAGCGCGCCTTGAGCGCCGCCGCCTCCGCGCCCCCGACCGGCTCCGCCCGTCCCGTGAGGGTCACGCGCGGCGTGGTCTGCGGGTTCGGCCCGTCCGGCGCGCCGGTGAAAAGCAGGGCGCAGCGGGGCTCGGCCTTGAGTTGGCGGGTGTGCTCCGACAGGGTGGACAGCCACAGCAAGGGGGACAGGTCGGGCGCCACCGCCGGCGTCACCAAGCTGGCGAAGGGCTGGCCGTCGGCCTGCGTGGCCAGGACGGCGCTGCCGGCCGCCCGGATCAGCCACCGCGCTTCTTGCGCCGGGCTCGGATCGCCCTCGGCTCCCGTCGTCATCGCGCTTTGCCCTCCCCACGTCCGGGTTGTGCCACATTTCAGCGGCAAACCGAGGCACTACATGGTGTCCATCGAGTCCGAACCCGATCCGCCGAGCGGTGAACCCGCCCGACCGGCTCAGGTTCGCGCGCAGAGAGCCAGAACATGACACAAACGATCGCCCTGGTGGACGACGACCGTAACATCCTGACCTCGGTCTCCATGACCTTGGAGCAGGAGGGCTTCCAGGTGCGCACCTACACCGACGGCGAGAGTGCCTTGCAGGGTTTGCTGTCGCGGCCGGCGGACCTCGCCGTGCTCGACATCAAGATGCCGCGCATGGACGGGATGGAGCTGCTGCAACGCCTGCGCCAGCGCACCTCCATGCCCGTGGTGTTCCTCACCTCCAAGGACGAAGAGGTGGACGAGCTGATGGGCCTCCGCCTCGGCGCCGACGACTACATCACCAAGCCGTTCAGCCAGCGCCTCCTGCTGGAGCGCATCCGCGCCCTGCTGCGCCGCAACGAGGCCGGACGGGCGGAGGGCAGCGGCGCGCCGCCCGGGGGCGTCATCGTCCGCGGCGACCTGGTGCTCGACGAGACCAAGCACACCTGCACCTGGAAGGGGCACGACATCCAGCTCACGGTGACGGAGTTCCTATTGGTCAAGGCGCTGGCGCTGCGGCCGGGCATGGTGAAGAACCGCGACCAGCTCATCGACGGCGCCTACGGCGAGAACATCTACGTGGACGACCGCACCATCGACAGCCACGTGAAGCGGGTCCGGCGCAAATTCCGGCAAGCGGACCCGGATTTCGCGCAGATCGAGACGCTCTACGGCATCGGGTACCGGTACAAGGAGGACTGACAGGCCGCCTTCGGTTCTTCGGACGCCGGCCTTTTCGGTATGGACGTGCCCTTGCCCTCTGTCGCCGAGCGCCGAAAAGCAGTGCGGCCGGAGGCTCCGGCGGCTGATTGGAGCGCTCGGCCTCAAGCAGACCGAGGCCGAGGTCGAGATGGGCGTGACCGAGCAGCGGCTTGGTTAACTGGCTCGCGGTGGCAACTGCCCTGATGCGTATGCCACCTACCGCTTTGCGAGCCCCCGCCCTCAATCTGGACCGCGTGTTCCTCGGAGATCGGTCAGGCCTGCCGGCGAAGGTGACCGGGATCGCTCGATCGGGCCGTGTGAACATGAACGACACTGTCGAAAGTGACCGGCAGCCGGAGCCTTGTCGGCCACGGGAACGCTCGCGCGGCACCTCGGCGTAGGATTCGTGGCGGTCGCGCGGCCGGTCGCGGCCGGCTCGGCCGGAGGTTTCAGCGAACGCGACCGGGCGATGCTCCCCGCGGGCGCTCGTTCCTGCTCCGGCGCCATGTGCTAGGCGTCCGGGGTGGATTCTGGCACGAGGCGCGCGACCGACAGGCCGCGATGCGCTATGACGAAGGGCTTCCCTTCCGACACTCCGCGGAGCAAGCGGGAGGAGTGCTGGTTGACGGCGCGGGCGGTGACAGTCTCAATGATGGCGATCATTCCTGCTGCTCATCGCAGGGCTGCGGCTGGCCGTTCTCCGGGCCCGGACTTTCCGTGCGGAGGCGGCGATGCCTGACGTCGGCGCGCCGGCGGACACCCAGGCCGCGCCGGCGCCGGTTTCCGCCCCGCCGCCGGCTGCCCGGCCGCGCCGCCGGCTCTGGGGCTCGCCGCTGCTGCGGCGCATCCTGCTGCTGAACATCCTGCCGCCGGCGCTGCTGGCGGCGGCCATGCTGTACCTCGACCAGTACCAGAACGGGTTGCTCGCGGCCGAGGTGGAGGCGCTGCGGACCCAGGCGCGCATCTATGCCGGCGGCATCGCCGAAGCCGCGACCAGGCTGGAGGACGACCGCGCCGTGCTGGTGCCGGAACTGGCAAAGCCGCTGCTGCGGCGCTTGACCGACCCCTCGCCCAACACGCAGGCGCGGCTGTTCGACAACACCGGCCTCGTGGTCGCGGACAGCCGCGTGCGCGAAGGCACGGGCGGCGCGGTGGTGACGGAACCGCTGCCGCCGCACCCGCCGCGCGACGCCTTTTCCGCCACCGTCGGCACCCTTTACGACCGCTTGGTGGCGCTGGTGCCGCGCGGCTCCGGCGGCGGCGGGGAGGGGCTGGTGGTGGACGTGCAGCCCGACGCGCCCTCCTTCGACTGGCAGCCGGACCTCGGCCCCGACCGGCGGGAGGAGCTGCGCCTGGCGCTGGAGGGCGGCGTGACGCCCTACATCCGGCGCACCGCGGACGGGCGGCTGCTGGTCTCGGTGGCGGAGCCGGCGCGGCGCGGCAACCAGCCGGTCGGCATCGTGCTGCTGACGCGCGAGGCCCGGGAGGTGGACCAGCGCCTGTTCGAGATCCGCGCCAGCGTGCTGGGCATCTTCGCGGTGGCGCTCGCGCTCACCGTGGCGCTCTCCTTCTATCTCGCGCAGACGCTGGCCAACCCGATCATGCAGCTCGCGGGCAGCGCCGCCGCGATGCGCCAGGGCGAGGGCCGGACGGGCAGCGTTCCGCTCTCGCTGCTGTCGCGCGAGGACGAGATCGGCATCCTGGCGCGCGACCTGCAACGGGCGGCGCGCGACCTCTGGGCGCGCATCGACACCAACGAGCGCTTCGCGGCGGACGTGGCGCACGAGCTGCGCAACCCGCTGACCAGCGTGCGGAGCGCCATCGAGACCCTGCGCCGGATCGAGAATCCGGAACAGCGGACGCGCCTGCTGGCGATCATCGCCGACGACGCGGTGCGGATGGACCGCCTGATCGCCGACATCAGCGACTCCTCGCGCGTGGACGCGGAGCTGTCGCGCACGGTGGCGGTGCCGGTGGACATCGCGCCCATCCTCTCGACGCTCGCCGAGCTGCACGCCGCGACGCGCAAGGAGGGCGAGCCCGCCGTGGCGCTGGAGGCGCCGGCGTCGGGCCTCGTGGTGCGCGGGGTGGAGGGGCGGCTGGTGCAGGTGTTCCGCAACCTGCTCGGCAACGCGCTGTCGTTCAGCCCGCGGGCCGGCAAGGTGAACGTGCGGGCGCGGCCGGCCGGCGCCTGGGTGGAGGTGGTGGTGGAGGACGAGGGGCCGGGCATCCCGGACGCCAAGCTGGAAGGCATCTTCGAGCGCTTCTACTCCGAGCGGCCGCAAGGCGAGGGCTTCGGCAAGCATTCGGGCCTCGGCCTTTCGATCAGCAAGCAGATCGTGGAAGGGCTGCGCGGGCGGATCGCCGCGGAGAACCGGCGGGACGCGGAAGGCAAGGTGGTTGGGGCGCGCTTCATCGTGCGCCTGCCGGCGGGGTGAGGCGGCGCGGCGGGGGCGGCGCGGTCGCCGCTTTCGGACGAATGAGCGGGGTCCGGGTCGCCGGGCGGAGCCTCGCCACCTTTCCCCCTCGCCGTCTTGCCCGGCCCATTTTGCGGCATTCGGACAAATGGGAAGGCCGAAGAAGCGCGCGCCTTGCGCGTTCCGCGGGACGCGAGCGCGGGGCCGCGGCCAGCGGCGTACCGGACAACACCGGCGAAAGGGTACGGTCCTCCGCGGCTTTGGCCGGGAACTGCTGCTGGCGGCGGTGGATGCACAGGTCGCCCTTCGGATCAGCGAGCCAGTTTGTGAACAAAACATGAACGTCTCTAATAAGCAAGCTTCCCGCGCGCAGCGCTGAAGCCTGATGGTTTCCGCGTTCCTCGTTGCCGCCCCGGCTCGCGTTCCAGCCGCGGTTCGGATGTCACCGTCCCGGAGCGGCGGCCACGGGCGCGGCCGGGGAGCGCATGCCGCCGACCGGGCCGAACTCCGGTTCGAGGCCGGTCATGATCGGCCGCTGGAGCGCCTGGCCCGCCAGGGCGCGCGAGAGCGGCAGCTCGATGGTGCAGACGAGGCCGCCCGGCCGCCAGTCGCGCGCCAGCTTGCCGCCGAGCTGGTCCTTCAGCGTGGCTTCCAGCAAGCGGGAGCCGAAGCCGCGCCGGACGGGCGGCGCCCCGGTCAACGGCGGGCCGCCCGACTCCGCCCAGAGCAGGCGAAGCAGCCCGGCCCCGTCGTCCACCTCCCAGAACACCGAAACCCGGCCCTCCGGCATCGACAGGGCGCCGTGCTTGGTGGCGTTGGTGGCCAGTTCGTGCAGCGCCATGGAGATCGCCTGCGCCGCGCCGGGGACCAGGGTGACGTCGGGGCCGTCCAGCGCGGCGCGCGGCTGCGGCCGCTTGTCCGCCGGCGCCGAACCCAGGAACGGCGCCAGTTCGCCCCAGGCGAGGTCGCGCAGATCGGCGCCCGACCACTGCCCCTTGGCGAGCAGGGTGTGGGCCCGGGCCAGCGCGCCCACCCGGCCGCCCACCGCCCGGGCGTAGCTTTCGGCGTCGTCCTTGGGCGTCAGGCGCAGCGCGGCCTGCACCACGGCGAGGGCGTTCTTGGCGCGGTGGTCCAGTTCCCGCATCAGCAGGGCCTGCCGCTCCTCAGCCGCCCGCTGTTCGGTGACGTCGGCGTAGGTGGTGACCCAGCCGCCGCCCGGCATCGGCCGGTAGTTGACGGCGAGCGCCGCGCCGCCCGCCCCTTCGCGGACCACGGACAGGGGCTTCGAGCCTTCGTTGAGGGAACGCTGGTCCTCCTTGATCTGCGCGAGGAGGTCCAACGGGTAACGGGCCGCCTCCACGGCGATCCGGGACGCGTCCCGCACCGGCACACCGGCCATGATCTCCGCGGGGGGCAGGCCGAACATGTCGCAGAAACGCTGGTTGCAGACCAGGATGCGGCCCTCCGCGTCCACCATGCAGAGCCCCTGCGCCATGTTGCCGATCGCGGCGGAGAAGCGCCGGTTGCTTTCGGAGAGCGCGGCCTCGTGCGCCTTGCGGCCGGTGATGTCGGACAGTATCGCGACGGCGCCCCCGCCCCGCGCCGGGCTCCGGGACACGCGGAGCCAGCGCCCGCCGGCCAGCTTCACCTCCGCCGCGGCCGGCGGGGCGTGCCACAGCGCCGCCGCCATCGCCGGGTCCGGCACATGCAGGGCCGCGGCGGCGCGGTCCCAGTTCTCGCCGGGCGCCAGCACGATGTCCGGCAGCATCTGGGACGCTCGATGGTTGACCGCGGTGATCCGGCCGGCGGCGTCGGTCAGAACGATGCCGTCCATGGAGACCTCCAAGGCCTCGGCCAGTTGCGCCCGCGTGTCGAGCCCCTCGGCCTTCTCGCGCGAGATCCTGACCCTCAAAGAGTCGCGCATGCGCTCCATGGCTTCCAAAAGCGTGCCGAGTTCGCCGCTGCCGCCCCCGGGTATCGGGGTCTCGAGCCGGCCCGACGCGATGCCGGACGCCGCCCGGGACGCCGCCGCGATCGGGCCCGCCACGCGCCGCGCGAGCCACGCGGCGACTCCGCAACCGAACAGGAGCGCGGCCGCCGTCCCGGCCAGGATGCGGCGGGTGGCCGCGGTCGCCGCGGCGCGCGCCTCGTCCCTCCGCCGGAGGGCGTCGCCGGCGACCGCGTCGACAAGCGCCTCGGACCGTTCCCTGGCCGCCGCCGCGAGCGGGCCGAGCCGGGCCCAATCCGGCGAAGGCTGGCGATGGGTGTGGCGCGCGGCGTCGATCCAGGCCGTCGCCGCGGCGTCGGCGCCGGCGGCGGCCCGCCGCACCGCTTCGGAGTCGGCGCGGTCGGCCACGGTCCGCAGGTCCTCGGCGACGCGCTTGCCCAGGCCCGCGAAGCGGTCCTCCTCCGACTGCCGCGCCGCAGGGGTGGACGCCAAGCGCCGCCGCAGGAGGGCCGCCTCCATTGCCCCCAGGCCGGCATCGGCGGAGCGGGCGAGAGAGGCGGCGGACAGCGCATGGTCGAGGTCGGCGGCGCCGATGCCGCCTGGGCGGCCGATGCCCTGCACCGCGGAGACGCCGAGCCCGGCCGTGGCGACCGCCATGGCCATGAAGCCGGAGAAGATCAGGAGCCGGAGCGAGAAACCTGCGCTCCTCGCCCGGGGCCCCAACCACCTTCTCTGCATCACCGCCCTGCAAGCACCCGACCGTTTCCAGATAATATCGCAACCATCTCGATTTGCCAATGAAAGAGCTGTGAGGCGCAATTTCGAGACGCTGCCGGCGTCGCGGGCGGTACGGCCGGAGGCGCCGCCCGTGCCTTTGTTGCGCGCCTCGCCCGCCCGGGGCACGGTCCCGCCGAGCCTTGTCGTGGACGAAGCCGTGATCCGCCTTCCCCGCCGCCGCCTCCCGTCGCTGTCCGCCCTGTTGCTCCCCGCCGGGACGACCGCCACGGCGCAGACACCGGACGCCTTCCCCGAGCGGCCCGTGCGCTACGTCGTGCCCTTCGCGCCGGCGGGCCTGACCGACATCATGGCCCGCCTGCTGGCGCAGCGGCTGTCCGAGATCTGGGGCAAGCCGGTGGTGGTGGACAACCGGCCCGGCGGCAACGCGATGATCGGCGCGGACGCCGCCGCCAAGGCCGCGCCGGACGGGCACACCCTGCTCGCGGTCACGCTGACCCACGCGGTGAATGCGAGCCTCTACCCCAACGCGCCCTACGACCTGCGGCAGGACTTCGCGGCCGTGTCCGTGCTCGGCGCGCTGCCTTTGGTGGTCGCCGTGCCCGCGGCGCACCCGGCGCGGGACTTGGCCGGGCTGCTGGCGATGGCGCGGACGCGGCAGATGAGCGCGGGGTCGTCCGGCAACGGCTCGCCGCCCCACCTTGGGCTGGAACTGGTGCGGCGCATCGCGGGCGCCGGGCCGAACCTCGTCCACGTGTCCTACCGCGGCGGGGCGCCGGCGGTGACGGACCTGGTGGCCGGCAACCTCGACCTGATCGTGTCCAACCTGCCGGAGTGCATCGCCCAGCTCCGCGCCGGGCGGCTGCGCGGCCTCGCCCTCACCGACCGGCAGCGGCACCGGCTGGTGCCCGACATCCCGACGGTGGCCGAGGCCGGGGCGCCGGACCTGCTGATCACCAACTGGACGGCGGTGCTGACCAACGCCGCCGTGCCGCGCCCGGTGCTGCGGCGGCTGGAGGCGGACGTCCTGCTCGCCATGCGCGACGGGGAGCTGGTGCGCCGCGCCGAGGAGGGCGGCTTCGACGTGCTCGGCTGGGATTCGGCGCGGTCCACGGCGCACGTCCAGGCGGAGGTGGGGCGCTGGGGCCGGTTGGTGGCGGAAGCGGGCATCCGCGCCGACTGAACGGCCCGGCCCGCGGCCCGCCCGGCCCCAACCGCGGCGTTTCCGCTGCGCCGCCCGCCTTTCGCGTGACAGGATCGCCCGCCCGTGCAACCTCCCGGGCCCGGAGGCGATTGATCCGCGGATGGCACGAGACGCGACCGGCACGGTGGAGGACGCAGCGGGCTTCGAAGCGCGCGCGGAGGGCGCGGGCGGCCTCCGCTTGGCGTTCCGCGGCGTGCTGGACGCCGGCGCGGTGGCGCGCCTCTGGCCGGACGCGACCCGCCGCGCAAAAGGCGCCGCGCCGCTCACCCTCGACCTCGGCCGCTTGGCCTCCCTCGACACCGCCGGCGCCGTGCTCCTGCTGCGGCTGGAGCGCGAGGCGGGCGGGGCGCGGTGGCAGGGCTTGCCGGTGGACGGCCCGGCGCGGGCGGTGCTGGAGCGGACCCGCCGCGCGCTGGAAGCTCCAGCCGCCGCCAAGGCCGCCGGCGACGGCGGCCTGCCCTGGGTCGGACGCCTGGGCCGCGCGACGGTGGGGCGTGGCGACCGCATGCTCGACCAGGTCGCCTTCCTGGGCGAAGCGTTGGTGGCCGGGGCCGGCGTCGCGCGGCGGCCTTGGCGCCTGCGCTTCGGCGAGGTGATGCGGCACCTGGACGAGGCGGGGCTGCGCGCCTTCGGCTTGACGATCCTGCTGGGCTTCCTGATCGGGTTGATCCTGGCCTTCCAGTCCTCCGTGTCGCTGCGCCGCTTCGGGGCGGAGTACTACATCCCCAACCTCGTCGGCATTTCGCTGCTGCGGGAGTTGGGGCCGCTGATGGCGGCGGTGGTGCTGGCCGGGCGCACCGGCTCGGCCTTCGCCGCCGAGCTGGGCACCATGCGGGTGAACGAGGAGGTGGACGCGCTCCGCATCATGGGCATCGACCCGGTCGCTTGGCTGGTGCTGCCGCGGGTGCTGGCGGCGGTCCTGGTGATGCCGGTGCTGGCGCTGCTGATGGACCTGTCAGGGTTGCTGGGCATGGGCGCCGTGATGCTGTCGCTCGGCTACGTGCCGGCCGGGGTCGCGGGCCAGCTGCAGTACGCGCTGCGCCTTTGGGACCTTTGGGGCGGCTTGTGGAAGGCGGCCGCCTTCGGGCTTTCCATCGGCCTGATCGGGTGCCGCGCCGGCCTCAACGCCGGGGGCGGGCCGCGCGCGGTGGGCGACGCGGCGACGGGCGCGGTGGTGGGCGGCATCGTGTCCATCGTGGTGATCGACGGCGCCTTCGCCGTGCTGTTCTACCGGCTGGGCTGGTGACGGCGGTGCCGGCCGGCGGCGACGCGGTGGTGCGCGTGGAGAACCTCGCCGCCCGCTTCGGCGGGCGCCCCGTCTTCGAGCGCGTTTCCTTCGAGGTGAGGCGCGGCGAGGTGTTCGTGATCCTGGGCGGTTCGGGTTGCGGCAAGTCCACGCTGCTCAAGCACATGATCGGCTTGTACCCGCCGGCCGAAGGCCGCATCGAGATCCTGGGCGAGGACATCGCCGCGCTGGAGGGCGCGGCCCGGCGGGCGCTGCTGCGCCGGATCGGCGTGATGTGGCAATCGGGCGCGCTGTTCGGCTCGTCCACCCTGGAGGGCAACATCGAGGTGCCGTTGGAGGAGCACACCGGGCTGCCGGCGGAGGCGCGGGCGCTGGTGGCGAAGGCCAAGCTCGGGATGGTCGGCCTCGCCGACGCGGCCGGGCGGCTGCCCGCCGAGATCTCGGGCGGGATGGCCAAGCGCGCCGGCATCGCCCGCGCGATGGCGCTCGACCCGCCGATCCTGTTCCTGGACGAGCCCTCCGCCGGCCTCGACCCCGTCACCTCGGCGGGGCTGGACGCGCTCATCAAGCAGCTCGCGCGCGACCTCGGCACCACCTTCGTCGTGGTGACGCACGAGCTGCAATCCATCCTGGCGATCGGCGACCGTTGCATCATGCTCGACAAGGCGGCGCGCGGGATGATCGCGGAAGGCGACCCGCGCCGGCTGCGCGACGAGAGCGCGGACCCGGTCGTGCGCGCCTTCTTCCGGCGGGAAGCGCCGCCGGACCGGCAGGGCGCGGCGGCGTAGGCGATGGAGCGGTCGCGCGGCCTCTACCTGCGCGTCGGCGCGCTGGTCCTGGCGGGGCTGGGGCTGGCGTTGGGCTTCGTGCTGTTCCTCACCGCGAACCGCCCCGGCGACTCCGCCGTGATGTACGAGACGTACCTCCGCGAATCCGTGCAGGGCCTTGAGGTCGGCGCGGCGGTGCGCTACCGCGGCGTTTCCATCGGCCGCGTCGAGGGCCTCGGGCTGGTCTCGGCGGAGTACCCCCGCATGGAGGGGGACACCTTCGGCCCCGCCTACCAGCTCGTCTTCGTGCGCTTCTCCGTGGACACGCGGCGCATCGGGGAGGCGCCCTCGGTGGACGACGCGATCCGCCTCGGCCTCCGCACCCGCATCGCGGCGGCGGGCATCACCGGCGTGTACTACGTGGAGCTCGACTTCGTGGACCCGGAGCGCTTCCCGGCCATGGCCGTGCCCTGGGAGCCGAGGGAAACCTACATTCCCGCCGTCCCATCCACCGTCGCGCAGGTGCAGAACGCGGCCGAAGCGCTGCTCCAGAAGCTGGAAGGCGTGGACGTCGGCGGGCTGCTGGAGAACCTCACCGGGCTGCTGTCCGACCTGCGGCGGGAAACGCGGGAGGGCGGCGACGTGGCGCAGACTCTGCAAGAAGCGTCCGCGCTGCTCCGCACGCTCCGCGGCGCGGTGGAGGAGGCCGACGTGCCCGGCGTGTTGGGCGGGCTGCGCGACGCCGCGGCCGAGGCGCGCGGCACGGCGGCCGAGGCGCGCGAGCTGCTCGCCAGCCGCGAGCTGCGCCAGACCTTGGCCAACGCCGCCGCCGCCGCCGCCGAGGTGCGGACCGCCGCCGCGCGCCTGCCCGCGACCATCGCCGCGCTCGAGTCCGGCCTGCGGGTCGCGCGCGGCGCTTCCACCGAGATCCAGGCCGAGCTGGCGCCGATCCTCCGGGACCTGCGCAGCGCGGTCGGCAACCTGCGGGACACCACCGAAGCGCTGCGCCGCTCCCCCGGCCAAGCGCTGTTCGGCGCCCCGCCACCGCCGGAGCGCCGCTGACCGA
The DNA here is from genome assembly GCF_039523795.1 of Craurococcus roseus. NCBI lineage: Bacteria > Pseudomonadati > Pseudomonadota > Alphaproteobacteria > Acetobacterales > Acetobacteraceae > Craurococcus > Craurococcus roseus. The sequence goes on along the minus strand of NZ_BAAAFZ010000060.1, from coordinate 178,685 downwards.
TGCATTTCTCCCGCCGCCGTTCGTTGCTGCTGGCCCCGGCGGTGTTGGGCGACGCGGCTTGCAGCGTGCTCCCGAGCCGGCCGTACCAAGAGGTGCAGCGCTACGCCTTGGCGCCGGAGCGGCCGCGCCGCGAGCCGCCGGCGCGGCGCGGGCCGGTGCTGCTGCTGCGCACCGTGCGCGCGGCTCCGGGGATGGACAGCCGCGGCCTCCGCACCCTGGGCGCGGGCGGGCAGGTGGACACGGCGTTCTACGACGAGTGGGCGGCGCCGCCGGTGGAGCTGGTGGAAGAGGCGATGCGCCAGTGGCTGGCGGCCAGCGGCCTGTTCTCCGCCGTGGTGTCGCCCGGCTCCCGCCTGCGCCCGGGCTTGGTGCTGGAAGCCGAGTTGCTGCGCCTCCAGACCGAGCCGCGGGCCGGCTCGGCGCGGGCCGGACTCGCGGCGCTGCTGCTGGAGGAGCCACGCGACGGCGGGCAGGCCCGCATCCTCGGCCAGTTCACGCCGGAGGGCGCCGCGCCATTGCCCGGCGGGGCGCGGCGGGACGACGCGGTGCCAGCGGGCGAAGCGGCGGCGGCGATGCGGGACGCCCTGGCGGCGGCGCTGGCGGCGCTGGAGCGGGACTTGCGCGGGGCGGTGCGGACGCGGGTGCGCTAACAAGGGGTGTCGCCGCCTCACCTCCTTACTGCCTTACCACCTTACCCGGTGCCTAAACGGCCCCGGACGAGAAGCGCGGCCCGGGCCTTGGCGGGCGGGGCGTAGCCTTTCCCGATCCCGTGGCGCGAGAGCTTCCGCGGAGCGCCGTCCGGTTCTCGTCCGGGTGGCGCGTTGTGGCAACGACCTCTTCCGATTAACGTGCGGCATGGCAGCCCGGAGCAACAATCCCCGCATGTCTGGACGAGGGCTTTCCGCCGCCGCCCGCCATCAGGCGTCGGCCCGAGGACGCGTGGGCGGCGGCGGCGAACCGCGCGGCGCGGGGCGCACGTAGGTGGACCAGCCGACGGGGCGGATGGGCGGGACGGGCTTCCTCGCCGGCGGCGGCGAGATGGGCGCGTTGATGCGCCGGCACGACTGGTCGGCCTCGCCGATCGGCCGCCCGGAAACTTGGCCGCAATCGCTGCGCTCGGTCGTCGGGCTGCTGCTCGAATCCAAGTTCCCGATGTTCGTCGCCTGGGGGCCGGAACTCGCCTTCCTCTACAACGACGGCTACCGCCCCATCTTCGGGGCCAAGCACCCGCGCGCCCTGGGCCTGCCGTTCCGGGAGGTCTGGCCGGAGATCTGGGCCGACATCGAGCCGCTGGTCTCCAAGGCGCTCGCCGGCGAAGCGACGTTCCACGAGAACCTGCACCTCGTGATGGAGCGCAACGGGTACCCGGAGGACACCTGGTACACCTTCTCCTACTCCCCGGTGCGCGACGAGAGCGGCGCGGTGGCGGGAATGTTCTGCGCCTGCACCGAGACGACCGGGCAGGTGTTCGCGGAGCGTCGCCTGCGCGAAAGCGAGGAGGACTACCGCTACGCCTCCGACCTGTCGCCGCAAACGGTCTGGACGGCGCGGCCGGACGGCCAGCTCGACCGCGTCGGGTCCCGCTGGGGCGAGTGGACCGGCACGAGCGGCCTCGGCTCGAGCTGGGGCGACGCTTTGCACCCGGACGACCTCGCGCGTTCGGTGGAGGCCTGGACGCGCTCCGTCACGACGGGCGAGCCCTACGACATACAGCACCGCGCGCGCCTCCGGGACGGCTCCTACCGTTGGATGCACTCGCGCGCGTTCCCCCGGTGCGACGAGGCGGGCGCCATCGTGCGGTGGTACGGCACGACCCAGGACATCCACGCCGCGTGGACGGCGGAAGAAGCGCTGCGCGAGAGCGAGGCGCGGTTCCGCAACATGGCCGACCACGCGCCGGTGATGATGTGGGGCACCGACCCGGACGGCTACTGCACCTGGCTCAACCGGCGCTGGTACGAGTTCACCGGTCAGGTCGAGGCGGAAGCGCTCGGCCTGGGCTGGGCGAAGGCGACGCACCCCGACGACCAGAAGGCGGCCGAGGAGGCGTTCCTGGCCGCCAACGCCGCGCAGGGGCCGTTCCGCGTCGAGTACCGCTTGCGCCGTGCGGACGGCGTCTACCGCTGGGCGATCGACGCCGCTTCGCCGCGCTTCGGGCCGGACGGCGGTTTCCTCGGCTACATCGGGTCGGTCATCGACATCGGCGACCGGCGCGAGGCGGAGGACGCTCTGCGGGAGGGCAACGAACGCCTCACGCTGGCGACCGAAGCCACCGGCGTCGGCATCTGGGACTACGACCTGGTGTCCGGCGCGCTCCGTTGGGACGACCGGTGCAAGGCGCTCTTCGGCCTGCCGCCATCGGCCGAGGTGGATTACGGCACCTTCCTCGCCGGGCTGCACCCGGACGACAGGGGGACGACCGACGCGGCCGTGCAGCGCGCCCTCGCGCCGGACGGCCCCGGCGAGTACGACATCGAGTACCGCACGGTCGGCCTCGAGGACCGGATGGAGCGGTGGATCGCCGCGAAGGGCAGGGCCTTCTTCGAGGGTCAGGGGGCCGCCCGGCGCGCCGTGCGGTTCGTCGGCACCGTGCGGGACATCGGCGAGCGCAAGGCGGCGGTCCAGGCCTTGCGCGAGAGCGAGACGCGCCTCCGCGGCGTGCTCGAAGGCATGAACGAAGGTTTCGTGCTGCTCGACCGCGGCTTCCGCGTGCTGGCCATCAACCCGGCGGGCTTGCGGTTCGAGGGCCGCGAGGCCGCCGCCATCCTCGGCAAGACCCATTGGGAGGCGTGGCCCGGCACCGAGGACGCGGAGCAAGGCCGCCTTTACAAGCGTGCGATGGCCGAGCAGGTGCCGGTCGCCGCCGATGTCGAATACGCCTGGCCAGACGGGCGCGGCCGCTGGTTCGAGGTGCGCGCCTACCCGGTTCCCGAGGGACTCGCGGTGTTCTACCGCGACGTCACCGAACGCAAGCGGACGGAGGCCCGCCGCCTCGCCCTGGCCGAGCTCGGCGACCGCGTCCGCGACATCGAAGATCCGGCCGAGCTGTCCTTCGCCGCTGCCGAGATCCTCGGGCGGACGTTGGGCGTGAGCCGCGCCGGCTACGGCACCATCGACACCGCCGCGGAGACGATCACCATCGAGCGCGACTGGAACGCGCCGGGCATCAAGAGCCTGGCCGGCGTGCTCCGCTTCCGCGACTACGGCTCGTACATCGAGGACCTCAAGCGCGGCGAGACGGCGATCGTGGCCGACGCCGAGAAGGACCCGAGGACCGCCGCCACGGCGGAGGCCCTGAAGGCTATCAGCGCCCAGGCCTTCATCAACATGCCGGTGACCGAGCAGGGGGGCATCGTCGCCCTGCTCTACCTGAACCACGCGACCGCGCGCGAATGGCCGCCGGAGGAGCTGGCCTTCGTGCGGGAGGCGGCCGGCCGCACGCGCACGGCCGTGGAGCGCCGCCGCGCGGAGCAGGCGCTGCGCCACAGCGAAGCGGAGGCGCGCAGGCTGGCCGCGCAGCAATCCGCGACGCTCGGCCAGCTCGCGGAAGGGGTCATCGTCACGGATGCCGCTGGGCGGATCACCCTCATCAACGAGGCCGCCGGGCGCCTGCACGGCGCGCGCCGGCTCGACGTGGCGCCCGACGCCTACAGCGAGACGTACAGCCTGCTGACGGAGGACGGCCGCCCGTACCCGTCCCTCGACCTGCCGCTGGCGCGGGCCGTGCGCGGCGAGACGGTGCTGGAGGCGCGCTGGCGCATCCGGCGGCCGGACGGGGGCGAGGTGCTGGCGGTCGGCAACGCCCGTCCGGTGCTCGACGGGGCAGGCCGGCAGATCGGCGCCGTGCTGACCATCCGCGACGACACCGCGCGGCGGGCGGCGGAAGAAGCGCTGGAGCGGCTGAACAGGTCGCTGGAAGAGACGGTGGCCGCGCGGACGCGGGAACTCGACCGCGTTTGGAGGAACTCCCGCGACCTGCTCGTGGTGGTCGGCGCTGACGGGGTCTTCCGCGCCGTCAACCCGGCCTGGGCTGCGATCCTCGGCCACGGGCCGGGCGAGGTGGTGGGCCGCAGCTTCCTGGATTTCGTCTGGCCCGAGGACGCGGGCCCGACCCGAGACGCGCTGGACGCGGCGGCCTCGGCCGGCGACCTCACCGACTTCGAGAACCGCTACACGCACAAGGACGGCACGCCGCGCTGGATCTCCTGGCGCACCTCGCTCGAAGGCGACCTCGTCTACGCCTACGGGCGGGACGTAACGGCCGAGAAGGAGCAGGCGGACGCGCTGCGCCGGGCCGAGGAGCAACTCCGGCAGTCGCAGAAGATGGAAGCGGTCGGCCAGCTCACCGGCGGCATCGCGCACGACTTCAACAACCTGCTCACCGGCATCGCCGGCAGCTTGGAGATGCTGAACGCCCGCATCTCGCAAGGCCGGATCATGGAGGTGGACCGCTACGTCACGGCCGCCCAGGGGGCGGCGAAGCGGGCCGCGGCGTTGACGCACCGCTTGCTGGCCTTTTCGCGCCGGCAAACGCTCGACCCCAAGCCCATCGACCTCAACCGCCTGGTCGCGGGCATGGAGGAACTGGTGCGGCGCACCGTGGGGCCTGCGGTGGCGGTCGAGGTGGTGGCGGCAGGGGGGCTGTGGACGACGCTGGCGGACCCGAACCAGCTCGAGAACGCGTTGCTGAACCTGTGCATCAACGCCCGCGACGCCATGCCGGACGGGGGCAAGCTGACGATCGAGACCGCCAACAAGTGGCTCGACGCGCGCGCGGCGCGCGAGCGGGACCTGCCGCCCGGGCAGTACGTCTCGCTCTGCGTCAGCGACACCGGCATCGGGATGACGCCCGACGTGGCCCGTCGGGCGTTCGATCCGTTCTTCACCACCAAGCCGATCGGCATGGGGACGGGGCTGGGCCTTTCGATGATCTACGGCTTCGTCCGGCAGTCGGGCGGGCAGGCGCGCATCTATTCGGAGCCCGGCAAGGGCACGCTGGTGTGCCTGTACCTGCCGCGGCACCAAGGCGGGGGCGCGGACGAAGGCGCCGAGCCGGCGGCCGAGGCGCCGAAGCCGCGCGCCGGGCGGGGCGAGACCGTGCTGGTGGTGGACGACGAGCCGACCGTGCGGATGCTCATCGGCGAGGTGCTGGAAGACCTCGGCTACACCGCCATCGAAGCGGCGGACGGGGCCTCGGGGCTGAAGGCGCTGCGGTCCGCGGACCGCATCGACCTGCTGGTCACGGATGTCGGCCTGCCCGGCGGCATGAACGGGCGCCAGTTGGCCGACGCGGCCCGGGAGGCCCGCCCCGGCCTGAAGGTGCTGTTCATCACCGGCTACGCGGAGAACGCCGTGCTGAACCACGGCCACCTGGACCCCGGCATGCACGTGCTGACCAAGCCGTTCTCGATGGAGGCGCTGGCCAGCCGCATCAAGGACCTGATCGCGGGGGCGTAGGCGGGAGCGTCGGGGCAGGAGTCCGCACGGCGGCGGCGTCCTCACCCGGCGCCCGATCGATCGCTCCGCGGCGATCCGCGCTCAAGGCCCGGCGCCATCGTCCTCCGGCGGCCAAGCGCGCGCGCCGTGCAGCACGGCGAGCACCTGGATCTCCCGTCCGGCGATGCGGTAGGGCACCACGAACGGCGTGCGCGGGACCACCAGTTCGCGCGTGCCGGGCACCCGGCCTGCGCGCCCGCGCTCGGGAAATTGCCGGAGGCCCTCGATGGCCTCGCGGATGCGGGCGGCCACCGCCTCCGCGACTCGCGGGCGGTCCAAGGCGATGTAGGCGCGCGCTTCGTCGAGATCGGCGACGGCTTGCCGGGTGTAGCGGACGATCACCGCCAGCGGGCGAAGGCGGCGGCGACTTCTTCATCGGTTGCGAAGTCGCCGGCTTCGGCTTGGCGGACGCCTTTCTCGATGCGGGCGATCTGCCAGCGGTGGACGCTCAAATAGGCGTCTATGGCTTCGTTGATGAGGTAGCTGCGGTCGCGGTCGGTGGCACTCGCGAGCGCATCGAGCGCCGCGCGCTTCTCCGCATCCAGCCGAACCGTGACCACGTCGCGCGCCATGCCTGCCACGCCCCTCGCTCGCGGTGCGTGTTATGGCGTATTGCAGCGGAATACGCAACGGGCGCATGCGGTTGGTCCGCACTCGCGGATGTCCGCAGGCCCGGCCCGCGCTTGTGCGGGCCGGGGTCGGCGAAGCGTCTCAGGCCGGCGCCAGCTCGTTCACCGGCGACATCACCATCACCGCCGTTTCGGCCTCGGCGAGCACGGCGAATCCCCAGGCCGGCAGCGATCGCGCCGCGACCGACGGCCCGATCAGGGGCGTCAGCCCTTCCGAGAGTTCGGGCGGCAGCGCCACGGCCCCGCCCGACAGGTTGAACAGCAGGGTGATGCGCCGCCCCGCCGCCTCGCGCGCGAAGCCGAAGAGCGGCGCCGGCAGGCCCAGCGACTCGGCTTCACCGTGGCGCAGCGCCGGCTCGTCGCGCCGCAGCCGCAGCAGGGAGCGGGTGAACGCGAGCGTGCTGTCCGGCGCCATCTCCTGCTCGGAGACGGAAAGGTCGTAGTGCGTTTCCGCCACCGGCAGCCAGGGCGTGGAGCGCGGCGTGGTGAAGCCGGCGTGGGGCAGGTCGCCGCGCCAGGGCATCGGCGTGCGGCTGCCGTCGCGGCCCTTGAACTCCGGCCAGTAGGTGAGGCCGAACGGGTCGCGGATGTCGGCCTCGCGCAGCACCGCTTCCGGCAGGCCCAATTCCTCGCCCTGGTAGAGGCAGGCGCTGCCCGGCAGGGAGAGCAGCAGGGCCAGCAGGAGGCGGGTCATGCGCGGATCGGGCTGGCCGCCCGGCGCCCAGCGGCTCGCGGCGCGCTCGACGTCGTGGTTGGAGAAGGAGAAGCAGGGCCAGCCGCGTTCGCAGGTGGCGATGGCGTCCGACAGCAGCGCGGAGACGGTCGGGTGGTCGAAGCCGTGGCGGAGCGGGCGCAGCGTGTACGCCATGTGCAGGTGGTCGCGGCCTTCGGTGTAGCCGGCGATGCGCCGGTAGGCGCCGTCCTGCGACGAGACCTCGCCCAGCGTGGCGCGGCCCGGGTAGCGGTCCAGCAGCGCGCGCAGGCGCCGCAGCACCGGTTTGGTGCCGGGCTGGATCATGTCGTGGTCGTGCCGCTGCATCCCGAACAGCTTGGCCGGCACGGAGCCGTCCGGCGGCGGGTTCGCCGGGTTGTCGCGCAGTTCGGGGTCGTGGGTGAAGAAGTCGAGCGCGTCCAGCCGGAAGCCGTCCACGCCGCGCTCCAGCCAGAACTCTGCGATGCCGAGCAGCGCGTCCTGCACCGCGGGGTTGTGCAGGTTGAGCGCCGGCTGGGTGCTCAGGAAGTGGTGCAGGTAGTACTGGCGCCGCCGCGGCTCCCAGGTCCAGGCCGGGCCGCCGAAGACGCTGAGCCAATTGTTGGGCGGCGTGCCGTCCGGCCGCGGGTCGGCCCAGACGTACCAGTCGCCGGTCGGCGCTTCGCGGTTGCGCCGGCTCGCCGCGAACCAGGGGTGGCGGTCGGAGGTGTGGCCGCCCACGAGGTCGAGCAGCACGCGCAGGCCGCGGGTGTGGGCGGCGGCGATCAGGCGGTCCACGTCCTCCAGCCGGCCGAACGCCGGGTCCACGGCGCAGTGGTCGGAAATGTCGTAGCCGAAGTCGCGCTGGGGCGAGGGGTAGAAGGGGCAGACCCAGATCGCGTCCACGCCCAGGTCGGCGATGTGGTCCAGGCGGTCGATCAGGCCCGGGAGGTCGCCGACGCCGTCGCCGTCGCTGTCCTGGAAGCTGCGCGGATAAACCTGGTAGAGGACGGCGCCGCGCCACCACTCGGCGGTGCCGTCAGAACCCAAATGCCCCATACGAGTCGACTCCTGATCGAACGGCGCCGCCGTCCCGGCGCGGGGCTCAGCCCCTTCCCGCCCTGGACCACCACCGTTCAATGATAGACGTTGCGGCGGTCTCGTAACGTAACGAATCCGATCCGGTTCCGAGGCCGGTGTCTCCTCCCTGCCTTCAGGTTACGCGCGGGAGTGCGACGGCACCGTGGCGCCGACGTGACGATGCGGGCAATGACCCCCATCACAAGGTCGATGCCGGGGAGCCGTGTCGAACTCGCGGTCCGCAATGCCTGCGGGCGACGCCCGCCACGCCGGCGGCTTTCGGAACTGGAGAACGAGACACGGGAGGACCATGCCAGAGAAAGGTTTCGGGGAAATGTCCGCGGCCGCGCTGGAGGGCGCGGTGGCGGCGCTCGCGGCGCGTTTGCCGCTGGCGGAGCCGCCGGAGGCTGCGGTGGCCGCCGAGGAATGCCGCCAAGCCTGGCGCCCGGAGCGGGTGCGCGTGCTGCTGTTGGCGGAAAGCCACATCGCCACCAGCGCCGCCGACCTCACCTATAGGGTGGCGCTGCCGCCCGGCCTCGATTGGCCGGGGCCGACGCGGTTCGTGCGCCACATCTACTGCGCGGGCTACGGCGAACCGGAACTGCTGGAAGGGCCGCTCGGGCCCGGAGGCCGGCCGAAGGGCGGCACCCCGCAGTTCTGGCGGTTGATGGCGGCGGCCGAAGGCGCGGATTGCCCGGCTTGGCCCGTCATCGCCCGCGGCGCCGGAAAGGAGGCGCCGCCCCGGCTGGCGGCCAAGGCCGCGCTGTTGCACCGGCTCCGGGCGCGCGGCGTTTGGTTGACCGACGCGTCTTTGGCGGCGCTGGCGGTGCCGTCGGTGCGGCGCCACGGCGGGGCCGCGCTCGACGCGTTCGCGTTGCGGGAGAGCTGGCGGCTTTACCAAGGGGCGCTGCTGACGGCGTTGGCGCCGTTCCATGTCGCGGTGATCGGCTTGGGCGTGGCTCGGACGCTCGCGGCGGAACTGGACCGGGCGTTCCCGGGCCGATGGTCTGCCGTGCGACAACCGAACGGCGCCCGGGCGCCTAGCCGGTCACAGGAAGTTTGGACTCGGCTCGCCGCGATCTGTGATTGCTTCGCCCCCGCAAGGAATGCCACACAATAGGGCGAGAGACCCCGCTGGAGTATGTGCCGAGTCATGCAGCGCGTCCTGGCCCTCGGCTTGACCCTGGTCGCATCCGTCCCGGCCGCGGCGCAGGAGCCGTTCCGCGTCGTGAACCGCACCGGCCAGCAGGTCATGGAGCTGAACGCCGTGCGGTCGCCGCGCGGCGCCGCGAACGATTGGGGGCGCAACCTGCTGCCCCGGCCGATGGGGCCGGACGGGAACTTCTCGCTGCGCCCGTCGGAGGCCGCCGGCTGCCGCTTCGACATCCGCATGCTCCTGCTCGACGGGCGGGAAGCCAGGCTGGAAGACCAGGATGTTTGCGCGGTGCGGGTGGTGGCCGTCGGGCCGCAATCCGTGGCGCCGTTGCCGGGTGCCATGGGCGCCCCCGAGCCCGTGCCGCCCGGGCCGGCTGCGGCCGCTCCGGCGGCGGCCGCCACCCCCGGCCGCACCGCCGCCGCCGGCGTAGCCGGCTCCGCGCCCGCCATCGTCCGCCCCAACCCCCACGTCCGCGCTTCGTCCGGCACCGGCTTCGTGGTCGCGCCGGACCGGGTGCTGACGAACCAACACGTCATCAACGGCTGCAATCGCGTCCTCATCCGGACCCCGGACGGCCGGACCCTGGCCGCGACTCCGCCGGCGCGGGTGGACGTGCAGCGGGACCTCGCCCTGATTGCCGTGCCGGGCAATCCCGGTCCGGCCCTGACGTTCCGCGGCGGTCCCGACGTCCGGCGCGGGGAAGCGGTCGTCACCTACGGGTTTCCGTTGGCCGGGCTGCTGTCCTCCGGCCCGACCCTGACCACCGGCGAGGTCAGCGCGCTGTCCGGCTTCGCGGACCACCAGGGCCGGTTCCAGATCAGCGCCCCGGTGCAGCCCGGAAACTCCGGCGGCCCGCTGCTCGACCGGCAGGGCAACGTCATGGGCGTGGTGGTGGCCAAGCTGAACGCGGCCCTCGTCGCCGCCCGCTCGGGCGACATTCCCCAGAACGTCAACTTCGCCATAAAGGGTACGGAAGCGCTGGAATTCCTCCGCCGTGCGGGGCTGTCCCCGGCGGTGGCGGAGAGCCGCGGAACCGAGCGCAGCGCCATCGAGGTGGGCGAGGCGGCGCACCGGAGCACGGTGTTCGTCCTTTGCGAGAGGTAGTCGGTGCGGCCGCGCGAACGAAGCGTGAAGGTCGCGCCCGATGCGCTGGGCACAAAGCAAGTGGAATCAGGCGCCTGCCCCGAGTCGCGGGAACGAATCGCTGACTCGCCGAGGGCCGGGCGTACCCACCAGGGCTCGTGGCACCGTCGACGGGGAACACGCTAGCGCGTTCCCGCTCCGTCCTGGCGGGCCCGCCCGGCGGCGGCCTCATCAGAAGTCGTAGGCGCGACCCTTCCGTTCCCAATCCCCGTAGCGCGTGGGCTCCGGGCCGGTGGGGCCGCCGACCTCCTTCATGCGCACCGGCGGGTCCGTGGGCGGATCGCCGGCGGGCGTCGGGTCCGGGTCTTCGCCCGGGAGTGGCGCGTCCGGGCCGGGCGGGTCCTTCACCGGCGGCTCCGGCAGGTCCGGGCCGGGGGGAGGCGGCGGCACCGGCGGCACGGGGGCCGCCGGGTCGTTAGGGGAGATCGGGACCTGCGCCCGCCGCTCGGCGGCGTCGGCCGCGCCGGCGGGGGCACGGGGAGAGGCCCCTTGTGTCGCTTCGCTCATGTGCCTTCATCTGGGTGCGACCCCTGGCATCCCGCCACCTTTTTCTGGCCGCTTCCGGCCGTTTGGCGCGGATCGCCGCGGGCGGGCGCGGGCGGAGGCGCGGGCGGGCATGAACGGGTATCTGCGGACGGCGGTGCTGCTGGCGGGGCTCACCGCCTTGTTCGTCGGCATCGGCTACGCCATGGGCGGGCGGCAGGGGATGGTGATCGCCTTCCTGCTCGCCTGCGCCACCAACCTTTGGGCGTGGTGGAACAGCGACCGTGTGGTGCTCTCCATGCACAACGCTGAGCCGATCGCGCCCGAAAGCGCGCCGCGCCTCTACCGGATGGTGGAGGCGCTGGCGGAACGGGCCGGGCTGCCGATGCCGGCGCTCTACGTCATCCACGAGGACCAGCCCAACGCCTTCGCAACCGGGCGCAGCCCGGAGAAGGGCGCGGTCGCGGTAAATGCCGGCCTGCTCGACCTGATGGACGAGGAAGAGGTGGCGGGCGTGGTGGCGCACGAGCTGGCGCACATCAAGAACCGCGACACGCTCATCATGACGGTCACTGCGACGCTCGCCGGCGCCATCGGGATGCTGGCGCAGTTCGGCTTCCTGTTCGGCGGGCGGGACGAGCAGGGGCGGCAGAACCCCTTCGGCCCGCTCGGGGCGCTGTTGCTGCTGATCGTCGGGCCGATCGCGGCCATGCTGGTGCAGACGGCGATCAGCCGCTCCCGCGAGTACGAAGCGGACCGGATCGGCGCCGAGATCTGCGGCGACCCGCGCTGGCTGGCCTCCGGCTTGCAAAAGCTGGAGCACTACAAGCACGGGAGGATCAACCAAGCGGCTGAGGCGAATCCGGCGACCGCGCACATGTTCATCGTGAACCCGCTGTCGGGCTTGCGGATGGACGCGCTGTTCTCCACCCACCCGCCGACGGAGGAGCGGGTGGCGCGGCTGCTGGCGATGTCGCCGGCGGCGCCGGTGCCGCAGCGGTCGGCGATGCCGCGGCAGTATTCGCCTTGGGGCGGCGGCGGGCGCAACCCGTGGGGGTGACGCCTCCGGGCGGGCCTTCGGCGGCTCCGCGGCAGCGGGCCGCTACGCCGATGCCGCTCCCGGGCGGCGCCCCGCCATCATGGCGACGGTCGAGCCGGGCGGGCCCGGCAAGGACGTGACGTCGACCAGCCCGGACCGCGCGAGCAGGCCCTCGAACTCGGCCGGGGCCAGTTGGGCGCCTCCCCACAGGGCTGTCCGGAGCCGCGCGAGGGCTGTCGCCAGCGGGTCGGCGCCAGGGCCGGTGAAGGCCAGCAGGAGCCAGCCCCCGGGGCGGAGCACCCGGCGGACGCGCTCCAGGACGGGCGGCAGCGCCCGTTCGGGGATGAAGACGCCCGGCACCCACGCGAGGTCGAAGCGGCCCTCGTCGGGCAGGTCTTCCGCGCCCTGTTCGCGCAGTTCGATGCGGTCCGCGAGCCCGGCCGCGCCGACGTTGTCGCGCGCCAGCGCGATCGACGCCGCCAAAGGGTCGACGCCGACCACGCGCAGCGACGGCCACCGGCGGACCATCTCGACCGCCATCGCGGCGACGCCCACGCCGACATCGAGGAACGCGGCGTCCGCGGCGGCGAGGCGCTCGGCCAAGCCGTCGAGCCGCGGCGCGATCGTCCGCTCCAACGCGGCGGGGAACGCCGTCGACACGTCCCCGGCCGCCTGGAGCACGGCGGGGTCGGTGGACGACCAGGCGGTGCCGGGCGGCGCTTCCGACACCAAGCGGGCGCCGAGGAGCAACTCGGTGCGGATGCCGCCGAGCACCGGGCGGAGTTCGGCCGGGTTTGCCTGCTCGACGAGGTGCCGCGCGCCTGGACGGCGGGGTCGAGCGGCGTTCCCGTCGCGCGCGCCTGCATTGCGGCGCCCAGGGCGGCGAGCGCCCTGCTCGACACGGCGAAGCGTTCGACGAGGTCCCGGATGGTCGGCGCGCCCATGGAATCGTTTCCGCAAGGGCGCGGCGCGACCCGCGGGGGTCGCGCCGCGCCGTTTTCGACGCTTCAGGCGGCCGGCGTCAGGACGTAGGCCCGTTCCGCCACGCGCTGCCCGACCTTCGCGCCGCTTTCCCGGCCGCCCACGCCGTCGAAGCGCCAGTGGACGCCGAGGAACACGCGGCTTTCCAGGTTCTGCGTGATCATCTCTTCGATGCTAGTGAAGTTCCGCGTGACCTCCGGCCGTGCCACGCCCGCCGCGTCCGTGGTGCCCGTTTTGAACTCGTCGGACATGAAGTCGATGTTGATCACGTCGGGGTCGGCCGCCCCTTGCCGCGCCCGGAATTCCCGCAGCACCGTGAAGGCGGCGGCGCCGAAGGTGGCATGGCCGGACGGGTAGGCCGGGAAGGGCGGCGTGAAGTCCTGGCCGTTGTTCGACTGGTTGGACGCCGGGGCGCCGAGCGGCTCCCAGGCCGGGTCGCGGTCCGCGTCCGGCCGGTCGGGCAGAGCGACGTGCCGGCGGACGCCGACCACCGGGCGCCACACGTTGTAGAGGTACTTTGCGTGCCAGGCGACGGTGCCGGCGTCGGCCAGCGCCAGGTTGGCCTGGGCCAGCAGCGCCGCCCACTTGGCGTCGTTCGCGTCGTCCGCGCCCAGCCCGTCCGCCAGGCCCACCGCGCGGATGACCTGGTTGTAGAGCCGCGGCGGGGTGCCGATCTTCTCGACGCCGTCGTAGGCCCAGAAGATGCCGGTCTCGGTCTCCTCGGCCGTGCGGGTGCCGCCCGCGCGCGCGCCCTTGCCGTAGACCTCGACGTAGTCGTCGACGTAGGCCGCTTCGTGCAGCAGCGGCGGCGGCGGGGGCAGCGCTTCCAGCATCTCGTGCGGGCGGAGCACGAAGGGCGCCACCTTGCCGTAGCGCCAGCCGTAGAAGCCTTGGTTCGGGTTCAAGGGGTCGGCGTCGTGCAGGCCCGGCAGGCCGCCCGGCTCGTAGGGGCTTTCGCTGTTGCTGTTGGTCGGGTCCTGCGAACCGTCGCTCGCGCGCTGGCCGAGGATGGCGTCGCCGACCGTGCGGCCGAACCCCAACCCGTTCTCCACCTCCGCCACGGGCACGCCGGCGGCGGCGAGGACCGCTTGGAAGGCGGCGAGCCGCTCGTCGAAGAAGGGCCGCTGCCGGGTGTGGACGGCCGAGAGCACGGTGTGCGCCGCGCCGGCCAGCGCCGCCGCCGGCGACGCCGCGCCGGCGGGGGCGGCGGCGGTGAAGAACGGCGCGAACGGCGGCGTGCCGCCGTTCCCCAGGTGCGCCGCGGCGAAGGCGTCGGCCATGGCGGCGTGCGCCATCGCCAGGACGCGGGCGGAGTAGGTCGGGCCGGCCGCTTCGCGCGGGAAGGGGCCGGTGTGCTCCTCTTTGTTGGCTTCCAGCGCGACGTCGTTCCAGAACAGGGCTGCGGATTCCATGGTCGCCTCCAGGGCCGCCGCGCGCCGGCGCCGTTGCTGGATGCATGCGCGTGCGGCGGCGGCTCGGGGAGACAAGGCTGCCAGCGGTAGCCGCGCCGCTGTGCGCCAGCGCATGGCGCGCGAGCGCGTCGACGGCGTCGGCGCGCCTCCCCCGGCCGGACTCGTCCCGGGGAAGCCGATTCTCCGGCCGGAGGGAGCGACGGGAGGAACGCGGTGCCGGAAGGCTCCGGCGCGCCGGGTGGCGCGCCCGCCCCGCTGCCCGGCCGGCGGCTTCGGCGCGTTGAGGCGGGCCGGGGCGCGGCGCTAGGATGCGCCCCGGCCGAAGCGCTACGAAGGAAGAACCAGGAGGGTACGTCCGATGAGCTCCCTTTCCGGCAACCAGGGTCCGCGCATCCGCGCCGCGCGGACCGGCGAGGCCGCGCCTTACGAGGCGATCACCCTCGACCGGCTCACGCCGGTGATCGGCGCCGAGATCGGCGGCGTGGACCTCGGAAACCTGACCAACCGGCAATTCGACGAGATCCACCGGGCGCTGGCCGAGCACGGCGCCATCTTCTTCCGCGACCAGCGCATCACGCCGGAGCAGCACTTGGCCTTCGGCCGCCGCTTCGGCGAGTTGCACCTCCATCCGGCGGCGCCGCACGAGCCGGGCCACCCGGAGCTGATGGTCATCAAGGCCGACGAGAACAGCAAGCGCGCCAACGGCGAGGGCTGGCATTCGGACGTGTCCTGCGACGAGGAGCCGCCGATGGGCTCCGTCCTCTACATCAAGGAATGCCCGCCGGCCGGCGGCGACACGCTCTTCGCCAGCATGTACGCGGCCTACGACGCGCTGTCGGACCGCATGAAGCGCTACCTCGACGGCATGGCGGCGCTGCACGAGGGCGAGCACGTCTACCGCGGCCTCTACGCCGACGCGGGCGTGGCCGACAAGGCGAGCTACCCGAAGGCGGAGCACCCGGTGGTGCGGACGCACCCGGTGACGGGGCGCAAGGCGCTCTACGTGAACCGCGGCTTCACCACGCGGCTGCTCGGCGTGCCGGCGGACGAGAGCGACGGCATCCTGCGCTACCTCTACGAGCACATGGAGAACCCGCTGTTCCAGTGCCGCTTCCGCTGGCGGCCGAACTCGGTGGCGTTCTGGGACAACAGGTGCGTCCAGCACCGGGCGATGTGGGACTACTGGCCGCACCGGCGGTACGGCAACCGGGTTACGGTGAAGGGCGAGCGGCCGGTCTGAGGCGGCGGCGGGTTCGCGCCCGGCGCCGCGGCGTGGCAGCATCGGCGCCGCACCGCCGGAGTCCCCGCCATGGCCGAGCCGCTGAACATAGGCTTCCTGCTCTTCCCGCGCCTCACCCAGCTCGACCTCACCGGGCCCTACGAGGTGTTCTCGCGCCTGCCCGGGGCGAAGGTGCGGCTGGTGTGGAAGGCGCTGGAGCCGGTGCGGGCGGACACGGGCATCGCCATGCTGCCCGACACGACCCTGGCGGAGTGCCCGCCGCTCGACCTCGTCTGCGTCCCCGGCGGGCCGGGCGTCGGGGCGATGATGGAGGACGAGGAGGTCCTCGAATTCCTGCGCCGGCAGGCGGCGGGGGCGCGCTACGTCACCTCGGTCTGCACGGGGGCGCTGGTGCTGGGCGCCGCGGGGCTGCTGCGCGGCAAGCGGGCGACCACGCACTGGGCGAGCCACGACTTCCTGCCCGCGCTGGGCGCGACGCCGGTGGAGGGGCGCGTGGTGCGAGACGGCAACCTGTTCACCGGCGGGGGCGTGACGGCGGGCATCGACTTCGCGCTGGCGATCGCCGCCGAGGTGGCGGACCCTGAGGCGGCGCAGGCCATCCAGCTCCACATCGAGTACGCGCCCGCGCCGCCCTTCGACTCGGGCACGCCGAAGACCGCCTCGCCCGCCGTGCTGGCCGAGACGAAGCGGCGCGCTTCGGCGACGCGGACGGAGCGCGAGGCGCTGATCGGCCGGGTGGCGGCGAGGCTGGCGGCGGCGGCCTGACGGCGCGGTGGCGCCCGACGACGAGGGCGCGGCCGGCGGGCGCGCCGCCACGCGCCGCCTGATCCTGCTGCTGGGCTTGTCCTGCTTCGCGGGCGCCCTGGCCTCGCGCGTGACGGACCCGTTCGTCGTTTCCATGTCGGAGGAGTTCCGCGCTCAGCCGGAAAGCGTGGCGCTGCTCGCCTCCGCCTTCGCCGTGCCCTTCGCGCTGGTGCAGCCGGTGCTGGGACCGGTGGGCGACGCCTTGGGCAAGCGGCGGGTGATCCGCGCGGCGCTCTGCCTGCTGGCGGTGTTCACCCTGCTCGCGCCCTTCGCGCCCGACCTCGCCTCCTTGGCGGTGCTGCGCGGGCTGTCGGGCGCTGCGGCGGGCGGCGTGATGCCGCTGTCGCTGGCCACCGTGGGCGACGCCGTGCCGATGCGGGAGCGGCAGGTGGCGCTCAGCCGCTTGATCGTCTTCGCCATCGCGGGGCAGGTGGGCGGCGGCGCGCTGGCGGGGGTGCTGGCGCCGTTCCTCGGCTGGCGCGGCGTGCTCGGGCTGTGCGGGGCGGTGGCGCTCGCGGCCGTTGCGCTTATGGTGTTCGTGCCGCCGCCGGGGCCGCCGGAGCCGCGCCGGCGCTTCGAGCCGGTGGGCGCGCTGCGGCGCTACCGGATGCTCCTCAAGCTGCCGGCGGCGCGGGTGCTCTACGCTTCGGTGCTGGCCGAGGGCGTGTTCGTGTTCGGCGCCTTCCCCTACTTCGCGCCGGTGCTGGAGGCGCGCGGGCAGGGCGGCGTGCTGGAAGCGGGGCTGGCGGTCGCCGCCTTCGGCTGCGGCGGCTTCCTCTTCGCCGCGCTGGCGCGGACGCTGCTCGCGCGCATCGGGCAGGGGCGCATGGTGGTGCTGGGCGGCGCCTTGGCGGCGCTCGCGCTGGTCGGCTTGGGCGCGGCGCCGTCCGCGGCGGTGTTCGTAGCGGCCGGGCTGGTGCTGGGGCTCGGCTTCTACATGGTCCACAACACCATCCAGACGCGGGTGACGGAGGTGGCGCCGGAGGCGCGGGGCTCGGCGGTGGCGCTGCACGCCTTCCACTTCTACGTCGGCCAGTCGCTCGGGCCGGTGGCGGTGGGCGTGGCGGGCGGGCTGCTCGGGCCGGGCGCGGCCTTCGCGCTGGCCGGGGCCGGCATGCTGGCGCTCGGGCTGCGGCTCGGCCGCCGCTAGGACAGGAACGCCGACGACCGAAGTGCCGGGCGCGGCGCCGCCGCGGCCGGCGCCCATCCGCCGTCCCGCCGCGCCCTGGCCCCGGCGCGGCCCCGGGGCTAGAAAGGCCGCCATGCCGCGTCCCATCACCCACGCCAAGCGCAACAAATCCGCCTTCCCGGCGAGAGCGGCGCTCGTCCTGTTCGGCGCCGTCGCGGCGCTGCCGGCGGCCGGCGCCGGGCGGGAGGCCGCGGCCCAACTGCCGTCCCGGACGCAGGTCGCGCCGCAGGAGAACCGCATCGTCGCCGTGGTGAACGGCGACGTGGTCAGCCGCGCGGATGTCGTGGGCCGCGCCAGGCTCTTCGCGCTGAACGCCGGCATCGCCGTCGCGCCGGAGACCCTCGACCGCTTGGCGCCGCAGGTCACCCGGTTGCTGGTGGACGAGCGGCTGCGCATGCAGGAGGTGCAGCGCCGCCGCGTGCCCGTCACGGACGCGGAGGTCGCCGACGCGGTGGCGGAGCTGGAGCGGCGCAACAACCTCCAGCCCGGCGGCCTGCGGGCGCAGCTCGCGCAGGTGGGCGTGCAGTCGCGCGTGCTCTACGACCAGATCCGCACCCAGATCGGCTGGGGACGGCTGCTGCGCCAGCAGCTCGGCCCCTCGGCGGTGCCCACCGACGCCGAGGTCGAGGACGCGATGCGCGCGGCCAAGGCGCGGGTCGGCCAGCCGGAGTACCAGGTGTCCGAGATCTTCGTCCCGGTGGACGACCCGGACACCGAAGGCGAGACGCGCCGGTTCGTCGAGGAGGTGATCCGCCAGCTCCGCGCCGGCACGCCCTTCCCGGTGGCCGCGACGCAGTTCAGCCAGTCGCAGACCGCGTTGCAAGGCGGCGACCTGGGCTTCGTGCGGCGCGACGAGCTGGACCCGGAGGTGGCCTCCGTGGTCGAGCGGATGCCGCCCGGCGCCATCAGCAACCCCATCCGCGTCCCCGGCGGCTTCCAGATCGTAGCGCTGCGCAACAAGCGCGAGTCCGGCCGCGACATGGCCACGATGGTCAGCCTGCGGCAGGCCTATTTCCCGTTCACCTCCGCGCTCGACCAGAACAACCCGACGCCGCAGCAGCGCGACCAGGTGGAGCGCGCCCAGCGCCTCGCGCAGGAAGCGCGGAACTGCAACGCGGTGGAGCAGGCGGCGGCGCGCGCCGGCGGCGGCGACCGGCCGAGCGACCCGGGGCAGATCCGGCTGGAGACGGTGACGCCGCCGCAGCTCCGCTCGCTCATCGCCGGCCTGCAACCGGGCAAGGCGTCGCAGCCGATCCTGACGCCGGAAGGCGTGCTGGTGATGATGGTCTGCTCGCGCGAACAGAAGAACCTGGCGGAACTGACGCCGGAACAGCTCAAGAGCCAGCTCCTGCGCGACAAGGTGGAGAACCTGTCCCGCCAGTTGCAGCGCGACCTCCGCCGCCGCGCGAACATCGAGATGCGGAGCTGACCGCGGCGGCCCTGCCGTCCCTGCGCGAGACGGTCGCGCGGCACGGGCTGGGCGCGCGCAAGTCGCTGGGCCAGCACTTCCTGCTCGACGAAGCGCTGTGCCGGCGCGTCGCGGCGCTGGCGGGCGACCTGTCCGGGCGGCACGTCCTGGAGGTCGGCCCCGGCCCTGGCGGCCTGACGCGCGCCCTGCTGGACGGCGCGGCCGCGCATGTCACGGCCGTGGAACTGGACCGGCGCGCGGTCGCGGCCCTGGCCGAGCTCGCGGAGGCGCACCCCGGCCGGCTCACGGTGTTGGAGGCGGACGCGCTGGGGGTGGACGCCGCCGCCTTGCTGCCGGCCCCGCGCAAGATCGTCGCCAACCTGCCCTACAACGTGGCGACGCCGTTGCTGGTGGGGTGGCTCCGCGCCGCCGCCGCCTTCGAGGGCATGGCGCTGATGTTCCAGCAGGAGGTGGCCGAGCGCATCTGCGCCGCGCCGGACACGGACGCCTACGGGCGGCTCTCGGTGCTCGCGCAGTGGCGCTGCCGCTGCGACTTCCTGCTGCGCCTGCCGCCCGGCGCCTTCTCGCCGCCGCCGAAGGTGTGGTCGGCGGTGGTGGGCTTCGGGCCGCGCGCGGAGGACCCCGGCCCGGCGCTCTTCGCCGCCATGGAACGGCTGACCGCGGCGGCCTTCGGGCAGCGCCGGAAGATGCTGCGCGGCTCGCTGAAGGCGCTCGGCGGGGCGGAGGCGCTGCTGGAGGCCGCGGGCATCGAGGGCACGCGGCGGGCGGAGACGCTCACGGTTGCGGAGTTCGACCGCATGGCGCGCGCGCTGCTCGCGCGGGGCGGCCAGGCGCCGGGCGCGGCGCGGTAGCGGTCCGGGGCCGCTCCGCGTCAAGCCGGCCGGCGCGCCCGGTGGAGCGGTGCGTCAGCGCTGCGCCGTGGCGACGGCGGCGAAATTCGCCATCGAGTCCTCGGAAACGCGGAACCACTGCGTCTGCTCGACCCGGTGCTTGTTCCAGTGCTCCCACACCTTCCGGAAGCGCGGGTTCTGGTCGCCCAGTTCGGCGTACAGCTCCTGGCTCGCCTTGTACGCCGCGTTCAGGATGTCGCGCGAGTACGGCTTGAGCTGCGTCCCGGTGGCGAGCAGCCGCCGCATCGCCGGCGGCGCGAGCTCGTCGAAGCGCGCCATGGACCAGTGCCAGGTCTCGGCGCCCGCGGTCTCCATCGCTTGCTTGTACTGCGCCGGCAGCCCGTCCCATGCCCGCGTGTTCACCATGATGTCGGCGGACGGCGCGTATTCCCACCAGCCCGGGTAGTAGTAGAACTTGGCGATGCGGTTGAAGCCGAGCTTCTCGTCGTCGTAGGGGCCGATGTACTCGGCGGCGTCGATCACGCCCCGCTCCAGCGCCGGGTAGATGTCGCCGGGCGCCAGTTGCTGCGCCACCACGCCGAGCTTGCCCATGACCAGCCCGGCGAGGCCGGCGATCCGCATCTTCAGCCCCTTCATCTCGTCCACCGTGCGGACCTCGCGGCGGAACCAGCCGCCCATCTGCGCGCCGGTGTTGTTCGCCGGGATCGCGTGGACGCCCTGGTCGCGGTAGACGTCGCGCATGATGTCCCGCCCGCCGGCCTGGTGCAGCCACGACCAGGTCTGGCGGCTGCTCAGGCCGAAGGGAACGGCGGTGCCGAAGGCCAGCGCGGGGTCCTTGCCGTAGTAGAAGAGCGACGGGGTGAAGCCGCACTCGACGGAGCCCTGCCCGACCGAGTCCATCACCTGGAGTCCGGGGACGATCTCGCCCGGGCCGAAGGGGAGGAGCTGGAAGGCGCCGTCCGTCAGCTCGGAAACGCGCCGGCAGAACAGCTCGTGGCACGCCCATTGGGTGTCCACGGATTTCGGGTAGCTGCCCGGGCAGCGCCAGCGGAGCTTCGGCTGGGCGGAGGCGAGGTTCGGGGCGGCGAGCGCGGCGGTCGCGGCGCCGGCTGCCCCGCCGGCGACGAGGCGGCGACGGTCCATGCGGGTTTCCCTCCCTGCGTGCTTTGACGCTTCGGGAGCACCCTGCGCCGGATCGGCCGGTCGCGCCACAGCGGAAATGCGGTTCGAGCGGCGGACCGCGCCGCACGGTGGGCCGTCCAGGCGGCCGCCGCCGATCACCCCGTCCGGAACCAGGCCAGCAGCGCCGAGAGCGTGACCACCGAGGCCGCGGTGGTCACCAGCACCGTCGCGCCGGACTTGTCCGCCTCGATCTGGTAGCGCTGCGCCAGCAGGAAGGCGTTGGCGCCGGTCGGCAGCGCCGCCACCAGCACCGTCACCGCCGTCTCGAAGGGCGGGACGGCCAGCGCCGCGCAGGCGGCCCAAACTGCGGCCGGGAGGACGAACAGCTTGAGCGAGCCCGCCGCCAGCGTGTCCCGCCAGGTGGCGCGCGCGTCGAGCCCCGCCAGGCTCCCGCCGAGGCAGAACAGCGCCACCGGCGGCCCGGCCGCGCCCAGGAGTTCCAGCGCGCGCCGGACGAAGCCGGGCGGCGCGGGCAGGCCGAGCAGCCGCCAGAGCAGCGCGGCGGCCACCGCCATCACGATCGGGTTGCGCCCGACGCCCGCCACCGTGGCCCGCAGCACGCGGCGCCACGGTGCGCGGGCGTGCAGGCCGATCTCCGCCACCACCGTCGCGGTGCCGAGCAGCACCATCGAGTGCAGCGCCAGGATCGCCAGCAGCACCGCCAGCGCCTCGGCGCCGAAGGCGGCGGTGACGAGGGGGATGCCCATCATCACCGTGTTGCCGAAGGTGGCGTCGAGCGCCAGCATCCCCGCCGCGCCCAGCGGCCGGCCGCCCAGGCGCCGGGCCGCGTAGAGCGTGGTCGCGTAGACCGCAGCGGTGCCGACGAAGAAGGCCAGCGCCGCGCGACCGCCGCCCACCGCGCCCGTTGTGCCGCCGAGGAACAGCAGCGCAGGGGCGGCGAGGGAGAAGGCGAAGGCGTTCAGCCCCTTGAAGCCCGCCGGGTCCACATGGCCCCGTTTGGCCGCCGCGTAGCCTAGGGCGATGATGAGGAAGACCGGCGCGACGATGCCGAGGACGACGGTCACGGCGACGCCGTCAGCCGCCGCCGTCGCCCAGCAGCCCCGCCACGAAGCCGGCCAACCAGGGTTGCCGCTCCCGCCGCGTCCGCGCCGCGCGCAGGATGGCCCGCACCTCCGCCACCGTTTCGTCGAAGTCGCGGTTGACCAGCACGTGGCCGAAGTCGGTCCAGCGCGAGATCTCGCCGCGCGCCGCGGCCATGCGCCGGGCGATCTCGGGTTCCGGGTCCTGGCCGCGCGCACGCAGGCGCCGCTCCAACTCCGCCATACCGGGCGGCAGGAGGAACACGCCCTCCACGTCGCCGGGCAGCCGCTCGCGCAGTTGCAGGTGGCCCTGCCAGTCGATGTCGAACAGCACGTCCCGCCCGGCGGCCAGCGCCGCTTCCACCGGGGCGCGCGGGGTGCCGTAGCGGCGGCCGAACACCTCGGCGTGCTCCAGCATCTCGCCCGCGTCCACCATGGCCTGGAACCCGGCCGCGTCCCGGAAGTGGTAGTGGACGCCGTCCGCCTCGCCGGGGCGCGGCGCGCGGGTGGTGGCGCTGACGGAGAGGGACAGCTCCGGCTCGGCGGCCAGCAACGCGCGGGAGACGGAGGACTTGCCGGCGCCGGAGGGCGCCGCGACCACCAGGCAGACGCCGCGCCGCGAAATGGCTCCCTCGGGCGCTGTCACTCGACGTTCGCCGCCTGCTCGCGCAGCCGCTCGATCGCCGCCTTGAGGTCGAGGCCGACCCGGGTCAGCGCGACGGACGCGGATTTGGAGCAGAGCGTGTTGGCCTCGCGCATGAACTCCTGGACCAGGAAGTCCAGCTTGCGGCCGACGCCCTCGCCGGCGCGCAGCATCGTCCGCGCCGCGTCGATGTGGGCGCCGAGGCGGTCCAGCTCCTCACGCACGTCGGAGCGCTGGGCCAGGATGGCCACCTCTTGCGCCAGCCGCTCCTCCGGCACCCGCGCCGCCCCGTTCCCCCCGAGCAGGGCCGCCACCTGCTCCGTGAAGCGCGCGCGCTGCGCCTCCGGCTGCCCGGCCGCTTCGCGCCCCGCGGCCTCGTGCAAGGCGCCGATCTCGTCCAACAGCGCCGACAGGACACCGTGCAGCGCCGCCCCCTCGGCCCGCCGCGCCGCGACCAGCCCGTCCAGCGCGCGGGCGAACGCGGCGGCCAACTCGGCGCGCCGCGCCTCCTCCGCCGCCTCGTCGGCCTCCGGCGCCTCGGCGCGCATCACGCCGGGCAGGGCGAGCAGCGCCTCCGCCCGCGGCGGCGCGGCGCCGGGGATGCGGGCGGCCAGGGCCTGCGCGATCTCCAGCAGCTGGTCGAGCGCGGCGGCGTCCGGCACCAGGCGCGGCCGCTCCTCACGCTTGAGGGACAGGTTCGCGGAGACGTTGCCGCGCTTGAGCCGCTTGCCGGCCGCCTCGCGCAGGAGGGGCTCCAGCGCGTCCTGGCCCGGGGGCAGCCTCAATCGCAGGTCGAGGCCGCGGCCGTTGACGCTGCGGAGTTCCCAGACGAAAGCCGTGCCGTCGGCCAGGGCGCCGCCCTCGCGGGCGAAGCCGGTCATGCTCATAAGGGTGCCCATGCGGCGCGGGTTGTCCCGCGCGCCGGGTCGGAGTGCAAGCTTATGGAATCGTCGTACCCGTGGCGGAGCGTCCTCATCACCGGCGCCTCCTCCGGCATCGGCCGGGCGCTGGCGGAGGCGGTCGCCGCGCCCGGCGTGGCGCTGCACCTGTCCGGCCGGGACGCGGCGCGCTTGGGCGAGGTGGAGGCGTCCTGCGCGGCGCGCGGCGCCGACGTGCGGCCGCGGGTGCTCGACGTGCGCGACCAGGAGGCGATGCGCGGCTGGATCGCGTCGGCCGGCCCGCTCGACCTCGTCATCGCCAACGCGGGCGTCTCCGCCGGCACCG
The DNA here is from genome assembly GCF_039523795.1 of Craurococcus roseus. Classification (NCBI taxonomy): domain Bacteria; kingdom Pseudomonadati; phylum Pseudomonadota; class Alphaproteobacteria; order Acetobacterales; family Acetobacteraceae; genus Craurococcus; species Craurococcus roseus. The sequence goes on along the minus strand of NZ_BAAAFZ010000060.1, from coordinate 154,973 downwards.
GCGGCCGGACCGAAGCGCCCGCCCAGGCGCGCGCGGTGTTCGACACCAACCTCGGCGGCGTGCTCAACACGGTGCTGCCGGCCCTGGAGGCGATGGCCGCGCAGCCGCCGGGGCCGGACGGCCTGCGCGGGCGCGTCGCGGTGATCGCCTCCGTCGCCGCCTTCATCGGCGTCGGCGGGGCGCCCTCCTATTGCGCCAGCAAGGCCGCGGTGCAGTCCTGGGCCGAGGCGCTGGACATGTCCGAGCGGCGCCGGGGCATCCGCCTCCACGCGGTCTGCCCCGGCTACGTCCGCACCGCCATGACGCTGGGCAACCGTTTTCCCATGCCGATGGTGATCGGCGCCGAGGACGCGGCGCGGCGGACGCTCACCGGCATCTCCCGCGGCAAGACGCGGATCGCCTACCCCTTCCTCGTCTACGCGGCGGCGCGGGCGGTGGGCGCGCTGCCGCCGGGGCTGCGGGCGGCGATCTTCAACCGCTTGCCGGCGAAGGGGGCCGCCCCGGACCTGCGCTGACCGGCGTCCGCCCGCCGGCCCTTGGATCGCCGCCGGGGCGCATCACTTGTAGCGCTGCGCGTCAGCGCGCCCGCGCCGCCTGGTTCTGCCAGTGCTGTTGCAAGCGTTGTTGCGACCAGTTCTCGGTGCGCGGCTTGTGGGACTCGCTGCGGCGGTGATGGCTGTAGGGGCGATGGTGGTAACCGGGCGAGCTGTAATGGCCGCTCCCGCCACCGTAGCTGTAGGGGCCGTCCGATGGCGGCAAGCCGCAGCCGGTCAGGGCCATCCCCAACGCCGCCAGCACCGGAACAGGGCGCGGCGTCCGCGTCTCGCGTGGCATGGTCTCCCCCTCGTGCTTCCCGGGGGACCGGGGCAGGGTGGAGGCTGCAGGGGAAACTTGTCCGAACGGCGGTCACAACGGGGCGTGTCGGAGGTCTGATTTGGGCATCGGGGATCGGCTCGCGCTCGGCTTCAGGCTGGCGCGGCGGGAATTGCGTGGCGGGGTTCGGTCCCTGCGGATCGTCCTGGCCTGCCTGGCGCTCGGCGTCGCCGCCATCGCCGCGGTGGGGACGCTGCGCGCCGGCATAGCGGCGGGGCTGGCGGCCGACGGCGCCCGCATCCTCGGCGGCGACGTCGAACTCCGCACCGGCGCCCGGCCGGCGACCACCGAGGCGCTGGACTGGATCGCGGCGCGCGGCGGGCAGGTGTCGGCCATCGTCACCATGCGCTCCATGCTGGTCTCCGCCGCCTCGGGCGAGCGGCTGCTGGTGGAGCTGAAGGCGGTGGACGGGGCCTATCCGCTCTATGGCGACCTCGTGTTGGACCCGCCGAAGCCGCTCCCCTCCGACGGCGTGGCGCTCGACCCGCTGGTGGCGGAACGCCTTGGCCTTGCCGCGGGCGACGAGGTCCGCGTCGGCGAGGCGCGGCTGCGCGTGGCCGGGCTGGTGGCGGCGGAGCCGGACAAGGTCGCCACACCGGCCATCTTCGGCCCGCGCGCCCTCGTCACCCTGGACGCGCTCGCGGCGACGCGGCTCCTCCAGCCTGGCAGCCTGGTGCAGCACGACTACCGCGTGCGGCTGCCGCCGGGCGCTTCGGCGCGGCGCTTCGCGGCGGATCTGCAATCCGCCTTCTCCGCCGAGGGCTGGCGCGTCCGCACGGCGGGCGAGGCCGAGCCGGGGGTGAACCGCTTCCTCGACCGCGCCGCCTCCTTCCTGACGCTCGCCAGCCTGACGGCCTTGCTGGTGGGCGGCATCGGCGTGGCCACGGGTGTCCGCGGCTGGCTGGACGCGCGGTCGCGCTCCATCGCGACGCTCCGCTGCCTCGGCGCCTCCTCAGGCACCGTGTTCCTGACCTACCTCATCCAGGTGATGGCATTGGCCGTGCTGGGCGTCGCCGTCGGCTTGGTGGCCGGGTACGGCCTGACCTGGGCGGCGGCGGGCGCGCTGGCGGACAGCCTGCCGGTGCCGCCGCGCCTGGGCTTCTACCCGGCGCCGCTGGCGATGGCGGCGCTGTACGGGCTGCTGACGGCGCTTGCCTTCGCCCTGTGGCCGCTGGGCCGCGCCGCGCGCATCTCCGGCGCGGCGCTGTTCCGCGACGTGGTGCAGCCGGCCGGCGCCATCCCCGGCCGCGGCGTGCTGGCGGCCAACGCCGCGGCCGCCCTGGCCCTGGTGGCGCTGATCGTCCTCACGGCCGGGGAGCGGGCCTTCGCCCTCGGCTTCTGCGGCGCCGTGGTGGGCTCCCTGCTGCTGTTCCGCTTCGGCGCGTCCGGCCTGATGGCGGCGGCGAGGCGGCTCGGGCACCTGCGGCGGCCGGCGCTGCGGCTGGGCTTGGCGAACCTGCACCGGCCGGGCACGCCGGCGCCCCTGCTGGTGGTTTCCCTCGGCGTCGGCCTGACCACGCTCGTCGCCATCGCCCAGATCGAGGGCAACCTGAAGCGGCAACTGGCGGGCGAACTGCCGTCCCGCGCGCCGAACTTCTACTTCATCGACATCCAGGCCGACCAGGCGGCGCGCTTCGACCGGGTCGCCGGCGGCCTTCCCGGCGTGGAAGAGGTGCGCCGCGTGCCGAGCCTCCGCGCCCGCGTCGTTTCGGTGAAGGGTGTGCCGGCGGAGCAGGTGCAGACCACGCCGGAGACGGCCTGGGCGCTCCGCGGCGACCGCGGCCTGACCTACGCAGCCAAGCCGCCGGCCGGGTCGCGGATCGTCGCCGGCGAGTGGTGGCCGGAGGACTACCGCGGCCCGCCGCTGCTCTCCTTCGAGGCCGGGGTGGCCGCCGGCTGGAACGTGGGCGTGGGCGATGCCATCACCGTCAACGTGCTGGGCCGGGACGTCGAACTGCGGATCGCCAATTTGCGGCAGGTGGACTGGCGGGGCCTGGGCATGAACTTCACCATGGTCGCGTCCCCCGGCCTCCTGGAAGCGGCGCCGCACACGCACATCGCCACCGTCCGCGGCGACCCGGCGCGCGACGCCGCCGTCCTGCGCGGCATCACCGACGCCTTCCCCAACGTCTCCGGCGTCCGCGTCCGGGATGCGCTGGAGGCGATCTCGGCCCTGCTCGGCCGCGTGGGCGTCGCCTTGTCGGCCACCGGGAGCGTCACCCTGCTGGCCGGGCTCCTGGTGCTGGGCGGCGCTGTGGCGGCCGGGCAGCGGCAGCGGGTGCGCGACGCGGTGGTGCTGAAGACGGTGGGCGCCACGCGGGCGCAGATCCGCGCCGCTTGGCTGGTGGAGTACGCGCTGATCGGGTTGGTGGCCGGCGCCCTGGCCGCCGTGGCCGGGGCGGTCGCCGCCTGGGCGGTGGTGCGCTTCGTGATGCGCGCCGAGTGGGTGCTCCTGCCGGGCACGCTGGCCCTCACCGTGGTCGGCTGCGCGGCGTTGACGCTGGCTTGCGGCCAGATCGGCACCGCGCTGGCGTTGCGGGCGCGCCCGGGGCCGCTGCTCAGGAACGAGTAGCGGCCCCGGAGCCCCGGATCAGACGAACACGAAGTCGTTCGCCGAGAAGCCGATGGCCTGGAAGTCCTCCAGCGTGGTCGCGTCGGTGAAGCGCGCGATGGAGGTGGCCGTGTCGGGGGCGGAGACCACCAGCAGGCTGCCGGTGTTCACCGTGGTGTTGAAGTAGAGGACGAAGTCGCCCGCGTCCTCGCCCTGCGCCGCCCGCACCGCGTCGGCGCCGCTGGCGAAGCCCTGGTCGGTGAGCACGACCACCCGCTCGCCGTTGGAGCCGGACGCGGCGCCGCTGTAGAAGCTCTCCGCCGCGCCGCCGGCCACGCCGCCGCTGCCGTCGGCGAAGTTCGCCCCGGCCGCGTCCTCGCCGAGCCCGGCCACGTCGAAGGCGAGCGTGTCCGAAGCGGCGGCGAAGTCGGTGATGGAGGCGAAGGCCGGCGAGGTCCCTGCGGCGGCCGGCGACAGCGGGTTGCTGAACCGGAAGCCGAAGGTGTCCATGCCGGAGCCGCTGGTGGCGGTGTCGAGGCCGTCGCCGATCCAGAGCTGGTCGTCCCCGGCGCCGCCGTTGAGCCGGTCAGCGGCGAGATCGGCGCCGCGCTCGGTTTCCGGACCGGAATCACCGTACAGCACGTCGTCGCCGGCGCCGCCTAGTAGGATGTCGGCCCCGGTGCCGCCGTAGAGTGCGTCGTTCCCGGCGTCGCCATAGAGCGCGTCGGCGCCCGCCTCGCCGAACAGGCCGTCGTTGCCCTTGCCGCCACGGAGCAGGTCGTCGCCCACGTCGCCGAGCAGGTCGTCCTCGCCGTCGTCGCCGCAGAGGGTGTCGTCGCCCCGGCCCCCCTCCAGCGTGTCGGCGCCGTCGCCGCCGTGGAGTTCGGAGCCCACGGCCTCGAACTCGGCGGACGCGGCCGGCAGCACCAGCTTGTAGCCTTCGGTGCCGTCTACCTCGCCCGGCGTCCCGGCGCCCTTGGAGCCGTCCACGGAAAGGCCGTGGATGACGTACTCGCGCAGGTCGAAGGGCGCGAGGTCATCGGCGCCGAAGCCCATCCCGAAGCCGCCGGCTTGGGAAAGGTCGTAGGTCTCCTCGAAATTCACCTTGCCGCCCGGCGCCGTCGGGAAGCCGGACGCGTCCGCGCCCTGCGGCGAGGTCAGGTTGAAGAGCACCGGCCCGTAGCTCGGGATGCCCTCGGCCAGTTCGACGAAGCCGTCGCCGTCCGTGTCGAACGCTTCGCCCGGGACGTTGGACTCCCGCGCTTCGCCGTCCTCGCCGACCCGGCCGTGGATGTGCTGGATGTGGGTCTGGTCCGCTTCGAGGCCCTCGGCCTCCACCCGCGCCGTCATGCGGTCGCCCTGCCGCGCCAACTCGACGTGGCCGCCGACGCCGGAGTTGTTCAGCGCCTGGAGGTCGGCCCGGAAGATCTCGCCGGCCCGGAGCACGTCGGCGCCGTTGGAGCCTTTCTGCTCGCGGTCGAAGGAGACGGCCTCTCGACGCTCGCCGTTGTAACCGTGGTCGCCGCCCTGGCCGTGGTGCTCCGCCCCGGAACCATGGTCGTGCGGCATGCCGTGGTGGTCGTGATTATCCATTAAGCGCGTCTCCAACGGATCGAGATGATCCAAGGGGCTTACGGACCCCATCGGAGAACGGACGCAGCTGTCGCGTTCCTGTTATCAAAATTTTGCTACATCATTATTATGTCGAGTACTTATCGATCGACTGGGCAGCACGGCATCGTCTGTCGCATCGTTGCAAAGTTCTTGGTGCGCCTGCCGCCGCTTGGCCGCGATGCGCCGCGGAGCATCAGGGCTGGCTACGACGTGCGAATGGTTGAAACCAGAGCACGCACCGATTCCACTTGTTCAACCTTAAGCGTCGTCCATATATCATTGCCCTGGGGATGTCCCCCTGCAGGGAGTTTTCCGACAAATGGCCGTTGGTCCCGACTATCGATACACGACGGGTGCGCCAGGCTGGGGTCGCGTTGCGACCGCCGACGCGGCCGCCGTCGATGCCGGGCTCCGGGCATACATGCTCCGGGTCTACAACTGGATGGCCTCCGGGCTGCTGCTCACCGGCATCGTGGCGCTCGCCGTGGTGACGGTGCCGGCGATCCAGGAGCTGTTCTACGCGGCCCGGACGCTGCCGAATGGCCGCGTGGTGATGCAGCCGACGATCCTGTTCTGGGTCGCCGCGCTGTCGCCGCTCGCCTTCGTGCTGGTGCTCAGCTTCGGCTACAACCGCCTGAGTAAGAGCACGGCGCAGGCGTTGTTCTGGGCGTTCTGCGTGTGCATGGGCGCGAGCCTCAGCAACCTCGCGTTCCGCTACACTGGCGCCTCCATCGCCAGCACCTTCTTCATCACGGCCGGCATGTACGCGGCGGTGAGCCTCTACGGCTACACCACCAAGGCCGACCTGACGCGGATGGGCAGCTTCCTGCTGATGGGCCTGATCGGCCTCATCCTCGCGGGCATCGTCAACATCTTCCTGGCGAGTTCGGCGCTGCAGTTCGCGATCAGCGTCATCGGCGTGCTCGTGTTCCTCGGCCTGACCGCTTACGACACGCAGCGGATCAAGGCCGACTACATTGAGCACTCCTACGCCGAGGGCACGGAAGAGGCCGGCAAGCGCAGCGTGATGGACGCGCTGGGCCTGTACCTCAACTTCATCAACCTGTTCCAGTTCCTGTTGCAGCTCGTGGGCGTGCGGCAGAGCAGCGAGTGACCCGGTAGGGCGCCGCTGCGGCGAATGGAGGCCCCGGGGTGAACCCGGGGCCTTTTTCTTTGGCGCCGTCGCCGCGCGGCGTCAGATGACCTGGTAGCGGGCCCGCGCCGCGCGCTCGATGGCGCCGGCGATCAGGCGGTCGATGTCGAGCGCGATGCGGAAGTCCTGGAGGAACTGCAACTCCTCCTGCGTCAGGTCGCCGTCGGCCGCGCCGACCTCGCAGGCCAGTAGGTAGGCCGTCTCCCGCAGCCGTGGCGGCAGGGCGTCCCGGATGATGGTGCAGGCCGCGTCGAGGCCGTCCGTCTGCTCCAGCAGGGAAAGGCAGGTCTCGGTGACGTTGCCGATCTCGCTCGGGTGGAAGTCGCTGAACACCGGCAGTTCTTGCACCAGCCGCGACATCATGCCGAGTTCGGCGTCCGACATCTGGCGGTCGGCGGCCGCCATCAGCACCATGGCGCAGACCAGCGCCTCCTGCGGCTTGAAGCGGGGGTGGAGCATGGAACCTTCCTTTCCGCCCTTCCGTCGCGCGCCAGCGGGGCGGCGTCAACTCAGGGTGTCGTGCGCTCGGGCGCGGGGGCGAGGAAGCGCCGCGTTTCCGCCACCGCCTCCGCCAGCCCGGCCCGCTGGACCTCCACCCCCTCCGGCAGCCCGGCCAGCAACCGGCTCGGGCAGGAGCGGTCGAGCAGCACGAAGACGCCGCGGTCGTCCGCACGCCGGATCAGCCGGCCGAAGGCCTGCCGCAGCCGGTGCCGCGCCAGGGCGTCGTCGTAGGCCTTGGGCTCGCCGCCCGAGAGGTGGACGCGCCGCTCCCGGTGCAGGATGGACGGGCGGGGCCAGGGCACCCGGTCGAAGACCAGGAGGCGGAGCGAGCGGCCGGGCACGTCCACCCCGTCCCGCATGGCGTCCGTGCCGAGCAGGCAGGCGTTCTCCTCCGCCCGGAAGACGTCCACCAGCGTGGCGTTGTCCATCGCGTCCACGTGCTGGGCGTAGAGCGGGATGCCCGACGCCTCCAGCCCCGGCGCCATGCGGTGGTAGCTCTCGCGCAGCCGCCGGATGGCGGTGAACAGCCCCAGGCCGCCGCCGCCCGCCGCCTCGAACAGCGCCGCCATCGCGGCGGCGACCTGCGGCGTGCGCGCCTTGTCCACGTCCGTGACCACGAAAGCGCGGGTGCGGGCGGCGTAGTCGAAGGGGGAGGGCACGGCGGCGCGGATCGCGGGCGCGGGCAGGTGCGTCGCGCCGACCCGCGCCTCGGCCGCCGCCCACTCCTCCTCCGTGTCGGCGCCCAGGCCGGCGTCGCGCAAGGTGGCGGAGGTGATGAGCAGCCCGTGCGCCGGCGCGGCGACGACCAACGCGAAGGGCGCGGTGGGGTCGAGCCAGTGCCGGTGCATCCCGGCGTCCACCTCCCGCCCGTCCCGGCGGCCCACCGCGAGCCAGTCTACGAAGTCCCGCCGCTCGCCCGGCGCGGGCGGCGCTTCGCGGAGCGCGCGCAGCATCGCCTGCCACGCGCGCAGGGGCACCAGGGCGCGGTTCTCGATGCCCTTGGCCGCCGTTTCCAGCCGGATGCGGTCGCCGGTGTCCAGCTCGTCGACCTCGTCGCCCTCCAACCGCGCCTGGAGGCGGTCGCGCAGCGTCGCCAGCGGCTCCTCCAGCCGCTTCAAGGCGCGCTCCAGCGCTTCGCCCACATCGGACAGCCCGGGGTTGAGCGGGTGCAGGTCGCATTCGACGTCGTAGAGGCCCTCCTCCCCGTCCGTCCGGGCGAGGACCTGCCGGCGGACGGCGCGCAGGAACGCTTCGGTCGGATTCGCGCGCTTGGCGACGGCCGCCTCGCCGTCCGGCTCCGCCTCCGGAGCGGGAGGCTCCCCTTCGCCCAGCCGCGTCGTCCAGCCGAGGCCGGGGAGGGCGCGGGCGGCGAGGAGGGCGGCGTCCATGGGAGGCACCAGTTCCGGCATCTCGCCAGCCGCCAGCTCCTCGATCCGCCGTCGCAGGCCCCGCGCGCGGCTGCGCCCGCCTTCGGCGCCGAGCAGCCAGCGGCGCAGCTCCGCCGCCTCCGCCCCGGTCAGCGCGGCGGAGAAGGCCGCGTCGGCGGCGTCGAACAGGTGGTGGCCCTCGTCGAACACGTAGCGCACCGGGCGGCCGTCTTCCCCGCCGCCCCGCGCCGCCTGCACCATGACCAACGCGTGGTTCGCCACCACCAGGGTCGCGCCGCGGGCGCGGCGGATGGAGTGCTCCACGTAGCACTGCTTGTACCGGGGACAGGCGGAGCGGATGCACTCGCCCCTCCGGTCGGCCAGCGGGTAGACCGCGGCCGGCCCGTACAGCTCGGCGATCCAGCCGGGGAAGTCGCCGCCGAGCAGGTCGCCGTCGCGCGTCGCCAACGCCCAGCGCGCCACCAAGCCGAGCGGCACGGCGAAGCGCGGGTCGCCCGCCCGGCCCAGCACCTCCTCCAGATTCAGGAGGCAAAGGTAGTTCTCGCGCCCCTTGCGCACCACCACGCGGCGCCGGCGCTCGTCGGGCTCCGGGTAGAGGCGGCCCAGTTCCTGGTCGATCTGCCGTTGCAGGTTGCGGGTGTAGGTGGCTATCCAGACCGGCGCGCCGTTGCGCTCGGCCCAGAGGCTGGCGGGCGCGATGTAGCCCAGCGTCTTGCCGGTGCCCGTGCCGGCCTCCGCCAGCACCAAGTGCGGCGCGCCGCTCGCCTCGCGCGGGGCGAAGGCGGCCGCGGCGGCGGAGGCGTAGTCGGCCTGCTGCGGGCGCTGTTCGGCGGACTGGCCCAGAATCTGCGCGAGCCTCGTCCGCGCCTCGGCCGGCGCCACGGGGAAGGCCGCCGGCGGCAGGGGCGGCCCTTGGTCCTCCCAGTCCGGCAGCCGGCGCCACACCTTCAGCGCATCGGTCGATGGGCTCGCGTTCGGCGCGCCGAGGGCCGCCAGCACGGAGGGCGCCCATGGCCAAGCGGCCGCGTCCGCGAGCTTGGCCGCCAACGCCGCCGCGTCGCGGTTCAAGGGCGCTTTGCGCGTCTCCGAAAGGCGGCGCAGCACCGCCGCCGCCATCTCCGGCAGCAGCGCGGCGGCGGCCGCGTCGTCGCGCGGCGGCTCCAGGTCCAGCGCCGCCGCCAAGCCGCGCGGCGTCGGCGCCGCGGCCTGGGCCGGCAGGCAGAAGGCGAACAGCTCCAACAGGTCGAAGGCGTCGTCGAAGCGCGGCAGGTCGAGCCGCCGCGCCGTCGCCGGGGCGTGGACGAGCAGCGGCGGCGGCAGGTCGCGCAGCGCCGCGTGCAGGTCCGACGCGGACAGCGCGAGCAGCTCGCCGTCCGGTGTCAGCAGCGTGCCGCGCCCGTAGCCGGCGACGAGGGCCGGCGCTTCCGGGAGCAGAAGCCGCGCGGGGGAGGAGGGGGCACCGCTGCGGGCGCGGGGGGGCATCGGGCGCTAGGATAAGGCGCCGAGGCCCGCGCCGTCGAACCCCGGCCGGCAGCCCTTCTCAGCCGTCGAAGAACTCCACGTCGCCGTCGTCGAGGTCGTAGGTCGCCGGGACGATCTTGAGCTTGCCGGCCCGCACCGCGTCCTGGATCAACGCGCTTTGCGCGCCGAGCCGGGTGGCGACGCGCTTGGCGTTGGCGACGACCGCGTTGTGGAGCGGGTCGCCCCCCGTCGCGCGCCGCGCCTCCAAGACCGCCGGCACGATGGGCTGGATCATCTCGCCGATGACGCCGGGGAAGGCGGTGTTCTTCTCCACGAGGTCCACCGCCGCCGCGACCGCCCCGCACCTCTCGTGCCCGAGCACCACGATCAAGGGGCAGCCCAGCACGCCGACGCCGTACTCGACGCTGCCGAGCGCGGCGGTGTCCACCGTGTTGCCGGCGTTGCGGACGATGAACAACTCGCCCAAGCCCCGGCCGAACAGCAGTTCCGGCGGCACCCGGCTGTCGGAGCAGCCGACCAGCACGCAGAAGGGCGCTTGGCCGCGCGCCAGCTCCACGCGCCGCTCGCGGCCCTGCACGCCGCGGAACGGCGCGTCCGTGCGGTAATTGTCGTTGCCTTCCTTCAGCAGTTGCAGCGCTTGGCCCGGCGTGAGCGTGGTCCGCGCCACCGGGTCGGCGGCCCGGGCCGCCGGGGGCGCGGCGATCCTGGCCGCCGCGCAGCCGAGCCCCAGGGCGGCGGCCGCCCCGAAGAAGGCCCGCCGGCCGGGATCGGCGGCGTGGTTCCGGCCGCACTCGCAAAGCTGCATCCGTCGCTCCCCATCGAAGCGGCGCGGAATTCCTGCCGCGCCCGATAGGGAGCGATACCCACCGAAGGCTGCGGCGTCCACCCGTGCTCCGCCGTCCGCGTCTCCGCTCGGGTGGCTTGTCGGGACGGGCGCCGGCCTTCGAGGGGCCGCGCCGCGTTCGCCCGCAGCTCGCCTTCGTTCTCCGAGGAGCCGGCGCGGCGGCTGGGGCCATGAACCGGCGGCGCCCTCCGGCGCTAGGCGTGTGCGGGCCGCGCCGTTGCGGCAACGGCGGTTGTGCCCGACAGTCCTCGCCCGGCCGCGACCCCTCGCAACGCCGGAGCCGGTCCTTCCGCCGCCGACCACAACCCTCTACGTATCGCCAAACGAGGATGAGCACGCAGTTGACACAAGCCTTGCCGGGCGTGCCCAAGGGGTGGCCGTTCGAGGAGGCGGCCAAGGTCGCCGATCGCCTGCGCGCGTCCGGGAAGGGCGAAGCGCTGTTCGAGACCGGCTACGGCCCCTCCGGCCTGCCGCACATCGGCACCTTCGGCGAGGTCGCGCGCACGACCTGGGTGCGGAACGCCTTCAAGCGCCTGACCGGCCTGCCCTCCCGCCTGCTCGCCTTCAGCGACGACATGGACGGGCTGCGGAAGGTGCCGGACAACGTCCCGAACAAGGAGATGCTGGCTTCCCACCTCGGCAAGCCTCTGACCGCCATCCCCGACCCGTTCGGCACGCACCCGAGCTTCGGGGCGCACAACAACGCCCGGCTGCGCGCCTTCCTCGACGCCTTCGGCTTCGATTACGAGTTCGCCTCCGCCACCGACTACTACCGCGCCGGCCGGTTCGACGCGGCGCTGCTGCGCATGGCGGAGCGCCACGGGGCGGTGCTGGACGTGATCCGGCCGACGCTGGGACCGGAGCGCCGCGCGACCTACTCGCCCTTCCTGCCGGTCCACCCGCGCACCGGCGTCGTCATGCAAGTGCCGATGGAGGAGGTGCGCCCGGCGGACGACCTGCTGGTCTGGCGCGACCCGGAAAGCGGCGAGCGCCACGGCACGCGCATCACCGGCGGCCACTGCAAGGCGCAGTGGAAGGCCGACTGGGCGCTGCGCTGGTTCGCGCTCGGCGTCGATTACGAGATGTCCGGCAAGGATCTGATCGACAGCGTGAAGCTCTCCTCGCAGGTCTGCCGCGTCCTGGGCGGCGAGCCGCCGGTGGGCTTCACCTACGAGCTGTTCCTGGACGAAGGCGGGCAGAAGATCAGCAAGAGCAAGGGCAACGGCCTCACCATCGAGGAGTGGCTGCGCTACGCCCCGCCCGAGTCGCTGGCCCAGTTCATGTACCCCGCGCCGCAGCGCGCGAAGCGCCTCTTCTTCGACGTGATCCCGCGCGCGGTGGACGACTACCAAGCCAACCTGGAGCGTCTGCGCGCCGCGCCGGAGCCCGCCAACCCCGCGTGGCACATCCACGACGGCCGTGTGCCGAACGTCGCCCCGAGCCCGGTGCCCTTCTCCTTGCTGCTGAACCTCGTTTCCGTGCTCGGCTCCGACGACCCGGAGCACCTGCTCGGCTACGTGCGCCGCTACGCGCCCGAGGCGGCGACCGCCGATCCGGGGCGCGACCACTTGCCCGCGCTCTGCCGGCACGCGGTCAACTACTACAAGGACTTCGTCGAACCCCGGAAGGAGCGCCGCGCCCCGACGCCGGCGGAGGCCGAAGCGCTGCGGGCCCTGATGGCCGCGCTGCGCGAACGCACCGGCGACCTCGAAGCCCTGCCCCCGGACGACCGCGCGCGGGCCATCCAGGACCTCGTCTACGACGCCGGCCGCCGCGAACCCTTCCTGTCCGAAGGCAAGGACGGGGGCCGGCCGGGCGTGTCGCGCGCCTGGTTCAACGCGTTGTACCAAGTGCTGCTCGGCCAGCCGGAAGGGCCGCGCTTCGGCAGCTTCGTCGCCCTCTACGGCATCCCGGGCACCATAGGCCTGATCGAGACCGCGCTGGCGCGCGAGGCGGTCTGATGGCGGGAGCGGCGGCTTCGCTCCGCCGGCACGGCGCGGCGGTGTTCGGCGTCGCGCTGCTGGTCGGCGCCGTCTACGTGGTGCAGAAGGAGTTCCGCCACCTCTCGGTGGCCGACATCCGCGCCGCCATGGCGGCCCTGCCGGTCAGCGCGCTCTGGATCGCGGCGGGCCTCACCGTCGTCGCCTACCTGGTGCTGACGATCTACGACAAGCTTGGCGCCATCTACGCCGGGCGCCGCGTCTCCTGGCCCAGGACCATGGTGGCCTCCTTCTGCGGCTACGCGCTCGCGCACAACCTCGGCTTCGCGGCGGTTTCGGGCGCGGCGGTGCGGTACCGCCTCTACTCCGCCTGGGGGCTGACGCCGCTTGAGATCGCCAAGGTCGTCGGCTTCACCTCCCTCACCTTCGGCCTCGGTGGCTTGGCGCTGGGCGGCCTCGTGCTGCTGGTCGAGCCGGAGGTGGTGCCCTGGTTCGGCGAGCACCTGCCGCATTGGGCGCTGCGGCTCCTCGTGGTGCCGTTTTGGGGCGCGGTGCTGGGCTACGTCGTGCTGAGCCTCTTCGTGCGGCGCGTGCGCGTCTTCAAGTACGACATCGACCTGCCGGGGCCGCGCATGGCGCTGGCGCAGACGGCGCTCGCCACCGTGGACGTGGCGGTGACGGCGGCCATCTTCTACGCCCTGCTCCCCGCCGCCGAAGGGCTGACCTTCCTGCGCTTCGTGGGCATCTACCTCGCCGCCTACGCGGCCGGCATCCTGGCGCACGTGCCCGGGGGCCTGGGCGTCTTCGACGGCGCCATCATGCTCGGCCTCCAGCCCTACATGCCGGCGGCGGAGGTGGTGGGCGCGCTGCTGGTGTTCCGCCTCTACTACTACATCGTGCCGCTCTTCATCGCCGGCGGCCTCTTCGCCGGCTTCGAGGTCGGCCAGCGCCGAGGCGTGCTCGCGCGCGTCACCGCCCTCGGGCGCGGGACGGAGGCGCTGGAGGTGCCGGCCATCGCCTCGCTCGTCGCCCTCGCCGGCGCGCTGCTGCTCTTCATGGGCGCGCTGCCGGTCCGCGGCACGGACGCGGAGGCTTGGCTCGGCCGGGCGGCCGCGCTCGCGTCGCACTTCGCCGCGTCCGTGGTGGGCTCGCTGCTGCTGGTGATGGCCTACGGCCTGCTGCGGCGCCTTTCCATCGCGTGGTGGGGCTCGCTGCTGCTGCTGCTCAACGCCGCCGTGGTCGTCTGGGCGCGCGGCGAGAGCTGGTGGCTCTGGGGCGCGGTGCTGCTGACGGCGGCGCTGCTGGCCGCCCTACGGGGCGCCTTCTACCGCGACGCGCGCCTCACCCGCGAGCCGCTCTCGGACCAGGCGCTGGTGCCGCTGGCGGCGGTCGCCGTGTGCGGCATCTCGCTCGCGCTGGTCGCCTACAGCGGCGGCCCGTTCTCGGACGAGAGCTGGTGGGAGGTCGTGCTGTCGAGGGAAGCGCCCTGGTCGCTCCGCTTCACGGTGGGCCTCACCGGCGTCTTGCTGCTGGTCGGCGTGGTCCGGCTGCTGCGGCCCGCGCGCCTCGGGGTGGTCGGCTGGGACGACGGGGCGCGGCGGCGCTTGCGGGCGCTCGGCGCGCTGGCGCCGGTGCAGGCCGACGGCGCCGTGTTCGGCCAGGAGCAGCGGGCGGGCTTCGCCTTCCTCAAGCGCGACCGCATCTGGCTCGCCCTCGGCGACCCGGCGGGCGACCGCCAGGACGCCATCTCCGCCATCTGGCGCTTCCGCGACGCGTGCGAGCGCGCGGGCGTGGACCCGGCCTTTTGGCGCGTCGGCCCCGACCTGCTGCGCGTCTACGAGGACATCGGCCTGACCGCGGTGCCGTTGGCGGCGCCCGGCGAGGAGGCCAAGCACTTCCTGGCGTGCCGTGCGGAGCGCGACCTCCAGGCGCTGCGCCAGCTCCTGCCACCCGCCTTGCAGCGGGAACTGCCGCCCGGACGGAAGGCGGCCGTGGAAGCGACGTGAGGCCGCTCGACATCGAGGAGATCCCTCCCCCCGCGGACGGCGCCGCTCCGTGACGCGGATCACGCCCCGACCGTGCGGAACCTGTTAGAATCCGCTCTCCCCCAGCGGGAGAAGGCAGCCATGACCAAGCATCGGCTTCGTTCCCGGCCGTCGGCGCTGGCAGCGGCGACGGCGGCGGCAGTCGCCTCGCTGTGCTCCGCCCACGCCGCCAAGGCCGACGACCTCAAGCGCGCCGATGTCGTCGGGACGTGGAGGCTGGTTTCCGTCGAGACCCTGAGGCCGAATGGCGAGGTGAGCCACGAGTGGATGGGGCGGAACCCGCTCGGGCTGATCATCTACGACGCGACGGGCCGCATGGCGGTGCAGATCATGCGCGACCCGCGGCCGACCTTCGCGCCCGGCCGCCTGTGCTGCATCCCCGAGCGGACCGCCACCCCGGACGAGATCGGCGCCGCGTACATGGGCTATTACGCCTACTTCGGCACCTATGAGGTGGACGAGCGGGATGGCGCCGTCATCCACCGCGTGCAGGCGAGCCTGTGGCCGCAAGAGGTGGAGCGGAACTACCGGCGCCGGGCCGAAGTGTCCGGCGACCGGCTGACCCTGACGACGCCGCGGTTCCAGTGGGCGGGAGAGCAGCGCGCCAACCGCCTGACATGGGAGCGCGCGAGGTAAAGGCCGCGCGCTAGGCCTGCCGGCCGCCGGTGCCGCGCCCTTCAGCGGGCCGTCACTGGCTCGCCCAGACGATGCGGTGCATCCAGGAGATCTCGGACAGGTCGAAGCTGTGGTCCGGGTGCGCCGGGTTGAGGCTGAGCAGGTCGATCCTCCGCGCCGACTGGCGCTTGAGCTGCTTCGCCATCACCTCGCCCTTGGCGGTGCGCACCACCACGCGGTCGCCGCGGCGGATCGCGGTGCCGGGCGAGACGATGACGATGTCGCCGTCGCGGAACACCGGCTCCATGCTCTCGCCGGAGATCTCCAGGGCGTAGGCGTTCTGGTCGCCCACCTCGGGCACCGAGATCTCGTCCCAGCCTCCCCCCACGGGGTACCCGCCGTCGCCGAAGTAGCCTTCGCCGCCCGCTTGGGCGAAGCCGATCAGCGGTATGCGCCGCGGCGGGGCGCGGTCCGCATGGGGCGCGCCCTCGTCGCCGCGGCGCGAAAGGCCGCCGCCGGGCGCGCCCGTGACGAGCGATGCGAAGACCTCGAAGTTCGTGCCGGTGGCCGCGAGCACCTTGGCCACGCTCTCGGTGGAAGGCCATCGCGCGCGGCCGTCGCTGCCGATCCGCTTGGACGGGTTGAAGGCGGTGGCGTCGAGCCCAGCGCGGCGCGCGAGGCCGGACGCCGACAAGCCGTTCTCAGCCGCCAGGGCGTCGATGGCTCGCCAGATGTCGTCGTGCCGCATGGGGATAACATCCTAGGTCTTGGTTCGGAGTGCAATAGGTGGATTTTCCTTAAAATGCGCTTGAGATGCTCGCATTCCAGGGATTATGTTCTCTCGATGTTCTCACTTTCCCGAGAGGAACATACACTATGACAACGGCCGTTCGTTTTGGATATACCCCTGTTTCGCGCGCCGCCAACGCCGCCGAGCCGTTCCGCAGCGCCGAGGACGCGTGGTTCTGGACGATGGCGGCGCTGGTCGCCCGCCGAGACGGGGCGCGCATCGTGTCCGGCGCCGGCCGCGTGCAACGGCCTTGCGAGCCCGACGACGTGGTCCGTTGCCTCGACCGTTTGTACCGCCAGCGCCGGATCGACCTGCAGCACGCGCGCATCCTGGGCATTTGGGGCGAGCGGCAGGCCGCGCCCGACCCGCGCGCCCCGCGCGAGCGCGGCGACGCCCGCCTGTGGCGCGAAGCCATGCGGCGCCTGGACTGGCCGCTGCGCGCCAAAGGCATCGTGGCGGGCGTCCCGCCGGCGCCGGTCGGAGGCGCCAATGTCATCGCCTTCCCGGGCGGCGGCGCGTGACGGCCGGCGCGCCCCGCCCCGCGCACCGCCGCGCCGCCGCGGAAGCGGCGCAACGCGCGTTCATCGTGTTCGGCGGCGGCGGCGAGCTGCCGTGGCTGCGGCCGCTCCGCCGGGGCTTCCGCCACTGCTTCGCGGCGCTGGAGGACGCGGGCGGCTGGACGGTGCTCGACCCGTTGTCGGGCCGCTTGGTGGTGGCGCGGCTCGACGGCCTGCCGCCCGGCTTCGACCTGCCGGGCTTCTACCGCCGCGCCGGCCTCGCCGTGCTCGGCCCCTTCCGGCCGGGCGGGCCGCGCCGGAGTCTGCTGCCGCCGTTCGCGCCTTTTTCCTGCGTGTCGCTTTGCCGCGCCGTGCTCGGGGCCGGCGCGCCCTTCGCCATGACCCCCTTCGGCCTTTTTCGCGCCCTCGCGCGGCGCGGCGATGACAGGAAAATATTCTTGACACCTGGCGCTCCGCCCGCGTAGAACTCCCCTCGCCAACGGGCGAACTGCGCCCGCTGGCCGATCCCTCCCCCGACCCACCGAACGGGCCCGGCTCCTCTACCAGAGGGCCGGGCCCGCGGCGTTTCGGGCCGGTTTTCCCCGCCAAAGCCAGAGGTGAAGCGCATGGGTGGCCTGTTCAGCGCCCCGAAGCCGAAGATCGTCGCCGCGCCAGAGCCCGCGCCCGCCGCAGCGCCCGTCGTGGCCGCCGCGCCGGAAGCCGCGGCGCAGGCCGCCGGCGAGGAGGCGCGGGCCGAGAACCGCGCCCGCGCCGCCCACGGCATCGCCGGCACCGTCGCCACCTCCTCGCGCGGCGTGCTGGAGCAACTGCCCGGCCTCGCGCGCAAGTCGCTGTTGGGGCAGTGAAGCGATGACCGACCCCGCCGCCATCGCCGCCCGCCACGCCGCCGCGCTGGAGAAGCGCCGCGCGCTCGAACCCGTCTGGCGCGCCTGCTACGACCACGCGCTGCCGCCGCCCGCCGGCGGCCCCGCGCTGTTCGACGCCACCGCCGCCGACGCCGCCGAACAGCTCGCCGCTTCGCTGCTGGCCGAACTGACGCCGCCCTGGTCGCGCTGGTTCGGCTTGGCGCCCGCGCGCCCCGTCGCCGACACCGAAGCCGGCCGCGCCGCCGCCGAGGCGCTGGAGGACGCGGCGGCGGTCCTGCAAGGCCACTTCGACCGCTCCAACTTCGCCATCGAGATGCACCAGGCCTTCCTCGACCTGGTGGTGGCCGGCACCGGCCTCCTGCTGGTGGAGGAGGCGCCGCTCGGCGAGCCGTCGGCCTTCCGATTCACCGCCGTCCCGCTCCGCGACGCGGTGCTGGAGGAGGGGCCGTCCGGCCGCCTCGACACCGTGTACCGCACGGCGCTCCTCACCGTGGCGGGCATCCGGCGCCGCTACCCGTCGGCGGAGCTGCCGCCCGCGCTGCTCAAGCCCGACGCCGCCGACGCCAAGCACCCGGTGCTGGAAGCCGTCTGGCCCGACCGCGCCGGCACCCGCTACGCCGCGCTGCTCACCGCCGAGCCGGACCGGCCCGTCCTGCTCGCCGAAGGCCGCTTCGCCGAGTCGCCCTGCGTCGCCTTCCGCTGGCTGAAGGCGCCGGGCGAGACCTACGGCCGCGGCCCGGTGATGAAGGCGCTGCCCGACATCCGCACCGCCAACACGGTGGTGGAGATGGTGCTGAAGAACGCCTCCATCGCCGTCACCGGCATCTGGCAGGCGGAGGACGACGGGGTGCTGAACCCCGCCACCGTCCGCCTCGTGCCCGGCTCCATCATCCCGAAGGCGCCCGGCAGCGCCGGCCTCACGCCGCTGGCGGCGCCCGGCAACTTCGACATCTCGCAACTGGTGCTGAACGACCTCCGCGCCCGCATCCGCGCCTCCATGCTCGCCGACCGCCTCGGCCCGCTGCAGGACGCCAAGATGACGGCGACGGAGGTGCTGGAGCGCGGCGCCCAGACGGCCCGCCTGCTCGGCGCCACCTACGGCCGCCTGCAAGCCGAGCTGCTGACGCCGCTGGTCACGCGCTGCCTCGGCATCCTCCGCCGGCGCGGCGAGGTTCCGCCCTTGCTGCTCGACGGGCGCGAGGCGGCGCTCCGCTACGAGAGCCCGCTCGCCCGTGTGCAGGGCCGCGCCGACGCCGCCAACACGCTGCTGTTCCTGCAATCCGTGAACGCCCTCGGCGGCGCCGCGGCGGCGCAGGTGGACGCCGCCGCCGCCACGCGCTGGCTCGCCCGCACCCTCGGCGCCCCCGCCGAGGTGCTGGTCCCCCTCTCCTCCAACCCGGAGCAAGCCCCGAATGGCTGAGAACCTGCTGCAAGACACGCCGCCGCCGCCCGCCGACGCGAAGGCGCGGCCGGCGGACGTCCCGGAGAAGTTCTGGGACGCCGAGGCGGGCGCGCTCCGCGTGGACGCCCTGCTCAAGTCCTACCGCGAGCTGGAGCGCCGCCTCTCCCAGCGCGCCGCGCCGCCCTCGGACGACGCCGGGCCGGAAGACCTGCTGCGCTTCCGCCAATCCATGGGCATCCCCGAGACGCCCTGCGCCTACAGCATCAACGAGCCGCACGAGCTGTGCCGCGCCGACGAGGGCGTCAACCAGCGCCTCCACGCCGCGCACTTCTCCAACGCCCAGGCGCAGCTCGTCTACGACCTCGCCGCCGAGCGCCTGGTGCCGCTGATCGCCGAGGCCGCCGCGCAGTTCGAGGCCGACCGCCAGCGCGAGCGCCTGTGCTCGCACTTCGGCGGCGAGGACCGCTTCCGCCAGGTGGCGGCGCAGCTCTCCGCCTGGGGCCGCGCCAAGCTCCCTGAGCCCGTGTACGAGGCGCTGGCCAGCACCGCGGAGGGCGTGCTCGCGCTGGAGCAGATGATGCGGAAGGAAGAACCGGGCCTCTCCCGCGACTCCGCCCCGCCCGCCCGCGAGAGCGAAGCGGAGCTGCGCGCCATGATGCGCGACCCGCGCTACTGGCGCTCCCGCGAGCCCGAGTTCGTCCGCCGCGTTTCCGAAGGCTTCCGCCGCTTGGTGGGCACCGCCGGCGGCTGAAACCCGCGGCGGGGCTGTGAAGCGCGCGGCGTAGTCTCCCCCTCCCGCGCGCTCGCCCCGCCGCAGCGCGGCTCCCCGCCCGACAACGCGAGCAAGCAGGCCGCCGCCGACCGCCACCCCCGGTCGGCGGAACGGCGCCGCGCGCCCGCGCGCGGGGA
>NZ_BAAAFZ010000060.1:100563-135465 GCF_039523795.1 Craurococcus roseus | reverse complement strand
GCGGGGAGCCGCCGGCGGGGGCGGGCCTGCGCCGATCCACCGGCGCGCCCGCCCCCGCGTCCCTTCCACGGCCGCGACCAACCCCGCGATGGGGCCGCGGCCCGCTTCCGGCGCGCGCGCGGCCCCTAGCCGGACCAACCGCGCGCGCGCCGTCCCCGCAGCACCCCCACCCCAAGGAGCGACCATGTCCGCTTCCATCGACCAGGCCTTCGTCAAGCACTACCAGTCCGAGGTGCAGGAGGCGTACCAGCGCCAGGGCAGCAAGCTGCGCCCCACCGTCCGCTCCAAGGGCGACGTGCGCGGCGCCTCCACCGTGTTCCAGCGGGTCGGCCGCGGCACCGCCGCCGCCAAGGCGCGCAACGGCGTCGTGCCGGTGATGAACATCGACCACTCCTCCGTCGAGTGCTTCCTCCAGGACTACTACGCCGGCGACTGGGTGGACCGGATGGACGAGCTCAAGACCAACCACGACGAGCGGCTGGTCGCGGCCAACGCCGGCGCCTACGCGCTCGGCCGCAAGACCGACGAGCTGATCATCGCCGCCCTCGACGGCTCCACGCGCGAAGCGGTCGGCACCGCCTCCGGCCAGACCGACAACGACGGCCTGACCCGCGCCAAGGTGCTGCTGGCCTTCGAGATGCTGGGCGCGGCGGACGTGCCGGACGACGGCCAGCGCTACGCCGTGGTCGGCTGGAAGCAGTGGTCGGAGCTGCTGACCATCCAGGAGTTCGCCAACGCCCAGTACGTCGGCGACGGCGAGCTGCCCTGGAAGGGCACCCAGGCCAAGCGCTGGCTCGGCGCGCTGTGGATGCCGCACAGCGGCCTGACCAAGAACGCGGCGCTGCGGTACTGCTACTTCTACCACCGCACCGCGGTCGGCCACGCCTCGGCCGCCGAGATCGCCACCGACATCACCTGGCACGGCGACCGCGCCGCGCACTTCGTCAACACGATGATGAGCCAGGGCGCCGTGCTGGTGGACGACACCGGCGCCGTCCGGATGCGCTGCAAGGAATAAGCGCGCACGCCGCCCGCCCCGCCTCCGGAAACGGGGGCGGGGCACCCCCACCGAGAACCGAACCGGAGTTCCCCGCCGATGGCCCTCTCCGCCCTCGCGCTCTGCTCGCGCGCGCTGCTGAAGATCGGCGCGCAGCCCATCGCCTCCTTCGACGAGGGCACCGCCGAGGCGGAGGTCGCGGCCAACCTCTACCCCGCCGCGCGCGACGCGCTGCTCTCCCTCCACCCGTGGAGCTTCGCCACCGCGCAGGCCACCCTGCCCCGCTTGGCTGCCAAGCCGGTCGCCGACTTCGCGCACGCCTTCCAGCTACCCGCCGGCTTCCTCCGCGCCCTCTCCGCCGGCGCGCCCGGCAGCGGCCGCGGCCTCGCCTACCGCCTCTTCGAGGACCGCCTGCACACCAACTCGGAGCAGGTCACGCTCTCCTACATCTTCCGCCCCGACGAGTCCGCGCTGCCGCCCTTCTTCGCGTCCGCCCTGGCCGCGCGCCTCGCCGCCGAGCTGTGCATCCCGCTCACCGAGAACACCTCCCGCGCGCAGATGCTCTTCGCCCAGGCCGAGGGGGAGCTGCGCGCCGCGCGCCTCGCCGACAGCCAGCAGGCGACGCCGCGCGCCATCGAGCACTTCCCGCTGATCGCCGGACGCCGCTGACATGGCCGGCGCCCGCACCCTCAAGACCAGCTTCACCGCCGGCGAGGTCGCCCCCGAACTGCTCGGCCGCCCCGACCTCCGCGCCTGGGCCAACGGCGCGCGCCGCCTCCGCAACGTCTTCATCCAGCCGACCGGCGGCCTGGTCCGCCGCCCCGGCCTCCGCCACGTCGCGCCGCTGCCCGGCCCCGCGCGCCTGATCGCCTTCGAGTTCAACACCGAGCAGACCTACCTCTTGGCGCTCACCGCCGGCGAGATGCGCGTCTTCGTGGGCGACGCCGAGGTGGCGCGCGTTTTCGGCCCCTGGACCGCGGCGATGCTGCCCCAGCTCGCCCACACCCAGAGCGCCGACACGCTGCTGCTCTGCCACCCGGAGATGGCGCCGCAGCGCATCACCCGCACCGGCCACGCGAGCTGGACCGTCCAGCCCTGGGCCTTCGTGCGCGAGCCCTTCTTTCGCTTCCTGCCCAGCGCGGTGCTCACCCCGAGCGGCACGACGGGCGCGATCGCCCTCACCGCGTCCGAGCCGCTGTTCCGCACCGGCCACGTCGCCACGCGCTTCCGCATCGGCGGCAAGCGGGTGATCGTCACCGCCGTCGCGTCGCCGACGCAGGCGACCGCCACGGTGGAGGACGCGCCGCTCGCCTCCGCCGCGCCGACGCAGGACTGGGACGAGGCCGCCTTCTCCTGGGCGCGCGGCTGGCCGGTATGCCTGTGCTTCCACCAGGACCGCTTGGTGGTCGGCGGCTCCCGCGACCTGCCGAACCGCCTCTGGATGTCGCGCACCGGCGACCTGTTCAACTTCGACCTCGGCAACGGCCTGGACGACCAAGCCATCGAGTTCGGCCTGGTGTCCGACCAGGTGAACGCCATCCGCGGCGTCTTCTCCGGCGCCCACCTGCAAGTCTTCACCTCCGGCGCCGAATGGATGGTCTCCGGCGCGCCGCTCACGCCGGCCAGCATCCAGCTCAACCGCCAAACCCGCGTCGGCGCCCCCGTCTCGCGCATGGTGCAGCCGGTGGACGTGGACGGCGCCACCATCTTCGCCGCCCGCAGCGGCCGCGGCATCTACGAGTTCGCCTACACCGAGGCCCAACTCCTCTACCAAGCGAACGACTTGGCGCTCGCCTCGCAGCACCTGGTCCGCGACCCGGTCTCGCTCTGCTACGACCAGCTCCGCCGCCTGTTGCACGTCGCCATGGCCGACGGCTCGCTCGCCACCCTCACGCTCTATCGCGCCGAGGAGGTCACGGCCTGGACCCGGCAGGAGACGGCCGGCGCCTTCCGCGCCCTGGCCGAGATCGAGGGCCGCGTCTGGGCCGTGGTGGAACGCGAAGGCTCATTCCGCCTGGAACGCTTCGACGACGAACTGGCGCTCGACGCCGCCCTCACCGGCGAGGCGTCCGAGCCCAAGGCGGCGTGGCGCGGCCTCGGCCACCTGACCGCCCGCGAGGTGGCGGTGGTCGCCGACGGCGCCCCGCGCGGTAGCGCCACGGTCATCGCCGGCGCCGTCACGCTCGACCCGCCGGCGCGCACCGTGCAGGTCGGGCTCGGCTTCCGCCACCTAGTGGAGCCGCTGCCGCCCGAACTCTCCGGCCCGCTCGGCGTGCGCGCCGCGCCGCTGCGCCTGGTGTCCGTCACCTTCCGCCTGCTGGAAACCGCGGCGCTGGCGGTGGACCTCGGCCGCGGCCCGTCGCCGGTCGCCTTCCGCCGCCTCGGCACCGCGCTGCTCGACGCGCCGCCGCCGCGCTTCACCGGCGACGTGCGGCTGCGCGCCCTGGGCTGGAGCCGCGACGCCATGCGCCCGCTCTGGCGCGTCGAGGACGACACGCCGCTGCCCATGACGCTCCTTTCCGTCACCACCGAGACGAGGATCACCGACTGATGGCCGCTCTCGCCTCCATCGCCACCCTCGCGGGCGCCGGCGCCACCGTCTACGGCCAGGTCCGCCAGGCGCAAGCCGCCAAGGGGATGAACCGCGCCCAGGTCCAAGTGGACCGGCAGCAAGAGGCCGCGCGCCAGCAAATCGTGTCCGCCCAGCAGGTGCAGGAGCGGCAGGCCCGCGCCCAGGCGCTCGGCCGCACCATCGCCGCGACCCGCGCCCGCCTCGCCGCCTCCGGCCAGTCGGCCGACGCCGGCTCGGCCGGCGCCGTCACCGCCGGGCTGAAGGCGGACGCCGCGGCGGCGCAGGGCGCCGAGGACTCGGTCTACGACGCCCGCCTCCGCGCCGGCCGCGCCTCCCTCCTCGCGCCCGACGGCACGCTGAACGCGCTGCTCCGCTCCGGCCGCACCCTCGGCGGCATCGCCCGCTCCCTGCTCGATTGAGGAGACCGACCCGATGGCCGCAGAGCACATCCGCATCGGCGACGTCGCCCCGCGCGTCCACTACGTCGCCGACGGCGTCCAAGCCGCCTTCACCTACCCCTTCCCCATCTTCGCCGAAGGCGACATCGAGGTGCGCCTCGACGGCCTCATCCAAATGGCCGGCTACGCCGTCACCGGCGCGGGCGAGTCGGAGGGCGGCGCCGTCCACTTCTACGAGCCGCCGCCGCCCGGCTGCGCCGTGTCGCTGCGCCGCGAACTCCCGGTGGCCCGCAACACGGACTTCCAGGAGAACGGCGTGCTGCGCGCCCGCACCCTGAACGACGAGCTGGACTACCAGGTCGCCGCGCTCCAAGAGGTGAAGGAAGGCCTCGGCACCGCGCTCCGCCTCGACCCGTCCGAGGCAGGCGGCGCCACCACGCTCCCGCTCCGCCGCGCCCGCGCCAACAAGCTGCTCGGCTTCGACAGCGCGGGCGCGGTCACGGTGTTCGACCGCGACGGCGCTTCCCTCTCTTTGCCCTTCCAGGGCGCCGTGCCGCGCACGGTGGAGGACAAGCTCGCCGAGCGCCTCTCGGCCCGCGACTTCGGCGCCGTGGGCGACGGCGCGGCGGACGACGGCCCGGCGCTGCAAGCCGCCATGAACGCCGCCGCCGCCAGCGGCAAGCGGCTGGAGATCGGCGAGGGCACCTTCCGCACCGCCATGCCGCTGGTGCTGCCCGGCGCCGCCGCCGGCCTCTCCATGCGCGGCGCCATCCTCTACGCCGGCCCCGGCGGCCGCGCCGCGCTGACGCTCGGCGACGGCGGGACGGCGCGCAACGCCGCCAAGCTCTACGAGGGCCTCCGCGTCCTCCGCGCCACGGTCTCCGACTGGATGGACGAGAACGACATCGGGATCGTGCTGCGCAACCTCGACGCCTCCTTCGTGGAGGTGCGGCAGGTGGAGGGCTTCACCATCGGCATCCGCACGCTGGGTGACGAGCGCGGCTTCGAGGACACGACGCTGATGCTCGGCCGCATCGTGAACAACAGGATCGGCCTCGACGTCCGCGCCGCCACCGCCGCCGCGTGGAACACCTCCGTCCGCTACTACGGCGGCCACTTCGCCATCGCCAGCAGCCTGCACCCGGACCGCGACCGCTTCGGCGTGCGCTTCTCGGCCGCGCCCGGCGCCTACGCCGGCCACAACCGCCACGTCTTCCACGGCCCCGGCTTCGAGCTGCAAGCGAAGGACCGGCCGATCCTGGGCATCCCGTTCCTCTGCGACGTGTCGAGCCGCGCCGTGATCGCCAGCGCCGTCCGCATGGAGGGCTGCTCGCCCTACGTCGCGCACCACTCGGGCGGCGCGCAGGACCACGTCTACGAGGTGGCCTGGGCCAGCCAGGGCTACGGCGTCGGCATCGACTACGCCCCCACCGCCACCCGCGTCGGCTCCGTGGTGCGCGCGCTGCACCAAGCGGCCGGGCACCGCGAGTCGGTGCGCGAGGTCGCCGCCGCGCCGAACCTGCGCGCCGCGGCCTTCCGCTACAGCAACACCGAAACCGGCTTCGACCGCCTCGCCTGCCTCTCCGGCAGCGTGTCCGGCACGCCCTCGCGCCTGCCGGACTTCGCGCTGCCGGGCCTGGACGGCTACACGCTGGTCAACCGCGGCGTGCTGCTCACCCCCGGCCGCGGCCTGGCTTTTCTCGCGGATGCGCGGAACTGCAAGGAGTTCGCCCTCGCGGTGGACGCCGACAACCCGCGCCTCGTGGTGCAGTGCTTCGACATCGGCATGAACCTGCTGACCGCCGAGGCGAACGGCCCGCTGGTCCGCGCCTCCGGCATGTCGATGAACTGGTCCCCCACTGCGCGCTGGTGGCAGGGCTCCGCCGACATGAGCGACGCGGCGCTGACCCGCCTCCAGGTGGTGCGCCTGGCCGAGCCGGTGTTCTACGCCCTGATCGGCATCGCCGGCATCGGCGACTCCTACGAGGCGCGCGCCATGCGCCTGTGCTGCGACCCGTCGCAGGCTCCGGCCGCGCTCTGGGGGATGCCGGACCTGCCGTTCGGCCGGCGCGAACTGGTGGCCGACCTCGCCTGGGACCCGCCCTCCATCGCCGCCGGCGGCACCGCGCAGGCGAACGTGCCGCTGCCCGGCGCGCGCCCCGGCGACTTCGCCGGCGCCGCCTGGAGCGCGTCCACCTCCGGCGCCGTGTTCCTGGCGCAGGTGGGCGCGACCGACGTGGTGACGGTGACGGTCCTCAACCGCACCGCCGCACCCCTCGACCTCAACCCCGGCACCGTCCGGGCGCGCGTGGTGAAGGCATGACGACGAAACCCGAGCGGAACACCCACTGGTCCGACGCTGACCGCGCGGCCCTGGCGCGGCTTATCGTGGACGACTACCGCCGCTTCCTGGCCGATCCGGACGCGGACGCGAAGGCGTTCGCCGCCCGCCACGCGGCGGGGAAGGGCGCCCTCGCGCACTACGACCAGCTCATCAAGACGAGCGGCGGCCGCGGCGAGGACGCCGGCGGAGCGGGCGACGCCGACCTCGGCGCCGCGCGGGCCGGCATAGCGTCGCTGCGGGAGGAAGGAGGCGAGGCCGATGACGACGGCGCCGGTGACGGCTGACTTCCTCGAATTCGCCTGGGTCTGGAACGCCGCGCAGGGGCAGGGGACGCCCGCCGTCCACCGCCGCATCGCGCGCTGGCTCCAGGCCCGGCGCGACGCGGGCGACCGGCGCCTGCTGCTGATGGCCTTCCGCGGCTGCGGCAAATCCACGCTGGTCGGCCTCTACTGCGCGTGGCGCCTGCTGCGCGAGCCGGACCTACGCGTGCTGGTGCTGGCCGCCGACCACGACCTGGCGGTGAAGATGGTGGCGACGGTGCGCCGCGTGCTGGAGCGCCACCCGCTCTGCCGCCACCTGCTGCCCGACCAGCCGGAGAGCTGGGCGATGGACCGCTTCACCGTGAAGCGGCGCGCGGTGCTGCGCGACCCCTCCATGCTGGCGCAGGGCCTCTCGGGCAACATCACCGGCTCCCGCGCCGACCTCATCGTCTGCGACGACGTGGAGGTGGCCGGCAACTGCGACACGCCGAACAAGCGCGCCGAGCTGCGCGACCGGCTGGCCGAGACGGAGTTCGTGCTGACGCCCGGCGGCACCGTGCTCTACGTCGGCACGCCGCACTGCGCCGACACGCTCTACCTGCCGCCCGGCCACGAGAACGCTTGGCTGGTGGGCTACCGCCGCCTGGTGGTGCCGCTGTTCGACGCGGCGGGCGCGAGCGCCTGGCCGGAGCGCTTCGCCGCCGCCGACATCGAGGCGTTGCGCGCCCGCGTCGGCCCGCTCCGCTTCGCCCGGCAGATGCTGCTGCGGGCGGTGGCGGAGTCGGCGGCGCGCCTCGACCCGGCGCTGGTCGTCCGCTACGCCGAGGAACCGGAGTACCGCGAGGCCGGCGGCCGCGCGCAGCTCTCGCTCATGGGCCGGCGCCTGGTCTCCGGCGGCGGCTTCTGGGACCCCGCCTACGGCCGCCCCGGCACCGGCGACGCCTCGGTGCTGGCCGCCACCTACGCCGACGGCGAGGGCAACCACTACCTGCACCGGTTGGCGTACCTCGCGCACGACCCGGACAGCCCCGTGGACCCCGCCACCCAGCAATGCCGCGCGGTCGCCGCGCTCGCGCGGGAACTGCTGCTGCCGGCGGTGCGCGTGGAGACCAACGGCATCGGCCGCTTCCTCCCCGCGCTGCTCAAGCGCGAGATGGCGAAGGCCGGCGCGCCCTGCGCGGTGGTGGAGCACAACAGCCGCCAAGCCAAGCCGCTCCGCATCCTCGGCGCGTTGGAGCCGGCGCTGGCGGCGCGCCGGCTGCACGCGCACGAGGCGGTGTTCCGCACGCCCTTCCCGTCGGAGATGGCGGCGTGGCGCCCGGACGCGCCGAACGGCGTGCGCGACGACGCTCTGGACGCGCTGGCCGGCTGTCTGCTGGCGGAGCCGGTGCGCCTGCCGCTGGTCGCCGCTCCGGCGCGGGCGGCGGGGTGGAGGGGCAGCTAGACGCCGGGCCTGCGTGCGCCCGCGTTGTTGCGGATCTGCAATCGGATCACCCCGCCTTCTTCAGTATCTCCCGCGCGTGCCGCGCCTCGCCCTCGGCGGTGATCTCGAACCGCCCGTCGGCGGGGCGCCGCCGCGCCAAGCCCAAAGCCTGGAGCCGTTCCAGGCACGGCCCGTCCTTGAGCCCGTCCGGCCGCCCCGGCCCGCCCACCAGCGTCAGCCGGTGCAGCGCCGAGCGGCAGCAGGTCTCCAGGTACGGCTCGTGCCACTTCGCTTGCAACGCAGTCCCCCAATGCCGGTGCCGCCCGTCCCAGGGGTTTGGCCCCGGCGCTTCCGCCCTTCAAGGAGAGCTTGGAGTTCGCCATGCAGATCGAGCCGACCTGGTGGATCAGCGTCATCGAGGTGCCCGTCGTGGCAGCCCTGTTCCGGATGATCTACATGCTCAAGCAGGACATCCAGAACCGCATCGACCGCGGTGACACGCGCGACTCGGAGGCGGTGGCCCGCACCCGCGACGAACTGGCCGAGTTCAAGCTGGAGGTGGCGCGCACCTACGTGCCGCTGTCGCTGATCCGCGACGTGGACCAGCGCTTGTCGGCCCACCTGCTGCGGATCGAGGGCAAGCTGGAAGGGCTCCGCCGCACCGATCACCCGCAGGACCAGCGCAACTACGGCCGCCGCGCGGAGGACCGGGCGTGAGCGCCGCCCTTTCCGCCGCGCCCCGCGCCGCGGCGTCCGACGCCCTCGCCGCCGCGCGGGCGACGGAAACCCTCGCCCTCACGCTCTGGGCCGAAGCGGCGGGGCGCCCCGTCCGCGCCATCGAGGCGCTCGCCGCGCTGGTGGCGAACCGCGCCCGCTCGGCGGCGTCAAACGAGACCGCCCGCCTCCGCTTCGCGCCCGGGAGCGCGGCCGGGGCCGCATGGCCCACGCTCCTCGGCCGCGCGTGCCGCGCGCCCTTCCTGTTCGCCTGCTGGAACCCGCGCCACCCCCGCCACGCCGCGCTGGGCGAGGCGCCGGAAGGCGACTTGGCGCTCGCCGTCCGCCGCCGCATCGCCCGCCGCGCCGCGGCCGGGAGCCTGCCCGACCCGACCGGCGGCGCCACCCACTGGCACGACGCGGACGCGCTGCCCGGCTGGGCGCTCGGCCGCGTGCCGTCGGCGGAGATCGGCGGGTTGGTGTTCTACCGGCCGGACGAGTGAAACGGGGGAAAGAACCGACCGGGGCCGCACAGCCCGGTTTGCGCGCGGCGCCGGATCGCAGGGCGGTTCGGGGCCGGCGCTTCGCGCCGTTTTCCACATCTCCGCAACGGTCGGGGGTGCGTAGCGGGCCGAAAGCGGCTCCATCGCCGATCGCCACCGCTTCTTGCTTCGATGCCGCGAAACAAAAAAAGGGGGCCGGTGGTCGTGACCCACCGGCCCCAAGGTGCGATCCCTGATGCCCATCCCCAGGATGCGGCACCGGGTCGTCGGGAGGAGACGTCCAAGGCATCGCCTGAACACGTATAAGTTATGTTGTTCACGATTTCGTGTAAATGGGTAAATGATTACAAATCATTCATCATTCAGAATGGATGAAACAGCAGAGGTTTCATCCGGCGCCCCGACGCGCCGGCTCAAGCCGCCGGCAGCGCTTCCGCCGGCCCCGCCGCCGCGCCCAGGTGCGCCCCTTGGCGCCGCAGCGCGCGGCGGATCTCCGCCACCGGCACCGCCCGCGGCTCGACGCCTCTGGCCGCCGCCAGCGCCGCCGCCACGCCGGCCGCCTGCCCGGTCATCCAGCACTGCGGGATCTCGCGCATGAAGGAGTGGCTGGTGGCGTCGCAGGACAGGTGCCGGCCCGGCCCCAGCAGCCCGTCCAGCTTTTCCGGCACCAGCGCGCCGTAAGGCACCGAAACGTTGGCGAACCTGGGCGAAAGGGAGGGCGACACCCCGATCTCGTCCGGCGCCGTCCGGCCGTCCCAGTCCTCGCGCGCCACCCGCCCGACGCCGCGGAGCCGGCGCGAGTGCCGCACGCCGAGTTGCGGCGCCATCAGCATCGGCCAAGCGCCGGCGAAGCCGGGGGCGTGGGCGCGGTAGTGCTCCAGGTGCCCGGCCATCAGGCGCCGGCTGCGGATCTCCACCTCCGTCTGGTCGTCGGTGTCGAGGCCCGAGAAGCCCGCCAAGCGCGGCCCCATGAACAGAGCCACGTCGTCCCGCCAGGACACGAAGGCCTTGTCGAGCAGCCCCAGCCGCTCCCGGCCGGTCCGCAGGAACTCCGAGAATTCGCCCGGCTGCTCCGACCGCCAGCGCAGGTGCGCCGGCATGTCCACGCCGCCGAACAGCCAAGCGGTGTTGACGCAGTGGTGGATGTCGCGCTCGTCCACGTCCTCCGAGCCGGCGGCGCCGGCGCGGTGGAACAGGTCGCCGTCGCCGGTGGCGTCCACCACCACGGGCGCCAGCACCGCGCGCCGGCCGCCCTTGCCCTCGAACACGGCGCCGCGGACGGCCCCGTCCCGCACCACCGGGGCGGCGCCCCAGGCGTGGAAGAGGAGGTCGACGCCGGCGCCCAGCAGCATCTCCTGCGCCGCGGTTTTCATCGCCTCCGGGTCGCAGGTGGGCGACCAGGTGACGACGCCGTGGAAAGCGGCGGTGCGCTGCGCCCAGTGCGCCGCGAGGGCCGGGTCGCGCGAGCCCCAATCGGCGCGCGGCGGCCCGGCCACCGCGCCCGCGGGCAGGCGGTCCAGGAACTCCTCGGCGAAGCCGCGGATGACGCGCCGGCCTTCCCAGTCGGTCATCCGGTCGATCCAGATCACCAGCCCGCCGGTGGACAGGCCGCCCAGGTGGTTGTGCCGCTCCAGCAGCGTCGTGCGGGCGCCCATGCGCGCCGCGGCGCAGGCGGCGGAAACGCCCGCCGGGCCGCCGCCCACCACCAGCACGTCGCATTCGGCGTGCACCGGCACCTCGCGCCCGGCTTCCGTGACCGCGGCTTCGCGCGGCGCCGTGCGCCGCCGCCTTTCCGCGCGCAGGATGCCGCTGCGGAAAAACAACCTTCCGCCGGCCGAAGGGTCGAGATCGCTCTCCGTCATGATCCAAGTATAGCATTTGTGGACGACCGGTTCGATGTTTCGTTTCAAAATCCGCCCACGATCGCGGCCGCGCGCCCTTCGTTCCAGGCGCGGCGCAAGGGCCGCCGGGCGCGTCCTCCTCCTCGGCTCGCTCCTCGCCGCCTGCGCCGCCGTCGCGCCCCCGTCGCCGGGGCCGCCGCTGCCCTACCCGCCGGCCGCGCGGGAACGGATGCTGCGGATCGCCTTGGCGGAGTGGGAGGACTGGGGCCGGCGCGAGCGGACGCCGGGCGCGACGCCTCCGCCCGCCGCGTCCGCCCCGGCCGAGGCGGACCCGGCCAACTTCCCCCGCGTCCTCGCCTATTGGCGCGCGCTGGGGGACGACGGGGGAGCCGTGGCGCGCAACCGCGCGCTCTACGCCGCCGCCCTGTCCGGCCGCGCCGGCGCCGCCGCCGAGCTGTGGCGGGAGCCGGCGTGGTCCGCCGCCTTCGTCTCCTTCGTGCTCCGCGCCGCCGGGGTGGACCGGCGCGAATTCCCGCCGGACGCCGCGCATTCCGGCTACGTGGACGCGCTGGTGCGCGACGCCGAGCGCTTCCCCGCCCTCGCGCCCTTCGTGCCGCGCGAGCCCGGGGCCTATGCGCCGCGCCCCGGCGACCTCGTCTGCGCCGACCGGAGCGCCGAGGCGCCCATCGCCCATTGGCGCCAGCGCGCCGCCGATGGCGGCCGCTTCCGGCCCATGCACTGCGACATCGTGGTGGAGGCGGGGCCGGGCCACGTTCTGGCCGTCGGCGGCAACCTGGGCGACGCCGTGGTGCGCACCCGTTTCCCCGCGGACGGCTCCGGCTATCTTCTCCCGCCGCCGCCCGGCGGCCCGGTCTGGTTCGCGGTGTTCGAGAACCGGCTCGGCCGCCTGCCGCCCTGGGGCGAGAGCCCCGCCGCCCCCTATGACGCCGGGAGTCCCCGCTCGTGACCGACCTGTTCTCGCCCTTCGAACTGCGCGGAGTCCGCCTCCGCAACCGCATCGGCGTGGCGCCGATGTGCCAGTATTGCTGCGCCGGCGACGGCGTGCCGACCGAATGGCACTTCGCGCACCTGCTCTCCCGCGCGGTGGGCGGCGCCGGCCTGGTGTTCACCGAAGCGGCGGCGGTGACGGCGGAAGGGCGCATCACCCCCGCCGACCTCGGCATCTGGGAGGACGCGCAACTCCCGGCGCACGCGCGGCTCGCCTCCGCGATCGCGGCGGTGGGCGCGGTGCCCGGCATCCAGCTCGCCCACGCGGGGCGCAAGGCCAGCCGCCGGGCGCCGTGGGAAGAGGGCCGCGCCGTGCCCGGCTGGGTGCCGGCGGGGCCGAGCGCGCTGCCCTTCGGCGACTACGCCGAGCCGCGCGCCATGGGCGAGGGCGACATCGCCGCCACCGTCCGAGCCTTCGCCGACGCGGCCCGCCGCTCGGTCGCCGCTGGCTACCGGGTGGTGGAGATCCACGCCGCGCACGGCTACCTGCTGCACCAGTTCCTGTCGCCCTTGTCGAACCGCCGCAACGACGCCTGGGGCGGCGACTTCGACGGCCGCGCCCGCCTGCCGCTGGAGGTGGCGCGGGCGGTGCGCGCCGCGCTGCCGGACGAGGTGCCGCTGGCCGTCCGCGTGTCCCACACCGATTGGGTGGAGGGCGGCTGGACCACGGAGGAGACCGTGGAGCTGTCGCGCCGCTTCAAGGCGCTCGGCGTGGACCTCCTGGACGTGTCCTCCGGCGGCAACGACCCGCGCCAGAAGATCCCGGTCGGCCCCGGCTACCAGGTGCCCGGCGCCGACGCGGTGCGTCGCGGCGCCGGCGTGGCGGTGGCCGCGGTGGGCATGATCACCGAGCCGGAGCAGGCCCAAGCCGTTTTGTCCGAAGGCAGCGCCGACATGGTGCTGCTGGCCCGCGCCCTGCTGCGCGACCCCTACTGGCCGCTGCGCGCGGCGGCGGCGCTCGGCCGGACGGAGGCGCTGGACACGCCGCCGCAGTACGAGCGCGGCTGGAACGCGGTGGGCAAGGTCGTGAAGGCGGACGCGATCGCGCGGCCGATGCGGGCGTTGGAGTGAGACGCGCCGTCCGCCCCCATCCGGCGACGGCCGGCGCCCTGCGCCCGGCTCCTGCCGTTCGGCGGTGGAGGACGCCGCTTCGCTAAGCGGCGCCTTTCCCGGCCACCGCCCGTGTTTTCCCGCCCTCCGCCACCGCTGCGGCCTGCGTGGGCGACGGAAGGGCGCGCGTTTCGCCGGGGCTCTGACGGCTGCGCGACACACCCTTGCCAAGGACGTACCCGGCGATCGCCGCCAGCAAGGTCCCTATCTGCTGGCTGTCGAGGACCGCACCAAGGCCGAGGATCGTCGCCGCGAAGATTATAATGACGATCGTGGTGAACTCGAGGATGAACTCCGGGCCGCGGCCCCGTATGGCCGAGAAGTCAACCTCCAATACGTCGTGCAAAGCGTCGCTGGCCTCCCGCTCGGCATGTGCCAGGTCGTTCCGATACCATTCGCGTACGCATGCCGAGGCGCGATCGACCCATTGATCCACATCCTTCTCGAACGCTCTTACATCCTTCTGGAACGCTCTTAGACGTTCCGCAAAGTCATTCTCCTTCCCCTTCACTTCGGGAGGCTTGTTTGCATGCTCGCCCCTTTTGAGGGGGTCATCGAGAGTGGTGAAACCGTCTTGGTCAGAACCTCGGGTCTGACCTCCGTATCCCGGGCCACCTCCTCCATGCATCAGGCCAGGGGGGGGCGTCCGAAAGGGATTTGCCGTCGGATCGCTGCGCCAAGGGTCGAACCCGTCTCCGCTGTGGGCCAAGCGTTCTACACGCGCCATCATCCTGAGACGGCTTGCCGTTGAGCGCTCAATCTCGTCTACCACGCTGCTGGGCTTGGGATAGCTCGTCCGTGTCTCATCCAGCTCGTGGGCCAGCTTCAAGAGATGGTCACCGGCGCGCGGGGTTTTGTGCTCGGCCGACCACTCCTTGGCCCGCTCGCTCACGGCCTCCAGCAACTCTTCGACGTAAACGCCCCTCAGCCACTTCTCGCGTATGGGACCGCTGCGGCGCTCGTGTTCGTAGTTGCGGACGGCATCTCCGTAGATGCCGGCGAAGTACCCAGACTGTTCGATTTTGTTGTACCAGCGGAGAAGCAGAAGAAACAAGCCGCCGATCAAGACTATGAGAAACGTTATGGCCGTGAAGCGGAGCCAAGCAGGGTCCAGTAGTATTATCCTTGTGTTGGCCTGCGTCGCGCCGGTGGCGTTCGCGGTCTCCGCCAAGGCGGAGGTCGCCTCGGCGAAACCGAGCGCAAGGACGGCCAGCGCGACTTTCGCGCAAGGTGACAAGCTACCCGGGAAATGTCGCATTGGAGCCTCTTACATCCGAGGAGATTGGGACGTGGCGCCGCCGAGCAGGGGCATCCGCACCCCCGTTGCGGCCTCTCCGGCGGCGGGAGCGCGACGGCCGACGAAACGGAGCGGCGACTCGTCCCGTCAACCGGCCAGGGAAGGCGCGGACCCCCGCCGGCGCTTCCCGCACCCGCCGGCTAGGCCACCTCCTTGAAGAAGATGTGCCGGCCGATGCGCGCGGTCTCCGTGGCCCCGACGGCCCACGACGGCACGCGCCCGTGCATCCCGATCGGCGCGTAGTAGTGAGTCGCGCCGCCGGTGGTGTCCGGCATGCCCCAGGCCTTCTCGACGACGGCGGCGATCTTCCTGTAGCCCTGGCGGTCGGGCGGCAGGTCCCTCAGCGTCGAGCAGTTCAAGTCGTCCGCGTTCCAGCAGGAGAACTGCCACGGGCGCCGGCACTCGGCGGCGGCGCACGTCCCCCGCCGCAATGCCCGGTTGCGGATGACGTGCACGACGGCGATCTGGCCCTCCTCCGGCTCGCCGCGGGCCTCGCCGTAGACGGTCCTGATCAGCACGTCGCGGTCCTCGTCCGAAAGTGGCGGCGCCGCCGTGGTCAGGCTCGGTTCTCCCAGTCGCACCATCGCCGGTCCCTCCCGTTCGCTCGTCGCGTCAGCCGCTAATCGAACCTTTCCCAGAACAGCTCCTGGATGCGGCCGCCGCCGTCCCTGTGGGCGAGGATCTGGGCCTCGAAGTGCGTGTACCCCGCGGGCTTCCCGGCCGCGCCCGGCGCGCCGGTGCGGGCGGAAAGGTCCACCGCCGGGTGCCAAGTGCCGTCCCACCAGAGCTCGTGGGCGTGCCCGTCCTTGCCGCGGAACACCACGTGCTGCCCGCCGATGAAGCTGTAGCTGAAGGGGTCGCTCGCCGCCGGCGGCGCGCCGGTGCGGGCGGAGAGGTCCACCGCCGGGTGCCATGTGCCGTCCCACCAGAGCTCGTGGATGCGGCCGCCCGTGCCTTGGAAAACGATGTGCTGCGTGCGGCCCAGCGTGTGGGCGCGGGGTTCGCCGGCCGCCGGCGGCGCGCCGGTGCGGGCGGAGAGGTCCACCGCCGGGTGCCATGTGCCGTCCCACCAGAGCTCGTGGACGTGCCCGTCGGTGCCGCGGAACACGACGTGCTGCGTGTCGCCGAGGGCGTAGCCGAACGGGTCGCCGGCGGCGGGCGGCGCGCCGGTGCGGGCGGAGAGGTCCACCGCGGGGTGCCAGGTCCCGTCCCACCAGAGCTCGTGGATGCGGCCGTCGGTGCCACGGAAAACGATGTGCCGGGTCTTCCCGAGCGCGTAGCCGTGCGGCTCGCCGGCGGCAGGCGGCGCGCCGGTGCGGGCGCTGAGGTCGCCGGCGTGCCACCCGCCGTTCCAGTACAGCTCGTGGATGCGGCCGTCCGCGCCGCGGAACACCACGTGCTGGGTGTCGCCGAGCGCGTAGCCGAACGGGTCGCCGGCGGCGGGCGGCGCGCCGGTCGCGCGCGTCAGGTCATGGTGGTGCCAGGCGCCGTCCCAGAAGAGCTCTTGGATATGTCCTTGGACGTCGCGGTACACGAGGTGTCGGTAGTAGCCGCGCGCATAGACGGACGGATCGCCGGCCGCCGCGGGGGCCGTCGCAGGGTCCTTCCCGGGTTCGGCCGGGGAACTGAGCGCCGACGGCGTGCTGGCGCTCCAGGTATTGGCCGGGGGAATGGTGAGCGGGCGGCTGTTCGCCACCGCCCGGGCCTCCCTTTCGAGGGGGTTTCCCTCGTAGCTGCCGGCCTCCAGGTAGCCGACCCCGTAGTCGCAAGCGAACTTGTCCTCGTCGTTGTTCCGTCGCCTGACCTGGTCGGTGTGGGTCAGTTCGTGCGCCAGCAGCCGCAGCCCCGCCTGGGTTTTCTGGATGCCGCTGTGCTTGAAATAGACCGTGTGGCCGAACGTCATCGCGTCCACGTCGGGATTGTACCACGCGCCCGGGAGCGTGGCGTTCACGTGGAAGCCGGCCTTTCCGAAATTCAGCTTGGGGAGGAGGGGCCCCAGCAGCCTCACCGTCCTCGGCTTCAACGTCCGACGCGGGCTGCCGAGGTTGGCTATTTCGGCGGCCTTCTTCGCGGCGAAGTAGATCTGCACCCCGCCCGCGCAGCCGCCGAACTTCTTCAGTGTGTCCAGAACACCCATGATCCCCTCCTAGTCCGTCGTGAGCAGGAGAACCCCTGGGCCAGCGGCGGTCATTGATGAAAATCAATGCTGAATGAACGAACGAGAGTCCGCGCCCTCGCGCCGCTCCGGTGCGCTCGTCCCCAGACGCCGCCGCGTCCGGCCCACACGCGGGCCGGCCCCTCCGCCGTTGAGGGTGGGTGCCGGGCATCATGGACCGCCGCGGCATGGCGGGTGAGGATGTTCTTCACTGCGAAGGACGGGAACCCGCACGATCATGGACGACCAACCGGACGGACCCACCGGCGCTGACCTCGCCATAATGGCGGCCGCCCTGGCGGAAGCGGAACGCGGCGCCGCCGAGGGCGGCGTGCCCATCGGCGCCGCGCTGGTGGAAGACGGCGCGGTCGTCGCCACCGGGCGCAACCGGCGGGTCCAGCAAGGCGACCCGATCGCCCACGGCGAGATGGACTGCCTGCGCGCCGCCGGGCGCCGCCGGGGCTACCGGCGCACGACGCTCTACACCACCCTCAGCCCCTGCATGATGTGCGCGGGCACCATCGTGCAGTTCGGCATCCCGCGCGTGGTGGTCGGCGAGAACGCCACCTTCGGCGGCAACGAGGAATTCCTGCGCTCGCGCGGCGTCGAGGTCGTGGTGCTCGGCGACCGCCGCTGCGAGGCGCTGATGCGGCGCTTCCAGGCCGAGCGCCCGGAGGTCTGGAACGAGGACATCATGGAGTAGCCCCGCCCAGGCCGCCGGAGAGGGCGCTCAGATGTACTGGCTCGGCCAGAGCACAGGCGCGTCCACCATGCGGTCCTCCACGCGCTCCACCCCTTCGATGCGCTCCGCGAGCACGCGCAGGCCGCGGCGCACCTCGTCCGAGCGGGCGAAGCCGTGCAGCGCCACCACGCCGTCCTGCACGTCGGCGAAGGCGTACTGGCCGCCCGTCCAGGGCTGCGCGCGCATCTCCTTCCGCAAGGCGGCGCGGATGCGGGCGTCGCGCGCCGCGGCCGCCTCGGCGTCGGCGGCGCCGAGCTTGGCCGGGGGCTCCATCACCGCGCGCAACAGGTCCGCGCGGGACACCACGCCGGCGAGCCGGCCGTCGCGCAGCACCGGCAGGCGCTTGACGCGGCGCTCCTCCATCAGGCGGGCGCAGCGCTCCGCGGTGGTGTCCTCGTCCACGGTGGCGAGGTCCTTCGCCGTCATGATGTCCCGCGCCGCCGCCCCGTGCGTGCGGGCATAGCGCGCCGCTTCCCGGTCGGGGTTGCTGAAGAAGCCGCGCAGCCAGCCCGCCGGCTTCTCCTCGGCGCCGGCGAGGCGGCGGAGCAGGTCGGCCTCGGTCACGATGCCGAGCAGCCGGCCCTCCGCATCCGTCACCGGCGCCGACGAGATGCCGCGGTCGGCGAGCAGCCGGGCGAGGGCGGGGGCGGGGGTGTCGGGCGGCACCGTCACCACCCCCGTCGTCATCACGTCGCGCGCGCGCAGCGATCCAGGGCCCATGTCGGCGGCCTCCTCGGTCATGACGACCGCATTCTGGGGGCGGGCCGGCGGGGGCGCCTTGCGTTGGATCAATGGCGCGCCTGGCCTGGGAGGGCCAGGCGCGCCCCGCTTCAGGCCGCGTTCTTGATCGGCTGCGACGCGAGGTAGGCGGAGGGGTTCTCGGGGTCGAAGGTCTTGCCGTCGAAGAAGGTCTCGGTGCCGCGGCTGGTGCCCCGCGGCGTCTCCGCCGCCTTCACGCCGGCGCGCTCGGCGGCGGCCCGCCACACGGCTTCGCGGTTCACCTGCTCCACCATCGCCTTGAGGTCCGCGCCCGCCGGCAGGTGGCCCCACCGCACGTTCTCGGCGAGGAACCAGAGGTCGTGGCTGCGGAAGGGGTAGGAGGCGTGGTCGCGCCAGAACTTCATGGCGAGGTCGGGATTGGTCGCGCTCCGGCCGTCGCCGTAGTTCACCTCGCCGCGCAGGCGGGGGAGGATGTCGGCGACGGGCACGTTGAACCAGGCCTCGCGGCTGACGATGGAGCAGAGCTCCTCCTTGTGCGCCGCCTCGTCGCACCAGCGCTGCGCCTCGATGACGGCGGCCGTCAGCGCCTCCGCGGCGCGGGGGTGGGCCTGCACCCAGTCGGCGCGCATCGCCAGCGCCTTTTCCGGGTGGTCCTTCCACAGCTCGCCCGTAATGGCGGCGGTGAAGCCGGCGCGCTGGTTCACCAACTGGCCGTTCCAGGGCTCGCCGACGCAGAAGGCCTCCATCGCGCCCGTCTTGACGTTGGCCACCATCTCCGGCGGCGGCACCGTGATCGTCTTCAGGTCCTTGGCGGGGTTGATGCCCCCGGCGGCGAGCCAGTAGCGCAGCCAGAGGTCGTGCGTGCCGCCCGGGAAGGTCATGGCGACCTTGCTCTCGGGCGTGAGCGCGTCCTTCAGCTTCCCGGCGTCCAGCCGGACGCCGAGCGCCGCGTTCATGCCCGCGCCCGAGATGCCCTGGCCGTTGAGGTTCAGCCGCGCCAGGATCGCCATCGGCACCGGCTTGTTGTCCGGCGTGATGCGCCCCGCGTGCAGGAGGTAGGGCATCGGCGTCAGGATGTGCGCGCCGTCGATCCCGCCCCCGGCGCCGCCCTGGACCAGCTTGTCGCGCACCGCGCCCCAACTCGGCTGCTTCCGCACCTCGACCTCGGGCATCCCGTGCTTGGCGAAGAGGCCCTTTTCCTTGGCGATGACGAGCGGGGCGGCGTCCGTCAGGGCGATGTATCCTAGGACGGCCTTCTTCGCCTCGGGGACGGTGGACCCCTGGGCGAAGGCGCCGCGGGGTGCGGTCGCGCGCGCGGCGGCGAGCAGGGCGGCGGTCGCGGCGATGGCGCCGCGGCGGTTCATGGTGGCCACGTTCTCTCCTGAGCCGGTACGTAGAATTACGTGGGAGGAACTTGAACCTAAGCGACGAATTTTGCAATCGCGTAATGGTGAGGTTCCGGAACATGAGGCGGGCCGGCCAGGGCGCCCGGACGCGCGCAAGCTTCCCCTGGGCCGGACGCCTTTCCCGGTCAGCGCGTCGCCTGCTCCAGGAACCGCAGCAGCGCCGCGATGTCCCCGGCCTCCTCCACCCGCTGCACCGGCATGGTCGTGCCCGGCACGACGACGTCCGGCCCGCGGGTGAACAGGTCCGCCACCGCCTCCCGCGTCCACACGATGTCGCCGCGCGACAGC
Organism: Craurococcus roseus; assembly: GCF_039523795.1. NCBI lineage: Bacteria > Pseudomonadati > Pseudomonadota > Alphaproteobacteria > Acetobacterales > Acetobacteraceae > Craurococcus > Craurococcus roseus. Next base: position 115,687 of record NZ_BAAAFZ010000060.1, on the reverse strand, counting down.
CGCTCGGAGTAGCGGTAGCCCGGCAGGCTGCCCATGCGCCGGCCGAACAGCCCGTGCAGGCTCGGCCCGGCCATGTTGGCGCCGCCCTCCGGCGTCAGCGCGTGGCAGGCGGCGCAGGCGCGGAACACGCGCGCGCCGTGCGGGTCGAGGCCGCCGCCTTCCGCGGTCGCCGCCGCGTCGGCGCCGGACGCCAGCGGGCCGAGCGGGGCGCCCGTCGCGGCGTCCCACCGTCGCACCACGCGGTCCTGCCCGCCGGTCCAGAGGGTGCGCCCGTCCGGCGCGAAGGCCACCGACCACACCGGCAGGCCCGGCCCTTCCAGGGTGCGCAGCAGCCGCGCCTCCGCCACCGACCAGATGCCCACGCTGCCGCCCATGGAAGCCGTGGCCAGCACCGCGCCGTCCGGCGAGGCCGCGAGCCCGACCACGGGGCGGTTGCCGGCCGCCAACTCGCGCACCGCGCCATCCGGCGCGACCAGGCGCACCGCGCCGTCCACCCCCGCGCTCGCCACCGTGCCGTCCGGCAGCGCGAGCGCGGCGTTCTGCGGCAGGCCGAACTCGGCCAGCACGCGGCCCTCGCCCGTCGCGGCGTCCCACAGCCGCACCGTGCCGTCGTAGCCCGCGCTGACCCATCCCGCCCCGGCCCAGGCCAGCCCGTTCACGGGCCCGGCGTGGCCCGCGAAAACGCGCGCTGAGCCGTCCCCGGCCCAGACGCGGACCGTGCCGTCCCACCCGGCCGAGGCGAGCGCGCCGTCCGGCCCGGCCGCCACCGCGGCCACCGGCGCCCCGTGCCCTTCCAGCACGCGCGACGGCTCCGGGGCGCCGCCCGGCGGCCAGACCGCGACGCGGCCGTCCTCGCCGCCGCTGGCGACGCCGCCGCCCGGCAGCGCCGCCAGCGCGTTCACCGAACCGCCGTGCCAGCGGGAAACGTGGCGCGCCCGCCCGGCGGCGGCGTCCCACAGGATCACCGAATGGTCGAAGCCGGCGGAGGCGAGGCGCTCGTCCGGCAGCACCGCCAGCGCGCGCACCGGGCCGCCGTGCCCGGCGAGGTCCTGCGCGCGCCCGGCTGCCGCCGCCATCCCGAGCGCGGCGAGCAGCGCCAGCGACACCGACCGCATCAAGCCGTGAGCCCCCCGTCCACGCGCAGCACCTGCCCGGTGATGTAGGCCGCGCCGGGCGAGCACAAGAAGGCGATGGCCGCCGCCACCTCGTCCGGCTCGCCCACGCGCCCGAGCGGGATGCGTTTGGTCCGCTCCTCCATCCCCCTCGGGTCGACCGCGTGGTGCGCGCCCGGGTCCTTGCGCGTGAAGCCGGGCGACACGGCGTTGACCGTCACGCGCGGCGCCCACTCTACCGCCAGCGCGCGCACCAGCGCCTCCAGCGCCGCCTTGGCCGCGGCGGAAGCGGGGAACACCGGCACATCGGGGCGGAACACGTGCGCCACGAAGGAGGACACGGCGACCAGCCTCGGGTCGCGGCCCGCGCGCAGGTGCGGCGCGGCGGCGCGGGCGAGGCGGAGGAAGGCGAAGGCGATCGCGTCGTGGCTGCGCGCGAAGCCGGCGTCGTCCAGCTCGGCGACCGGCGTGCGGTCGGCGAAGCCGGCGTTGGAGACCAGCGCGTCCAGGCCGCCCAGCGCCTCCGCCGCCCCCGCGACCAACCGCTCGGGCGCGCCCGGCTCGGCGAGGTCCGCGAGCAGCACATGGGCTTCGCCGCCGCGCCCCCGCACCGCCTCGGCCGCGCGTTCGGCGCCCTCGCGGTTGCGGCGGGTGTGGACCAGGATGGCGGAGCCGGGACCGGCCAGCGCGCGGCAGGCCGCGGCGCCGATCCCGCTCGCCGCCCCCGTGACCAGTATCCGCCGCCGTTGTTCGGGTGTCGCCACGTTCTCGTTTCCGTGCAAGGCTCGCCGCGCGACGGCGCGCCGTCGCCACGAGAGACTGTAGCATCGGGGGGGACGGCATGAAGTTGTTGTCGAGACGCGGCCTGTTCGGGGCCGCGGGTTGCATCGCCTGCGGCGCCGCGCACCTCGGGTTCAGCGCGACGCCGGTGCAGGCGCAGCAGGCGCCCGCCGGCGGCGGTGGCTGGCGCCCGCCCGCGTCCGCGCAGCGCTGCCCCTCGAAATGGGGCCCGACTGACCGGCGCGGCTCCATGAACCTGATGACGCCGGAACGCGCCAAGAAGGCCGCGGCGATGATCCGCACCGGCGAAATCGTGGAGCTGGGGCACACGCTGGCGCAGACCATGCCCTTCTTCGGCACGCGCCGCTTCGACGTCCACCTGAAGCAGCAGTTCCCGAACCCGCAGGCCAACCAGCGCGGCTCCAACGAGGAGTTGGTGGTCACGGAGATAGGGCAGGTCGGCACGCAGCTCGACATGTTCCCGCACCAGACCATCGGCGACGAGACCTACAACTGCGTCAAAGTGCCCTCCATCGCCAGCCGCAACGGCTTCCGCGAGATGGGCGTGGACACGGTGGGCACCATCTTCACGCGCGCCGTCCTGCTCGACATCGCCGGGCTGAAGGGCGTGCCGGTGCTGGGCGACGACTACGAGATCACGGTGGCCGACATCGAGCAGGCGCTGCAACGCCAGAACAGCCGCGTCGAGGAAGGCGACGCGGTGATCTTCCACACCGGCTGGGGCACGCTGTGGGGCCGCGACAACGCGCGCTACGTGCGGAGCTGCCCGGGCATCGGCGTGGCGGCGGCCGAGTGGGTGATTCAGCGCAACCCGATGCTGATGGGCGCCGACAACTGGCCGGTGGAGTGCGCGCCGAGCAAGACCATGCCGGAGGCGTCGCTGCCGGTCCACCAGATCGCGCTCGTGATAAACGGCGTCCACCTGCTGGAGAACATGAAGCTGGACCGGCTCGCGCAGCGGCGGGAACGCGAGTTCGCGCTGATGGTGCAGCCGCTCAAGGTGCAGGGCGGCACCGGCAGCACCGTGGCGCCCTCGGCGCTGTTTTGAGAGAACGGGCGGCGCCCGCGCGCGCGCCGGCGCCGCCCGATGCAGACAAGGAACGACATGCCGTCCTTCGCCGTCCTCGAACCCGAAGGCCTCTACCCCGATTGCGAACTGGAGCGGCGCGTGCTCGGCGCCGGCGTGCGCGTCCTGCAAGGCGGCGCGAAATCCGGCCTGGACGAGGTGCCGGACGACCTGTGCGCCCAGGCCGACGGGCTGATGACCTTGCGGATGCCCGTGCCGGCGGACCAGCTCGCGCGCTTCCCGAGGCTCAAGGTCGTGGTCCGCATGGGCGTGGGCTACGACCGCGTGGACCGCGCCGCCTGCGCCGCGCGGGGCATCACGGTCTGCAACGTGCCGGACTACGGCACGCAGGAGGTGGCGGAGTTCGCCGTGCTGCTGGCGCTCGCCCTGCGCCGCGGCCTGCTGCTCTACCACGACACCCAGCGCGCCGACCCGCCCGCGCCCTGGACGGTGGTGCCTTCGGCCCTGGTGCGCCGGCAGGAGGCGCAGACCTTCGGCGTCCTCGGCCTGGGGCGCATCGGCACGGCGGCGGCGCTGCGCGCCAAGGCGCTCGGCTACCGCGTGGCGTTCCACGACCCGCACCTGCCCAACGGCGCCGACCGCGCGCTCGGCATCGCCCGCGCCCGCACGCTCGACGAGCTGCTGGCCCAGTCCGACGTGCTCTCCATCCACGCGCCGCTGACGCGCGCGACGCGCAACCTCGTCGGCGAGCGCGAGCTGCGCCTCTTGCCGCGCAACGCCGTGGTGGTGAACACCGCGCGCGGCCCGATCCTCGACGTCGACGCGCTGGAGCGGTGCCTGCGCGACGGCCACGTCGCCGGCGCCGGCCTCGACGTGGTGCCGGAAGAGCCGCCGCGCGAGCCGCTGCCGAGCCTGCTCCGCGCCTACCGCGCGCGGGAGGATTGGACGGTCGGCCGGGTGGTCATCACGCCTCACATCGCCTTCCACACGCCCGAGGCCTGGGACGACATACGGCTGAAGAGCGCGGAGACCATGCGCGACGTGTTGGTGGAGGGGCTGCGCACCAACGTCATCCCGCCGGAGGCGGATTGAGGGGCGGGCCACGGGGCAAATTATGTTTTGAAATCGTAGCAAAACTGGTGCGAGTGTGATAGTGGGCGTCCGGAGGACGGGCCCATGAACACGAACCCCGACGATTGGTGGTTGAGGAGGCGCCATCCGCCGGTCGGCCCCGGCGATGCATGGTCGGGTGGCGGCAAGGCTTACCGGGCGTGGATGGACGCCAAGCCCAAACCCGAACCTCCTGCGCGCGCCGGTGTGTTGCGGGGAACGGCGGGGCGCGTCGCGCGGAATCGGCCGCCGAACCCGCGGGCGGCGCGTTTCGTGCGCATCCGCTGGCGATCGCGTCCGGGGCGTTGGCTTGCGCTGGGCATGGCGGGTCTGGCTGCTGTCGTCTTCCTCGTCCCGCTCGCCTGGGCCGGGCGCCTGGACCCGTGCGCGGCGGCGGAGGTGGCGCTCGTGGACAAGGCGGTCGGCCGGGACGGCAGCCTCGCGGCGAGCAAGGTGCGGGTCGCCAACTGGACCGGCGCCGACGGCGGGCTCCTGTCCCACGGAAGGGTGGGCCGGGAGATCGCCGCTAAGGAGTACGCCGGGTGGCCGGCGGCCGCGGGTTGCACGGCTCTGTTCTGGCGCGCCCGCTGGGAAGTCGCCTCGTTCGGCGGCTTCACGGCCGTCCTGACTCGCGCGCTGTCGGTTCGGCGCTGAACGCCGTGGCTTCCGCCCCGCCTGCCGCCCGCACGCCCCAGCACGGGTCCCAGTAGGGCTCCGGGCCGAAGCGCGCCGCCAGGAACTCGATCAGCGCGCGCAGCCGCGCCGGGGCCGGGCCGCCGGGCGGGCGGACCACGTGCAGGCCGTGCTCCGGGATCGGGAAGGCTTCGAGCAGCGGCAGGAGCGCGCCGCTGCCGAGCGACCCGCCCGCCAGGAAGGTGGGCAGCACCGCGATGCCCAATCCTTCGAGCGCCGCCACCATCAACGCCTCGCCGTTGTCGGCGCGGAAGCGGCCGTGCGGGCGGAGGGCGACGACGCCGCGGCCGGTGCGGAAGCGCCAGGTTTCGCCCCCGTTCGGCGTGGCGGAGTAGACGAGGCAATCGTGCGCCGCCACGTCCTCCGGCCGCGCGGGCGCGCCGCGGCGTTCGACGTAGGCCGGGCTCGCCACGGCCACCAAGCGCACCGGGGCGATGCGCCGCGCGACGAGGCCCGAATCCGGGAGGGTGCCGATCCGCACCGCCGCGTCGAACCGCTCGCCGACCAGGTCCACCGGCCGGTCGTTGTAGGACACGTCCAGCGCGACCCGCGGGTGGTCGGCGGCGAAGCGCGCCAGCGCCGGCGCGAGGTGCGCCATGCCGAAGGAGAGCGGCGCGGCGATGCGGAGCGTGCCGGCCACGCCGCCCTCGCGGCCCGCCACCTCCTCCCGCGCCTCGTCCAGCTCCGCCAGCACGCGGACGCAGCGCGCGTGGAAGGCGGCGCCGGCCTCGGTCGTGGAGACGCCCCGCGTGGTGCGGGCCAGGAGCCGCGCGCCGCCGAGCGAGGCTTCCAGGCGCGAAACGCGCCGGCTGAGGATGGATTTCGCCAAGCCGAGGCGCGCGGCGGCGCGGCTGAAACCGCCCGTTTCGACCACGGCCACGAAGGCCCGGATGCCGTCCAGTTCGCCGTCCACCCGCGCGCGTTCCCCTTGTAGCAACAGTACGGTGCCAGTGATGGCGGTTCCGGGCGCGCCTTGGAACGGCCAGATGGTGGGCAACCGCCGGGCGCCCTGCGGCGCTTGGCCTTTTTGGAAGGACCGAACCATGTCCCAGACCGCCGACGAACAAACCAAGGCGCTGATCGCGTTCTACTCCCGCTCCGGCGTCACCGAAGCGCTGGCCAACGCCGTGGCCGAGGGGGCCCGCGCCGCCGGCGCCGAGGTTCGGCTGCGCCGCGCCCGCGAGGTCGTCCCGCCCGAGGTCATGGCCAAGGCGAAGGGCTGGCGCGAGCAGGCGGAGGCCATGAACGCCAGGTACGAGGCGCCCACGGAGGCCGACGCCGAATGGGCGGACGCCATCGTGTTCGGCACGCCGACGCGCTTCGGCTCCGTGGCGTCCGAGCTGAAGGCCTACATCGACGGCCTCGGCGGGCTGTGGGCCCAGGGCAAGCTGAACGGCAAGGCGGGGTCGGTGTTCGGCACCACCTCCACGCCGCACGGCGGCAACGAGTCGACGCTGATCTCGCTCTACAACCCGATGGCGCACCTCGGCCTCGTCATCGTGCCGCTCGGCTACGCGGACCCGGCGATGTACAAGGCCGGCACGCCCTACGGCGCCTCCGCCGTGTCGTTCAACGAGGCGAAGCCGCCCACCGACGACGACCTGGAGGTGGCGCGGTTCCAGGGCCGGCGCGTGGCCTTCGTCGCGCGGGCGCTCAAGGCCGCGCGCATCACCGAGACGAAGCAGGGCCAGGCCGACCAGGTCGGGCAGGAGAGTCGGTCATGAGCGACGCGCCGGCGCCGGCCCTCACCGGCCTGCACCACCTCACCGCCGTTTCCGCCGACGCGCCCGGCAACCTGCGCTTCTACACGCGGGCGCTCGGGATGCGCCTGGTGAAGCGCACGGTGAACCAGGACGACACGGCGGCCTACCACCTGTTCTACGGGGACGGGCTGGCCTCGCCGGGCTCGGACATCACCTTCTTCGACTGGCCGGTCGGCCGCGAGCGGAGGGGCAACAACAGCGTCACCCGCACGGGCCTGCGCGTGTCGGGCGGCGCCGAAGCCCTCGACTGGTGGGCGGGGCGCTTCCGCGGACTCGACGTGCCGCACGGCGCCGTCGCGGAGCGGGACGGGCGCTTGGTGCTCGACTTCGAGGATCCGGAAGGCCAGCGGCTCAGCCTGGTGGACGACGGCGGGACGGGCGGGGGCGAGCCGTGGGACCGCAGCCCCGTGCCGCCTGAGCGCCAGATCCGCGGCCTCGGGCCGGTGGAGATGACGGTGCCCGACTTCGGGCCCACGGACGCCGTGCTGACCGGGGTGATGGGGATGCGCCGCGCGCGGACCTACGCGAACGCGGACGGCGAGGTCCAGGTCTACGGGATGGGCGAGGGCGGCAGCGGCCCCGCGGCGGAACTGCACGTCGCCGTGCGGCCGGACCTGCCGCCGGCCCGTCCCGGCGCGGGAGGCGTCCACCACGTCGCGTTCCGCACGGCGGACGAGGCGCAGTACCGTGCTTGGGCGGAGCGCTTGTCCTCCCTGCGCGTCCGCAACTCCGGCCCGGTGGACCGGCACTACTTCCGCTCCCTCTACTTCCGCGAACCTGGCGGCGTCCTGTTCGAGATCGCCACCGACGGCCCGGGCTTCGCCGTGGACGAGCCGTTGGAGTCCTTGGGCGAGAGCCTCTCGCTCCCGCCCTTCCTCGAAGGGCGGCGCGCGGAGATCGAAGCGCGTCTGAAGCCGATCTGAGGAGCCGCAGGATGGGATTGCTCGTCGAAGGCGTTTGGCGCGACCAGTGGTACGACACGGCCGCGAGCGGCGGCCGGTTCGTGCGCAAGGACAGCGCCTTCCGGAACTGGGTGACGCCGGACGGCGCGCCCGGCCCGACCGGCCGCGGCGGCTTCAAGGCCGAGCCGGGGCGCTACCACCTCTACGTCAGCCTCGCCTGCCCTTGGGCGCACCGCACGCTCATCATGCGCGCGCTCAAGGGGTTGGAAGAGGCGATTTCCGTCTCCGTGGTCCACTGGCTGATGCGCGAGGACGGCTGGACCTTCGCCGAAGGGCCGGGCGTGGTGCCCGACACGGTGAACGGCGCCGCCTTCCTCCACCAGGTCTACACCGCCGCCGACCCGCGCTACTCGGGGCGCGCGACGGTGCCGGTGCTGTGGGACAAGCGGGAGCGCACGATCGTCTCCAACGAGTCGTCCGAGATCATCCGGATGCTGAACTCGGCGTTCGACGGCGTCGGCGCCGAGCCGGGCGATCACCACCCAGAGGCGTTGCGGGCGGAGATCGACGCGGTCAACGCGCGCGTCTACGACACGGTGAACAACGGCGTGTACAAGGCCGGCTTCGCCACCACGCAGGAGGCTTACGAGGAGGCGGTCCGGCCGCTGTTCGAGACGCTGGAATGGCTCGACGCGCGGCTGGCCGACCGCCGTTTCCTGATGGGCCACGCGCTCACGGAAGCCGACATCCGGCTGTGGACGACGCTGGTGCGCTTCGACCCGGTGTATGTCGGCCACTTCAAGTGCAACATCCGCCGGCTCGTGGACATGCCCAACCTGTGGGCCTACGCGCGCGACATCTACCAAACGCCCGGCGTGGCCGGCACGGTGAACTTCGAGCACATCAAGCGGCACTACCACGAGAGCCACCGCACGGTGAACCCGACCGGCATCGTGCCCCTCGGCCCCGTCCTCGACTTCGCCGCGCCGCACGGGCGGGAGAGGCTCGGCCGGCGCTGATCCTCCTTCAGCCGGGCGCGGGGGGCGCCCCCGCCAGCCGCCGCCACCGCCGCAACAGCAGCGCCGCCACCACCAGCAGCCCGGCGGCCAGGCCGGTCCAGATCCCGGCCGCCCCGAGGCCGAGCGGGAAGCCGAGCAGCAGCCCGACCGGCAGGCCGATGCCCCAGTAGCCCAGGGCGGCGAAGAGCATCGGCGCGCGGGTGTCCCGCAGGCCCCGCAGCGCGCCCGCCGCGACCACCTGCACGCCGTCCGCCAACTGGAACAGCCCGGCGATCACCAGCAGGGTCGCCCCGAGGGCCGCGACGGCGGGCGCGTCGGGGTCGGCGGCGGACAGGAACAGCCAGGGCAGGGCGCCGGAGCCCGCCACCATGCCCGCCGCCATGACCGCCATGAAGGCGGTGCCGAGCGCCACCGCGACCGAGCCGGCCAGCGCCGCGCCGGGCATGTCGCCCGCGCCGGCGGCGAGGCCGACCCGCGCCGTCGCCGCCTGCCCGATGCCGAGCGGCACCATGAAGGTCGCCGTCGCCGCCTGCACCGCGACCGCGTGAGCCGCCACCGGCACCGCGCCGAGGAGGCCGACCACCAGCGCGGCGCCGGCGAAGAGGCCGATCTCAAGCCACATCTGCCCGGCGATGGGCAGGCCGACGCGGAACACCTCCCGGAAGCGCGGCCAGTCCGGCCGCCACAAGCGCCCGAGCAGGCGGAAGCGCCGCAACCGCCGGTCCCTGGCGATCAGGCCCAGCAGGGCGAGCGGCATGAGCAGATTGACCAGGAAGCTCGCCAGCCCGGCGCCCGCCACCCCGAGGCGCGGCGCCCCGAAGGCGCCGAACACCAGCGACCAGACCAGCAGGGCGTTGGCGCCGACGCCGCCGAAGGCGACCAGCAGCGCCGGCCCGGGCTGCTCCATCGCCGCGAGGAAGCCGCGCAGCACGATGAAGGCGCCGAAGAATGGCATCCCCCACATGAACGCCCGCAGGTAATCCGCCGCCATCGCCGCGACGGCGGGTTGCTGGCCGGCCGCGAGCAGCAGCGCTTCCGCGTGCCAGAGCAGCGCCCAGGTCGGCAGGGTCAGGGCCATGACGGCCCAGAGCGCCTGCCGCGCGCTGCGGCGCATCTCGCGCATCCAGCCGCGGCGCGCCGCGCCGTCCGTCCGCCGCGAAGCGCCGCGCGCCTGCGCCAGCAGCGGCGCCGCGGCCAGCGCGATGCCGAAGGTGGGCGCCTGCACCGCCCAGTAGAGGTTGCTGCCGATGGTGACGGCGGCCAGCGCCTCCGCCCCGAGGCGCCCGACGATCATGGTGTCCGTCAGCAGCAGGGCGACGCCCGAGAGGTTGGTGAGCGCGATCGGCCAGGCGAGGGCCATCGTGGCCCGGGCCTCCGCGGCCCAGGCCCGTCCCCTCGGCGCCGCGCCGCGCGCCGCCGTCGCCCGGCGGTGTGCCAGCGTCCCGTCCATCGCGGCTGCATAGCGGACGCGGCGGGGCGGCGCCCGTGATGTTTCCGCGGGTGCGCCCCGCGCTAGGCGCGCGCGGGGAGCCGGCCGTCGCTGGCGAGCACTTCCGCGACGGCGCGGTCGTAGGCGGCGAGGCGTTCGGGGCCGGCCGGGTGGGTGTCCAGCATCCCGGTCTCGCGCCGGGTGGAGGCGCGCGCCATGGTCACGAGGAAGCCGCGCGCCTTCCGCAGGTCGTACCCCGCGCGGTGCAGCATGACGGCGGCGATGTAGTCAGCCTCCCGCTCCTGCTCCTTGCTGAAGGAGAGGCGCCCGATGCCGGCGCCCGCCCGCATCCCTGCCTGCGCCGCGTCCCCCGCGACGGACGACGCCCCCGCCGCTGCGGCCAAGCCGCCGAGCAGTAGCCCGCCGAGCGCCGCGCCGACCGTCGTGTTGCGGCCCGCCCGGCGGACGTGGTCGGCCGCGTGGTGGGCCATTTCGTGCGCCAGGACAAAGGCGACCTCGTCCTCGGAGCGGGCGTACTCGACGATGCCGCGGTTGACCACGATGAGGCCGTCGCCCATCGCGGACGCGTTCATCGACCTGTCCCCGGTGGCGCGGAAGCGCCATTCGCACGTCCCGGCGCCGATCTCGCGGCACACGCCGGTGGCGGGGCCGAGGAGGCGGGCCTGCGCGGCGCGCAGGGTGGCGAGCACCTCCCCGTCCGTGACGGCGCGCCGCGCCGGCAAGGCGCCGGCGGCGATCTCGGTGGAGGCGAGGCCCAACTGGCCGGCGCCGACGCCGGGCAGGCGGTGGACCGCGCCCGAGCACCCGCACAACGCGCACGCGCCGAAGACGGCGGCGCGACGACCGAGCATGCGAACCTCCCACCGCGCGACGCGCCGGACCCGGCGCAACGACGACGGGCATACCGGCGCCTGGGGGCGTTTTGAAGGCCCGGAAGCGGCGGCCGCGTGGCGGCCGCGCCGGACAGGGCAGCAGCTCGGCCGGCCCGTGCCAAGCCGCCGCGGATTCTACTGTGCGCCGCCACCGGCTTTGTTGCATGCTCCCTCCTCCTCCTCCTCCTCCTCCTCCTCCTCCTCCTCCGCCGCCGCAACGACGACGACGGAGGACAATCATGGACCGGAGAGTGTTCCTGGGCGCCCCCGGTAGCGGCGGTGCCGCCGCCTTGGCCGCGCCCGCGCTCGCGCAGACGCAGAACCCCGAGATCCGCTGGCGGATGCCCAGCTCGTTCCCGCGCAACCTCGACGTGCTGTTCGGCTCCTGCGAGCAGCGCGGCCGCCGGGTCGCGCAGCTCACCGACGGGCGCTTCCGGATCACGCCCTTTCCGCCGGGCGAGATCGTGCCGGGCTTGCAGGTGCTGGACGCTGTGCAGGCGGGCACGGTGGAATGCGGCCACACCCCGCGCTGTTCTACGTGGGCGAGGGGCCGGCGCTGGCCTTCTTCACCTGCGTGCCCTTCGGCCTCACGCCCCGGCAGACGTCGGCTTGGCTGCGCTACGGCGGCGGAATGGCCCTGGCGCAGGAGGTGTTCCGCCCCTTCAGCGCCGCCTTCCCCCCTTCGGGGACACCGGCACCCAGATGGTCGGCTGGTTCCGCCGCGGGGTCCGCTCGCTCCGGGACCTGCAAGGGCTGAAGTTCCGCGTGTCCGGCATCGCCGGCAACGTGTTCGAGCAGATGGGCGTGCTGGCGACGCAGATCGCGCCCGGCGACATCTACCCCTCGCTGGAGCGGGGCGTGATCGACGCCGCCGAGTTCATCGGCCCCTACGACGACGAGAAAGTGGGGCTGAACCGCGTCGCCCGCTTCTACGACGCGCCCGGCTTCTGGGAGCCGTCCTCGCGCGGCGGCCTCATCGTGAACCTGCGGGCCTGGGAGGCGCTGCCGGCGCACTACCGCAACGCGGTCTAGGTCGCCAGCGCCGAGATCGACGTGGACCAGTCCGCCCGCTACGACGCCCGGAACCCGCCGGCACTGCGCCTCCTGGTGGCGGGCGGCGCGCAGCTGCGGGCCTGGCCGCGGGAGGTGCTGCAAGCGGCGTGGCGCGAGGCGCACGCCCTTCACGAAGAGACCGCGGCGCGCAACCCGCAGTTCCGCAAGGCCTGGGACAGCTACAAACCTTGGCGGAACGAGCAGTTCCAATGGTTCCGCGTGGCGGACAACGCCTACGACAACCTCGCCTTCACCGCCACCGCCCCGGGCCGTTTCATGGCATTGTTCCCGTTCCTCGGTCCATCGAAGGCCGGGGAAAGGGAGAACGGCCATGCCGACCTACATCGCGTTCGGTAACTGGACGGACCAGGGCGCGCGCGCCATCCGCGAGTCGCCGCGGCGGCTCGACACGGCCAAGCGCCAGCTCGAGGAGATGGGCGGGCGCTTCGCCGGCTTCTGGATGACCATGGGCGAGCACGACATGGTGCTCATCTACGAAACGCCGGACGACGCCGTGGCGGCGCGGTTCACGCTGGCACTCGGCAGCCTCGGCTCCGTGCGCACCAGGACGATGAAGGCGTTCCCCGAAGCGGCCTACCGCGAGATCATGGCCTCGCTGGGCTGAAGCGAACGCCTTGCCGCCCCCGCCCGCCGAAGCGGGCGGGGGCGGCCCCGCGCGGCCGTTGACAGCCCCGGCCCCGCGCTCGCAGCTTCCGCGCCGGGACGAGGAAACCGACATGGCCGGCAGCGACCAGACCAGGAAGAAGTTCAAGCTCCGCAGCCAGCGCTGGTTCGACGACCCGGAAGACCCGGGCATGACCGCGCTCTACGCCGAGCGCTACCTCAACTTCGGCCTGACGCGGGGCGAGCTGCAATCGGGCAAGCCGATCATCGGCATCGCCCAGACCGGCAGCGACATCGCGCCCTGCAACCGCCACCACCTCGACCTGGCGAAGCGGGTGCGGGACGGCATCACCGCGGCGGGCGGGCTGGCGCTGGAGTTCCCGATCCACCCGATCCAGGAGACGGGCAAGCGCCCGACGGCGGCGCTGGACCGCAACCTCGCCTACCTGTCGCTGGTGGAGGTGCTGCACGGCTACCCGCTGGACGGCGTGGTGCTGACGACGGGCTGCGACAAGACCACGCCCGCCTGCCTGATGGGCGCGGCCACCGTGAACATCCCGGCCATCGTGCTCTCCGGCGGGCCGATGCTGGACGGCCACCACCAGGGGCTCCTGACCGGCAGCGGCACCATCGTCTGGAAGGCGCGCAAGATGCTGGCGGCCGGCGAAATCAACTACGACAACTTCATGGAGCTGGTGTCCTCGAGCGCCACCAGCGTCGGCCACTGCAACACCATGGGCACGGCGCTGTCCATGAACTGCCTGGCGGAGGCGCTGGGGATGTCGCTGCCGGGCTGCGGCGCCATCCCCGCGCCCTACCGCGAGCGCGGGCAGATGGCCTACAAGACCGGCCGGCGCATCGTGGAGATGGTCGGCGAGAACCTGCGCCCCTCCGACATCATGACGCGCGAGGCCTTCGAGAACGCGATCGTCGCGGCGAGCGCGCTCGGCGCCAGCACCAATTGCCCGCCGCACCTCCTCGCCATCGCCCGGCACATGGGCGTGGAGCTGGCGATCGAGGACTGGGACCGCATCGGCCACGACGTGCCGCTGCTGGTGGACTGCCAGCCGGCCGGCCGCTTCCTGGGCGAGGCGTTCCACCGCGCGGGCGGCGTGCCGGCCGTGATGCTGGAGCTGCACAGGGCCGGCAAGATCCACGGCGGCGCCAGGACCGTGTCCGGCCGCACGATCGCGGAGGACGCGGAGCGCGCGGTGGTCGTGGTGGACCGCGAGGTGATCCGCCCGTACGCCAAGCCGCTGAAGGAGCGCGCCGGCTTCGCCATCCTGTCGGGCAACATCTTCGACAGCGCGGTGATGAAGGTCAGCGTCATCGACCGCGAATTCTACAACCGCTTCCTGTCCAGCCCGGCTGGCGTGTTCGAGGGCCACGTGGTGGTGTTCGAGGGGCCGGAGGACTACCACGACCGCATCGAGGACCCCTCGCTCGGCATCGACGAGCGCACGGTGCTCGTCATCCGCAACTGCGGCCCGGTCGGCTATCCCGGCAGCGCCGAGGTGGTGAACATGCAGCCGCCGGCCGCGCTGCTGAAGGCCGGCATCGACACGCTGCCCACCATGGGCGACGGGCGGCAGAGCGGCACCTCCGGCAGCCCGTCCATCCTCAACGTCTCGCCGGAGGCGGCGGTGGGCGGGGGCTTGGCGCTGCTGAAGTCGGGCGACCCGATCCGCATCGACCTGAACAAGCGGCGCGTGGACGTGCTGATCCCGGAAGCGGAGCTGGCGGCGCGGCGCGCGGCGTGGAAGCCGCCGCAGCTCGTCAACAAGACGCCCTGGGAGGAGATCCAGCGGAGCATGGTCGGCCAGCTCGGCACCGGCGCCTGCCTGGAGCCGGCGACGCTCTACCTCAACATCCTGGAGACGCGCGGGGAAAGCCGGCACAACCACTGAGGCGCTGGCGGGGCGGCCGGGTTCTCGGCCGTCCCGCGGACGGACCCGGACTCAGGCCATCCCCTTCGCTTCCGCGTCGCCGCCGGCGGCGTCCGGCCCGGGGCGGGGCGCGGCGGCCTCGCCTCGCCGGTCCGGCGCGCGGCCGCCCGGCAGCATCGAGGCGAGGACGCCGTCCTTGAGCACGTAGTGGTGCGCCAGGGCCGCCGTGGCGTGGAAGCCGATGGCGCTCAGCATGCCGTAGGCGAGCCAGCGCTTCGCCTGGAACAGGGAACGGGCGAGTTCGCGGTCGGCGTCGGCCAGCATCGGCATGGAAAGCCCGAACATGCCGACACCGATGCCCTTGCTGTTCAGGTGGAGCCAGCCCAGCAGCGGCACCGCCAGCAGCGCGGCGTAGAGCGCGCCGTGCACGGCCTTGGCCGCGTAGGTGAGGGCGTCCCCGCTGCCGTCCGGCCGGCCCCCGCCGCGCCCGCCGGTCAGCCGCCAGGCGAGCCGCGCCGGCACGACGAAGAGGAGCGCGAGGCCCAGGCTCTTGTGCAGCGAGGCGGAGCCCTTCATCAGGTCGGGCCAGAGCGCGAGGGCGAAGCAGGCGAGGACCAGGGCGGCCGTGGCCCAGTGCAGGGCCAGGCTCAGCGGGTCGTAGCGGTCGCGCGCGGCCTCGCCGCGGGCGGGGCGGAGGTTTTCGCCGTCCTCCATGTGTTTGCTTCGTCCTTCCCTGAACTCGGATGCGGGGCCGGCCGCGGGGCCGTGGCTGCCCGTCCGCGCCGGCGAGCGCCGCGCCCGCGCCGGGCCGG
>NZ_BAAAFZ010000060.1:92731-100532 GCF_039523795.1 Craurococcus roseus | reverse complement strand
GGCGCGGCCCGCTTCAGCCCCTCGGGGCGGCGGCGCGCGCGAGGCGGCCGGTGCCGTTGGACAGTTCCCAGGCGTCCGCCTCGTTGAGCAGGCGGCGGAACTCGTCGCCGTTGCGCAGCAGCGTCTCGCGCAGCGCCGGGTCGAGCTTCACCTTGTCGCCCTGCTTGTTCACCGGCATCGAGGACTCGCGGATCGAGCGCAACGTGGCCTCGACCTCGCCCGCGGTGTGGAGCGGCGTGTTGAGCAGCGTCAGCTTGCGCATCAGCTTGTGCCCGTCCGGCACGTGGCAGGACTCGCAATCGGCGTCGCGCAGGTTGAGCGCGAAGGCGCGGTAGCGCTGGTCCAGCTCCCCGAGGTGCGGGTTGTTGGCGCTGTAGAGGTCGGAGAACAGCGTGACCTGGGGCTGCGCCTGGCCGCTCTCGTCCCTCCAGTTCCACTGGCCGGCGAAGACGGGCGGCTCGACGTGCTTGTACCCGGCCGGGCGGGCGGAGTCGCTGCCGCCGCTGTGGCGGGTGACCATCTTCACCTTGCCGTCGGGGGACA
This sequence comes from Craurococcus roseus, assembly GCF_039523795.1. NCBI lineage: Bacteria > Pseudomonadati > Pseudomonadota > Alphaproteobacteria > Acetobacterales > Acetobacteraceae > Craurococcus > Craurococcus roseus. The sequence continues at coordinate 99,989 of NZ_BAAAFZ010000060.1, read as the reverse complement.
GGTAGAGGCTGATCTGGTTGGACTTCTCGTAGGCGTCCCACTTGGCCGAGGAGTGCCAGAACGGGTACGGGAAGTGCCCCGGCGGCAGCTCGTTGCGGAAGTAGGCCTGCGTGCGGATGACGTAGGTGCCGTCGTCCCGCGCTTCGCCGGTCCACTCGCCGGTGAACATGTAGAGCGAGACGTACATCCGCAGGAACAGGTCGCCGCGGAACCAGGTGAGGTTCTTGTCCTTGAGCGCCTTTTCCGGCTGCTCGCCGCCCCACAGCACGGAGGCGGTGCCGACCGCCTCGCCCTCGGGGCCCTGGCCGATGGTGGTGCGGCAGGTGTCGAAGGCGGCCACGTCGCCGGGCGTCGCCATCGGGCAGCGCTCGGTCAGCGAGGCGACGATCTTCGCGGCCGTGGCCGGGCCGTCCACCTTGGGGGAGCCGTTGGCGAACATCGTGGCGCCGGCCGAGGCCACCGCGACGGCGGCGATGCCGCCCAGCAGCCAGGTCTTCTTGGTCATGCTCACGCTCACGTCACTCGTTCCTTCCTTCAGTTCCGTTGGCTGCTCCGGGACTGGCGGCGACGCTGGCCGCGGGGCCCGCCTGCCGGCAGGCCGCGCGGGGCCCTCCATCGCTCGACGGCGATGCTCCGGGGTCACGCGGCTGTCAGGGCACGAACTTCCCTGTTGCCGGGCCGAAGCCCGGCGCGACCGCGCGCTTGGTTGTTGGGGCTCCCACCCTCCCTGTTGAGCGACGACTCCCTAACCGGGAGGTGCTGTACGCCTTCGGCAGGCAACTTCAGCGTGTACACCATTTTCCACCACAACGGAAACGGTTTCTTCGCGTGTGTTGAACTTCTGTTCAGCTTTGTATGGTTGCAGGCGAACGCACTTTTCTTGGTCGGCGTTGGGCGAAGGGTCGGGAGCCGGCGCGGCCCGCCCGCCCCCGCGGCCGACGCGATTGACGCGCGCGGCTCCGGCGGGAAGATGGCGCCGGTCGGGTGGGGGCGCGCGCATGGCCGGCGGCAGGCTGCAGGGTAAGCGGTGCTTCGTGACCGCGGCCGGCCAGGGCATCGGCCGCGCCGCCGCCCTGGCCTTCGCGGCGGAGGGCGCCAGCGTCGTCGCCACCGACCGCGACCCGGCGTTGCTCGCCGGGCTGGGCGGCGTCGAAACCAAGAAGCTCGACGTGCTCGACGACGCGGCCGTGGCCGAGGCGATCGGGGCCGCCGGGCCGCTCGACGTGCTGTTCAACTGCGCCGGCTTCGTCCACCAGAACACGGCGCTGACCTGCACGGACGAGGAGTGGGGGTTCGCCTTCGCGCTGAACGTGCGCGCCATGTGGAAGGCGGTCCGCGCCGCGTTGCCGGCGATGCTGGAACGCGAGCGCGGCAGCATCATCAACATGGCCTCCGCCTGCTCCAGCGTGAAAGGGGCGCCGAACCGCTTCCTGTACGGCACCACCAAGGCCGCCGTGGTCGGGCTGACCAAGGCGGTGGCGACGGAGCACGTGGGGCGGGGCGTGCGCTGCAACTGCCTCTGCCCCGGCACGGTGGAGACCCCCTCGCTCGGCGAGCGCATCGCCGCCAACGCGGCGGCCTCCGGCGGGCTGGAGGCCGCCCGCGCCGCCTTCGTGTCGCGGCAGGCGATGGGGCGGCTCGCGACACCGGGGGAGATCGCGGCGTTGGCGGTCTACATCGCCTCGGACGAGAGCGCCTTCGTCACTGGGCAAGCGCTCGTCATCGACGGCGGCTGGACGCTCTGAATTCGAGAGGACCAAGGGAGTAGGTCATGAAGCTGCTGCGCTACGGGCCGCCAGGCGGCGAGAAACCGGGGCTGCTCGACGCCTCCGGCGCGATACGCGACCTGTCCGGCGCGGTCCCGGACCTCGCGGGCGAGGCGCTCTCGCCGGAGGGGCTGGCGAAGCTCGCGGCGCTCGACCCCGCCTCGCTGCCCGCGGTGCCCGGCACCCCGCGCCTCGGCCCGCCGGTCGCCGGCATGAGGAACCTCGTCTGCATCGGCCTCAACTACGCCGACCACGCGGCCGAGACGGGCGCGCCGATCCCCAAGGAGCCGATCGTGTTCCTGAAGTCGCTCGGGGCGCTGAGCGGCCCGAACGACGACGTCGTCATCCCCAAGAACAGCCGCAAGTGCGACTGGGAGGTGGAGTTGGCGATCATCATCGGCACCCGCGCCACCTGCGTCCCCGAAGAGAAGGCTATGGACCACGTCGCCGGCTACGCGGTCGGCAACGACGTGTCCGAGCGGGAATGGCAGATCGAGCGCGGCGGCTCCTGGGACAAGGGCAAGGGCTGCGACACCTTCGGCCCGGTCGGCCCCTGGCTCGTCACCAAAGACGAGGTGCCGGACCCGCAGGACCTTTCCATGTTCTGCGACGTGGACGGGCAGCGGATGCAGGAGGGCAGCACGCGCACGATGATCTTCGGCGTGCGGACCATCGTCAGCTACGTGTCGCACTTCATCACGCTGCACCCGGGCGACGTGGTCTTCACCGGCACCCCGCCGGGCGTGGGCATGGGCAAGAAGCCGGACCCCATCTACCTCAAACCGGGCCAGACCATGCGCCTCGGCATCGCCGGCCTCGGCGAGCAGACGCAGCGCACGGTGGCCTACGGCGGAGGGTAGCCGCGCCATGGCGGCGATGTTCCACGCGGATAACCGCGCGTTGCAGGACCGCTTCGGCAGCCGGGCGCTGGCGGACCGGCTGGTGGAGACGCGCCGCCGCGGCGCCTTCACCGCGGAGGACGCCGCCTTCATCGCCGCTTGCCCCTTCTTCTTCCTGGCGACGGCGGACGCGGAAGGCCGCCCGGACTGCTCCTTCAAGGGCGGCGATCCGGGCTTCGTCCGCGTGCTGGCGCCGGACCTGCTGGCGTTCCCCGACTACGACGGGAACGGCATGTTCAAGTCGCTCGGCAACATCCGCGCCAATCCGAACGTCGGGCTGCTGTTCATGTCGTTCTCGCCGGGCGCCAACCCGGCGCGGCTCCGGGTGAACGGCACCGCGGAGGTCTCGGCGGAGGACGACCCGATGCTGCGCGACTTCCCGGGCGGGCAGTTGCTCGTGCGGGTGCGGCCGCTGCACATCTTCCCCAACTGCCCGCGCTACATCCCGGACGCCGCGACGGGCGCGCTCTCGCCCTACACGCCGCGCCCTGGCTCGGTGCCGCCCGAGCCCGAATGGAAGAGCCGGGCCGCGCTACGGGACGTGGTGCCGCCGCGCCGCGCCTGACGCCGCCGCCGCCCGCTCCGTGACGCGCGGCAGGCACCCCGAACCCACATCGACCGCCGGCCCGCGGCTTCGCCGTTCGCCAGCGCCTCTAGGCCGCTACATGGTCGCCCCGAGCACCCAGGGCGCGAATTCGGCCGTGCCGAAATCGAAGCCCTCGCTCTTGGTCCGCTCGCCGGACGCCACGCGGAGCATCAGCCGGAAGATGCGCTCCCCGGCCTCGGCCACCGTCTCCTCGCCCGTCAGGATGCCGCCGCAGTTGACATCCATGTCGTCCTTCATGCGCTCGTACATCGGCGTGTTGGTGGCGAGCTTGATGGAGGGCGTGGGCTTGCAGCCGAAGACGCTGCCGCGGCCGGTGGTGAAGCAGAGCAGGTTGGCGCCGCCCGCCACCTGGCCCGTCGCGGCGACCGGGTCGTAGCCCGGCGTGTCCATGAACAGGAAGCCGCGCGCGGTCGCGGGCTCGGCGTAGCGCAGCACGTCCACGAGGTTGGTGGTGCCCGCCTTGGCCATGGCGCCGAGGGACTTCTCCAGGATCGTGGTCAGGCCGCCGAGCTTGTTGCCCGGGGATGGATTCGCGTCCATCTCCGCGCCTTCCCGCTCGCAATACGCTTCCCACCACTTCATCAGCCCGACCAGCTTCTCGCCCACCTCGCGGCTGACCGCCCGGCGGGTGAAGAGGTGTTCCGCGCCGTAGGTCTCGGGTGTTTCGGAGAGGATGACGGCGCCGCCGTGCCGCACCACGAGATCGCTCGCCGCGCCCAGCGCCGGATTGGCTGTGATGCCGGAGTAGCCGTCGGAACCGCCGCATTGCAGCGCGACCGTCAGCTCGCTCGCGGAGACGGGCACGCGCTCCACGCGGTTCGCCTCGTCCAGCACCTCCCGCACGAAGGCGATGCCGGCTTCCACCGTCTTGCGCGTGCCGCCCATCTCTTGGATGTCCATGGAGCGGAGGCGGCCGGACAGGCGTTGTTCCTGCAAGAGCCCGCCGATCTGGTTCACCTCGCAGCCGAGGCCGATGCCGATCACGTGGCTGAAATTCACGTGACGCGCGAAGCCGCCGAGCGTGCGCCGCAGCAGCGTCAGGGGCTCGCCCGCCGTCATGCCGCAGCCGGTCTTGTGCGTCAGCGCGACGACGCCGTCCACGTTCGGCCACTCGGCGAGCGGATCTTGCCCGGTGAGGGGGTTGCGCCGGAACGCCTCCGCGATCAACTCGGCCACATGCGCGCTGCAATTCACCGAGGTGACGATGCCTATGTAGTTGCGCGTCGCCGCGCGCCCGTCGGCGCGGCGGATGCCCAGGAATGTCGCGGGCTCGGCCACGTACTCGGTGGGTCTGGCGTCCGCGCCCCAGGCGTAGTCGCGCGCGAAGTCGCCCATGGAGAGGTTGTGCGTGTGCACCCACTCGCCGGGCGCGATGGCCTCGGTGGCGAAGCCGATGATCTGCCCGTAGCGCCGCACGGCGTCGCCGGGGGCGTGCGGGCGCAGCGCCACCTTGTGGCCCGGGGGGACGCGCCGCGCAGTCGCCAGACCGGGCGCCAGCGGCGCCCCTTCCGGCAGCGCGCGGCGCGCGATGGCGACGCTGTCCTCCGGGTGGAGGCGTATGACGGGCGGGCCGGCGACGGCGTCCATTGCGGGCGTTCCCTCGATCTCCGCCGGCCATCCTAGCGGCCGCACCCGACGATGCCAGGCGCCACGACCGGCCGCGGCGACGCCGCCGGCATTCGCCGCATCCGCTTGCGACCGGAGGGCGTGGCAGACGTTAGGCTTCCTACATGATCACGATGAGACACCGTTCCACTCCCCCGTCGGCGCCGCGACTCTCCGAGCTGGACGCGCTGCGGGGCATCGCCGCCTTCCTGGTGCTGGTCCACCACGCCCGCGTCCTGGGCCTGGACCCGAGGCCGTTCGACAACCCCTTGCTGGAGCGGGGGGTGCACATGCTGATGCACTTCTCGCCGCTCCGGGTGTTTGAGTTCGGGCGCGAGGCTGTGCTCTTCTTCTTCGTCCTGAGCGGCTACGTGCTGACGCGCGCCCTGTTGCGCAACGGCTCGCCGGGGCTGCTGGCCTTCGCGGCGCAGCGCACCATCCGCCTGATGGTGCCGGTCACGGCCTCCGTCATCCTGTCCGTCGGGCTCTTCTACGCCCTGCTGAGTGATCCGGCGGCGCTGCCGGGGCCGTTGCGGGGGCGCGAAGACATGGGCATCTGGCAGGAGGCGCCGGCGTTCCTCGACGTCCTCCGCGAGAGCGCGCTCCTGCGGACGCAGTCGGACCCCGTCGAAATGAACCCGGTTCTCTGGTCGCTGGTGCACGAATGGCGGCTGACGCTGTTCCTGCCGTTGGTTCTGCTGTTCCATGGCCGGATCTGGTGGCTGCTGGCGCTGGGCTGCCTCGGCATGGCGCTGGGCGCCATGGGCAGCGGTTCCGAGAACCGGGTGATGCTCGGGCCGCAGTTCCACAGCACGGTGGTGGCGAGCCTCTACTTCGCCTTGTCCATCGCCAGCGGCGCGGCCCTCGCCCTGGCCGGCCCGCCGCCGGCGTTGACGCGGGGCCAGCGCCTGGCCAGCGGGATCGCGGTCGTGGCCCTGTTCGGCTTGGCATCGGATCTCGCGGCCTACGTCGCGTCCGTCCTGCTGATCGTGGTCGCGCAGCAGCCGGGGGCGTTCCGGCGCTTCCTGCGCAGCGCGCCGCTGGTGTGGCTGGGGCACGTCTCCTACAGCCTGTACTTGGTGCATGTGCCGGTGCTGACGGCGTGCGTGGTCGCGCTGCACGGGGCGCTGTCGCTCTGGGCGAGCCTGGTCGTCGGCTTGGTCGCGTCCTTGGCGGCGGCTGAGGCGATGCGCCGGTTGGTCGAAGCGCCGTCCCGCGACCTGGCGCGCTGGACGGAACGGCGCTTGCGCCGCCGCGCCGATCCCAGCGGCCGAGCGGCGGGGGGGGCGCGGTCGGAGGCGGGGCGCCGGGGCCCCACCTGGTCCGGCGAGGGCGGCTTGTTCGTGGATCTGGGCGGCGGCCGGCGCTGACGCGCCCGCCCCGCCCATGTTGCAGGCTGGGAACGGCCTCTAAACCGTAGCGAGAGTTCCTGGTAGCGCAACGCTTTCTGCTCTATCGTTGACGGCGTTTCTCAACGGACACCCTGCCAGGACACCCGATGGCCCGAGCCTACGCCGCCCAACGCCCTTCGGACCGCCCGGGGGACCGCTCCTTCCTGGGGATGCGGCGCTTCGCCTCGCCGGCGGTGAAGGCCGCGATGCTGCGGCGGTGGCACGAATTCATGGGCGTGCTGGCCGGCCTCGGCGGCTTGGCGCTGCTGGTGGCGCTGGCCAGCCACGACCCCGCCGACCCTTCCTTCTCCACCGCCACGGCGCGGAACGCCGCCAACCTGGCCGGGCCGCTCGGCGCCGCCCTGTCGGACATGCTGCTCCAGGGCTTCGGCTGGGCGGCGGCGCTGCCCGGTTTGGCGCTGCTCGCCTGGGCGTGGCGGCTCGGCTCGCACCGGGGATTGGGGCTCTTTCCGGCGCGGTTGGCGGCGCTGCTGGTGGCCTTGCCGTTGCTGGCCGCGGTGCTGGCGCTGGCGCCCGCCTTGCCCCTGGTGCCCACCTTGCCGGGGCCGGTGCAGGCGGGGCCGGGGGGCGTCGCGGGCGTCCTCGTCGCCAAGGGCGTGGCGGGCGCGGCGCAGGCGGCGCTCGGGTCCTTCGGCGTGGTGATCGCCAACGTGGCGGTCGTCGCGCTGGCCGCAGGGTTGGCGGTGCTGGCCCTCGGGTTGTCGCCTGCGGAATGGTCGGGACTCGGCCGCGCGACGTCGCGCTCGGCCCGCGGCGTGGCGCGGGTCGGCGGCGCGGTGGCGGGCCGCTTGCGCCCCGTTGTGCGGCGTGCGGGTGAGCGAAGGTCCCGGCCCGGCCTGCTGGCGCGGGCCGCCGGCGGGATCGCCTCCATGTTCCGGGCGTTGCCGCGCCCCCGCCGGGCCGAGCCGGGCGCCGACCTCGCGGCGGAGCTGCATGCCGCCGACGCGCCGCCGCCGCAACAGGCGGGGA
>NZ_BAAAFZ010000060.1:0-92723 GCF_039523795.1 Craurococcus roseus | reverse complement strand
CCGCCGCAGCCGGCGGTGGAGCCGCCGGTTGCGACGCCGTCCCGCGAGCCTCCCCCGGCGGAGCCGGAACGGCCGGACGCAGCCGCGTCCACCGGGGCGGCGATGGCGCCCCGGATCGGCACCCCCGCCATGCCCAAGCGCAGCGAAGCGGTGCGGCAGCAGAAGCTCGACCTCGCCGACAGCCCTTGGCGGTTGCCGCCGCTCTCCCTGTTGGCCGAGCCCTCCGCCCGGCGCGCCACGTCCCGGCCGAGCGAAGAGGCCCTGGCCGCCAACGCCCGCCTGCTCGAGCAGGTGCTGGAGGACTACGGCGTGCGCGGCCGGATCGCCGCCATCAATCCCGGCCCGGTGGTGACGCTCTACGAGCTGGAGCCGGCGCCGGGCACCAAGTCGGCGCGCGTGATCGGCCTGGCCGACGACATAGCGCGCAACATGCACGTCACGGCCGTCCGCATCGCCACCGTGCCGGGCCGCAACGTGATCGGCATCGAGCTGCCCAACGCCAAGCGCGAGACGGTGCTGCTCGGCGAGATGTTCGGCTCCGAGGACTGGACGCGCAACGCGGGGCGGCTGCCCATGGCGCTCGGCAAGGACATCGGCGGCGCGCCGGTGATCGCCGACCTCGCGCGGATGCCCCACCTGCTCATCGCGGGCACCACCGGCTCGGGCAAGTCGGTCGCCATCAACACCATGATCCTGTCGCTCCTCTGGCGCTTCAGCCCGGAGGAGTGCCGCTTCATCATGATCGACCCGAAGATGCTGGAGCTGTCGGTCTACGACCGCATCCCGCACCTGCTGGCGCCGGTGGTGACGGAGCCCTCCAAGGCGATCGGCGCGCTGAAGTGGACGGTGCGCGAGATGGAGCGGCGCTACCGCGCCATGTCGCAGCTCGGCGTCCGGAACATCGGGGGCTACAACGAGCGGGTGGTGGAGGCGCGCCGGACCGGCCAGGTGCTGACGCGCCGCGTGCAGACCGGCTTCGACCCGGAAACCGGCCGCCCCTCCTTCGAGGAGCAGCCGTTGGTCCTGGAGCCCTTGCCGATGATCGTGGTGGTCATCGACGAGATGGCGGACCTGATGATCGTGGCCGGCAAGGAGATCGAGGCGGCGGTGCAGCGCCTGGCGCAGATGGCGCGGGCGGCCGGCATCCACGTCATCATGGCGACGCAGCGGCCCTCGGTGGACGTCATCACCGGCACGATCAAGGCCAACTTCCCGACGCGCATCTCCTTCCAGGTCACGAGCAAGATCGACAGCCGCACCATCCTCGGCGAGATGGGCGCCGAGCAACTCCTCGGACAGGGCGACATGCTGCACATGGCCGGCGGCGGGCGCGTGTCGCGCGTCCACGGCCCGTTCGTGTCCGACACCGAGGTGGAGAAAGTGGTGGAGTTCCTGCGCGAGCAAGGCGAGCCCGCCTACGTGGAGGAGGTGACGGAGGCGGAGGAGGACATCGGCGGCGACGGCGAGGGCCTGTCGCTGTCGGGCATCGCGGGGGCGTCGGACGGCGAGAAGGGGCTGTTCGACCAGGCGGTGGCGCTGGTCTCGCGCGAGGGCAAGGCGTCCACCTCCTTCATCCAGCGCCACCTGGCCATCGGCTACAACCGCGCCGCCAAGCTCATCGAGCAGATGGAGAAGGAGGGCGTGGTCGGCCCGGCGAACCACGTCGGCAAGCGCGAGGTGCTGGCGCGGCGGACGGGCGGGGACGACGAGTGAGCGGCGCGAACTCCGTGCGGAACGCGCCCCGGCGCTCAGGCGGTAGCACATTGTCGGCGGCACTGTTCGCCACGGCCGCCAGCTTTGGCTTGGCCTTGGCGCAGGACCGCCCGCCCGAGCGGCCGACGCGCGATTTTGCCGTCACCTACATCAGGATTGGCACTCCGCCGGCCCAAGCCGAGATGCATGTGTCTTGGTCGACGGCAGAGAACCGACTGCGCTTGGATTTACCGGACGGTTTCGGCTGGACGGTGGTGGACCACGAGAACCTTGGCACGAGCTTCGTGGTTCTGGACGCGCAGCGCTTGGTGATGCCTTTACCGGCCGGTACCGAGGTCATCGCTGGAATGCCTGGCGGCACGAACTCCACGGGACGTTACACCCGCGTTGGCAATGCCGCCTACGCGGGCCTGAGTTGCACGGTTTGGCGCTACGAGGATGGACATCGGGCGGCTGGGGAGGCCTGCATCACCGAAGACGGGGTGCTGCTGCGCGCCATCGGTACGCACGAAGGCAAGACGGGCGGGATGGAAGCCACGCGGGTAGCATACGGGCCGCAGGACCCGGCCCGGTTCCGGCGGCCGGAGGGCTACGAAGTCATCGAAGCACCGGCGGGCGACGGCCCCGCGAAGCGGTGAGCGCGGCGGCTGGTTGAACGCCCTGCGGTTCGGGGGCGTTGCCGTGTGCGGTCCGCAACGGAAGAGGGGCGTTGAACCGGTGAGGCGCTTCTTGATGATCGCCGTAGCGGCAGAGATTGCCGCCGGGCCAGCCGTGGCGCAGGACCGCCCGCTCCTCCTGCCCGAGCGCGACGTGGCCGTGGTGTACCGCGTGGTCGGCGGCCCGCCGTCCGTGCCGGAGATGCGCATGGCGTGGCTCGCCGGCGAGGGCCGGCAGCGGATCGAGGTGCCGGGCGGCGGGCGCGCGACGGTGGTGGACCACAAGGACCTCGGCGCGAGCTTCATCGTCGCCGACGAGCAGCGGGTCGTCATCCCGCTGCCCGGGCGCGTTGGCGCTTCGATGGGCCTGCCCGGCGGCGCGGGCCCTGCGGGCCGCTTCACCCGGACGGGCACCGCGGCCTATGCCGGGCTCCCCTGCACCGTCTGGCGCTACGAGGACGAGAAGCAGACCGGCGAGGCGTGCATCACCGCCGACGGGGTGATGCTGCGCGGCGTCGGCACGCAGGACGGCCGGACGGGCGGGGTGGAAGCGGTGCGGGTGGACTACGGGCCGCAGGACCCGGCGCGGTTCCGGCGGCCGGAAGGCTACCGGGTGGTGCAGCCGCCGGCGGCGCCGGCGCCGGCGCCGCCCGGCCGTTGAGAGCGCCGGCGGCGGCGCCTCACCCGAGGACGATGTCGCGCCTGGCCAGCAGCGCGCCGGGCTCGATGCGGTCGGCGGGCTCCAGGCGCATCAGCACCGCTTCGCGTTCGCGCGGATCGCGCAGCGCGTTGAACAGCCCGTCGCGCTCGTTCAGCGGTTCGCCTGCGACGTAGAACTGGGTGACGAGGGGCGGCTGGCGCGCCCCGGGCGCCGCCACCAAGACGTGGATGTGCGGCGTCCGGCCCGGGTAGGGCACGGGGCGGATGGTGCGGAAGGCGAAGCCGCCGTCCGGGCCGGTGGCTGCGCGGCCGCGGCCCTGGAAACCGGGGTCGCGCGCGCCTGGGCGGTCGCGCGGGTGGCGGTAGAAGCCGTTGGCGTCGCACTGCCAGATCTCGACCACGGCGCCCTCCACGGGCTGGCCTCGGACGTCCAGCACACGGCCGCTCAGGTGCGTCACGGTGCCCAGCGCCCGGGCTTCCTCGCCGGCGACCCGGACCAGGTCCGCGTCGGCGTCGCCCGACCAATCGGCGGGGTAGAAAGGCCCCGGCGTCTGCCGCGGCGTGGCCGGCAGCGGCGGCGCCGACGGCTGGGCCGCGGCGGGACCGGGGAAGCCGCCCCGGGCGAGCGAGGCCGCCGCGAGGCCGGCAGCGGAGCCGAGGGCCGTGCGGCGCCCGACGAGGCGGGGGGTGATCGGGAACGGCATCTCCACTTCCCTCCGGGACGGAATCATCGCGCGGCGGGTCGCCGGGCCGCGCCGTCCAGGGATAGCCTGGGCGCTCGGGCGGAACCGGACCAGTCAGCAAACGTGACGCACGGAAACGAACGGTGTCCGCGCCGGCGCGGGGCGGCCCGGCGGGCCTGCCAGTGGCCCATCGTTAACGCCGTCGCCACCTCCCGGACCTTTCCCGCAAGTCCTTGCCGGGCCAGATAGTGCCGCCATGCGCCGCCGTTCCGTCCTCGCCACCCCCGCCCTGCTCCTCGCCGCATCGCCCGCCGCCGCCCAGACGCTCTCGGCCGCGGACCGCGCCGACATCGCGCGGGCGGAGGCTTGGTTGAACAACCTGCGCAACCTCAAGGCCCGCTTCCTGCAGATCGCGCAGGGGGGCGCGGCGGCGGAGGGGACGGCGTGGATTTCACGCCCGGGCCGCATGCGCTTCGAGTACGACCCGCCCGAACCCTTGTTGCTGGTCGCCGCGCACGGGCAATTCTTCTTCTACGACAAGGCGATGAAGCAGGCGACGACACTGCCGCTCGGCTCCACGCCGCTCGGCATCCTGCTCCGCGAGAACCTGCGCTTGTCCGGCGAGGTGACGGTCAGCCGCGTGGAGCGCGGCGGCGGCCTCACCGCCATCACCCTGTTCCGCACCGGGCAGGCGGCCGAGGGTCGGCTCACGCTGGTCTTCAGCGACCAGCCGACGGAACTGAAGCAGTGGGTGGTGGTTGACGCTCAAGCGCGGGAAACGCGCGTGAGCCTGTACCAACCCGAGTACGGCGGCCGTTTCCCCAACCTGCTGTTCGACTTCAACGACCCGCGCTTCCGCGAGGAACTGGGCATACCGTGACCGCGGGGCAACCATGCGCCACAAGCGTAACGATGCCGGTGCTCCGGCCTTGAAGCGGCCACGATGGTCCGCGATCTTGACGGCACGATGAAGCCCCTGATCGGCATTTCCTGCTGCGTGAAGGCGTTCGGCGTGTTCAACACGCCCAACCACGCGGCCTCCGACAGCTACGTCCGCGCGGTGCTCGGCCCGGTGGACGGCATCCCCGTGCTCCTTCCCGCGGCCGGCGAGGCGCTGGTGCCGGGCATCCTGCCGCGGCTGGACGGGCTGATCCTGACCGGCAGCCGTTCCAACGTTTGCCCGGACCACTACCAAGGCCCCGCCCACGCGGAAGGCACGCCGGAGGACCCGGCGCGCGACTCCACCACCCTGCCGCTGATTCGCGCCGCGCTCGCGGCCGGGGTGCCGCTGCTGGCGATCTGCCGCGGCTTCCAAGAGCTGAACGTGGCGCTCGGCGGCACGCTCGATCAACGCATCCAGGACCTGCCGGGCCGCTTCGACCACTCCACGCCATCGGATCAGAAGCTGGCCAGCCTGCGGGTGGCGAAGGCCCACGCCGTGCGGCTCACCCCGGGCAGCGCCCTGGCCAAGCTGGCCGGCGGCGAAACGCTCCCGGTGAACTCTCTTCACAATCAAGGGATCGCCAAGCTGGCGCCGCGCTTGGTCGCGGAAGCCTGGGCGCCCGACGGGACGATCGAAGCGGTGCGCGTCCGGGACGTTCCGGGGTTCGCCCTTGGCGTCCAGTGGCATCCGGAATACGATTGGTCACAAGACGCGGTCAGCCGGGGCCTGTTCGAGACGTTCGGTCGCGCCGCGAAGGACTGGGCCGCCAGGCTCCACATGGCACAAGCAGCGGAATAACGCGCCGGCAGCATCACCCTTTCGTGAACAGGCCGCTTTCGGGCCTGTTGCATGACCGCGCGCCCCAAACGCCTTTTGCGTTCTGATCGGAGAGAGGGTATCTTCTTTGGGCCTGCCACTAACAGTGGTGGGTGGACGAGTTCCGGTTTCCCCTACCGGCTCGCCCGACCTTTCCGATCGGAAACTACAATAATGGCGCCCGGACACCCCCCTGTCCGGGCGCTTTTTTTGCGCGGCGATGCTGGCGCGCCCCGTCGTTCCGCCAAACCCGTTGATCGCCTCGGCCGCCGTGCAGCAATGACGGTTCGGGGGCCGGCTTTGCCGCTCCTCGCCACGGCACGGGAGCGGAAAACGGCATGGTCCGCTGGAGCGGCGTGGAAGCCCGCACTTACCGCAGTTTCAGACCCGAGCTGCGCGACGACAGGCGCTCCGGGTGGTCGGTGGTGATTTCCCTTCTCGCCGCAATCACAGGTACGCGTTTGCCGAGGTGATTCGCAGCAACGCGCCCCGCAGCCTGGAAGCCCTCGTCGCCGAAGCGCGCCGACGTTTCGACCGCGCGGTGGACGGGGCGTTGGGCGAAACGCCAAGGGGGCCTTGAGGCGGGCCGCGCCGCCGCGGGAGGTTCCACTCGGGGCGGCCACGGGCTAAGGCCGGCGGCACGCGCGCCGGCCCCGGCGCGGCCCCGAGGAGTCCGTCCCGACCATGTCCGATTACGTCATCGCGCCGCCGGTCCCCGCCGCCCTGCCGATCCGCGGCAGCGCGCAGATGTTCCCGGTGCGGCGGGTCTTCTGCGTCGGGCGCAACTACGCCGAGCACGCGATCGAGATGGGCAGCGACCCGACGCGAGAGCCGCCCTTCTACTTCACCAAGCCCGCCGACGCGGTGGTGGTGCTCGACGCGGACATGCCCTACCCGCCGGCCACGTCTTCGCTGCACCACGAGATGGAATTGGTGGTCGCCATCGGCTCGGCCGGTTCGGACATCCCCGTTGCGGAAGCGTTGAAGCACGTCTGGGGCTACTGCGCCGGCTTGGACATGACGCGGCGCGACCTGCAGAACGAGGCGAAGAAGACCGGCCGCCCGTGGGACATGGGCAAGGGCTTCGACTTCTCCGCGCCCATGGGCGAGCTGGTGCCGGCCAAGGGCGTGGACCCCTCGCGCGGCAAGATCGAGCTGCGCGTCAACGGCGAGGTGCGGCAGACCTCCGACCTGTCCAAGCTGATCTGGAGCGTGCCGGAGGTGATCTCCAACCTGTCGCACCTCGTGCGGCTGGCGCCGGGCGACCTCATCATGACGGGCACGCCTGAGGGCGTGGCGGCGGTGAAGCGCGGCGACCTGCTGGAGGGCACTGTCGAAGGCGTCGGCGGGGTGCGCTGCCGCATCGTTTGACGCCCTTCGCGTGCGAAAAGCCAAGACGGCGGCGGCGCGGAAGCCGATCCGCGTCGCCACCTGGAACATAAACTCCGTCCGCCTGCGCCGGCCGTTGCTGGCGGAGCTGGTGCGCGCGCTCGATCCGGACGTGCTGTGCCTGCAAGAGACGAAGTGCCCGGACGAGCTGTTCCCGATGGAGGACCTGCGCGCCTTCGGCTTCCCGCACGTCGCGCACCGGGGGATGAAGGGCTACAACGGCGTCGCGGTGCTCTCGCGCCTGCCTTTCGAGGTGCGCCACGACGACCCGGACTGGTGCGGCAAGGGCGATTGCCGCCACCTGGGCGTGGACCTCGACGCGCCGGGCGGGCCGATCGAGCTGCACAATTTCTACGTCCCCGCGGGCGGCGACGTGCCGGACCGCGACGCCAACCCGAAATTCGCGCACAAGCTCGACTTCGTGTCGGAGGCCGCGGCGTGGAACGCGGCGCGCGGCCCGGCGCGGCGGAGCGTGCTGGTGGGCGACCTCAACATCGCGCCGCTGGAGCACGACGTCTGGAGCCACCGCCAGATGCTCGACGTGGTGTCGCACACGCCCGTCGAGGTGGAGGCGCTGGGGCGTTGGCAACGCGCCGGGGCGTGGCACGACGCGCTGCGGTACTTCGTGCCGGCCGACCGCAAGCTCTACACGTGGTGGTCCTACCGCGCGCGCGACTGGGAGGCGTCCGACCGCGGGCGCCGGCTGGACCACGTCTGGGTCAGCGGCGACCTCGCGGGCGGGCTGGTCCGGCACGAGGTGCTGAAGGCGGCGCGCGGCTGGGAGCGGGCGTCGGACCACGTTCCGGTGATGGTGGAGATCGCGCCGTGACGTGTCCGCGCGCACGGTTTCCGCGCTAGAATTGTTGCGGCGATGGGAGATACGATCCCGGAAAGAGGCGGCCACAGCGGCCCCCGCGGAAAACGTCCCGTGTTCATCCTCGCGCTCGACGCTTCGCTGTCGTGGTGTTCCGTGGCCCTCCGGGGCGACGGCAAGCCGCTCGCGCGTCGTTCGCGCGAAGGGGACCGCGGCCACGCCGCCGCGCTGCCGCCCATGGCGGCCGCCGTGCTGGCCGAGGCCGGGCTGCGCGCCGCGGACCTCGACGCGGTGGCGGCCGTGGTGGGGCCGGGCGGCTTCACCGGGCTGCGCGCCGCCCTGGCGCTGGCGCACGGCATCGCGCTCGGCGCCGGCCTGCCGGTGATCGGCGTGACCACGGGCGAGGCCCTGTTTGCCGCCATCCCGCCGGACGAGCGCGCGGGCCGCGCCGTGTGGGCGGCGGTGGACGCGCGCCGCGGCCGGGTGGTGCTGGAGCGTTTCCCGGCGCGGAACGGCGGCGGGGGCGGCCCCTCCGCCGCGCCGCCCGAGCTCTTCGACCTGGACGAGTTGCCGCCGGCCGAGGGCGGGCGCGTGTCGGTGGCCGGCGACGCCGCCGAGGCGGTGGCCGGGCGCTTGGCGGCGCGCGGCGGGGTGGACGCGCTGCTCTCGGCCGTGCGCCGGCCGGACGCCGCCGAAGCCGCCTTCGTGGCGGAACTCCGCCTCGCCGGGCGGTTGCCGCCGCTGCCCGCGCGGCCGCTCTACGCAGAACCGCCCGCGGTGCGCCGGCCCCCCTCCGCGGGGGCGTCGGAACCGGCGTGACCCCGCAGCGCGACGCTTCGGTGGCCGACGCGCCGGCGTTGGCGGCGCTGCACGCAGCGGCCTTCCCGCCGGCGCTGGCCTGGGGCGCGGGCACCATCGAGATGCTGCTCGCCTTGCCGGGCGCCTTCGGCCTGTGGCGGGAAGGGGCGGGCTTGGTGCTCGCCCGCATGGCCGCGGACGAGGCGGAGATCCTCACCTTCGGCGTCGTCCCGGACGCGCGGCGGCGGGGCCACGGCGCGGCGCTGCTGCGGGGCGCGCTGGCGGCGGCGCGGGCGCGGGACGCGGGCGCGATGTTCCTGGAGGTGGCGGCGGGCAACGCGCCGGCGCTGGCGCTCTACGCGCGGGAAGGCTTCGCCGAGGTGGGGCGGCGCCGACGCTACTACTCGGACGGCGCCGACGCCCTGGTGCTGCGGCGCTGTCTGGCCGGCGCGGCGGGCGGCCCCGCTGGAGCGCCGCCCTCCTCCGCCGCCCCGCCCGGTCAGCGCGGCCGGGTGTAAGGGCCCCCCGAGCCGGCGGGGCCGCCCGGCTGGCGGTCCCCGTCGCCGCCGAACAAGGACCCCAGCAGGCCGCCGAACCCGCCGCCGCCCAAATCCTCTTCCCGCTGCGGCACTTGGCCGCGCGGGGTGGCGCGGTCCACGAACTGGGGCAGGAGGCGGCTCAGCTCGTTGAGCAGGCTTTCCTTGTCGGTCCCGGCCCGGCGCGCGGCTTCGTCGAGTTCCTGCGGATCGAACGCGGCCTCGATCTCCCGCGCCGACACGGGCTGGTTGGCGCCGGGCGACACCCAGGAGTCCACGTGGTGCCCCAGGCCCTTGTCCCGCATGCCGCCGAGCATCCCGCCCAGGCCGCCGAGCAGCCCGCCGAGGCCGCCGCCGCCCAGCAGCGCGCCCAGCCCGCCGGCGCCCGCGGAACCGCCGCCGGCCGAAGCCGCCGGGGTTCCTCCGCCGCCGAAGAGCCCGCCCAGGATGCCCCCGAGCCCGCCCCCGGTGGTCGGCTCCTCGCCGCGGGCGGGCGCGGCGCCGCCGCCGGCCCTTTCGCCTTGCGCGTGCTTCATGAGCTGGTGGACCAGCAGCCCCACCGCCGCCAACTTCACGCCGCCCGAAAGTCCACCGGCCAAGCCGCCGCCGCCCCGGCCGGAAAGGAAACCGCTCATCCCTGTGTCCTCCGTGTTCGTTGCGCCCCGGCCCTAATCCGGCCCGAGGTCTCGCCTTGTAACGACTTGGGCTCCAGGCCGTTCATCGGATCGCGCGGATGCGGGGCGCGCCGGCGCCGAACTCGCCGCGCCTCCTGGATGCCGGGCGACGCCCCGGCGCTTGGTGCTCAGGCGGAAGCCCAACGGCAACAGGAGCCTCGCGCCGGCAGTCCTGCCGGGCGGGCCCGCACCGCGATCTGTCCCGCGATCACCCGCCGAGCGCGTCACCGAAGGCCCGGCGAATGACCGGCAGGACAGGATCGTCCGGTTCGACCCAATCCGACGCGACGGCGCGCGCAAACGCTTCGGGCTTTACCGGCCATCCAGCGCCCGTGAGCACGTCGTTTGCGCTTGCCAGAAGCGCCGCCAGACCACGGCGGTCGAAGACGTAGAGCGCACCGCTCTTGATGCAGCATTCGCAAGGACCGAGCCGCAGCGCGGAAAGCCCTCTCGACGCCGCTTCTGCGGCAAGGACTTCGGCATCGGCACCCAAGACGTCGCGGACCGTGTAGAGCGGCAGATAGCCGATGCTCTTCTCCCGCCCGACCCTCCACAAGTCATCCGACAGCACGCGATCCCGCTCGTCGGTTGGGAGCGGCCGAGCGACCGGCTGGGGCCGCATCGTCCTCTACGCCGCCCTCAGTCCCTGAAGGTCCGCCGCGCCGAGTTGCGGAGCGGCGACCAGATGTAGTCGAAGGGCGTGCGCCGCTCGCCCAGCACGTAGACCTCGGTCGGCATGCCGGCGCTGAGCGCGAGGCCCTCGGCGGCGGGGCCGATCGCGTCGAGGTCCAGCTCCGCGCGCACCACGTAGAAGGCTTGGCCGCTCTGCGTGGTCTGCGCGTCCGCCGCCACCTGGATGACGCGGCCCGGCACCAGCGGCAGCGTCCGCATCCGGTAGGAGGAGAGGCGCACGTTCACCCGCTGCCCGACCTCCACCTGCTCGATGTCGGTGGGCTGCACGTGCGCCTCCGCCACGAAGCGGTCGTGCGCCGGGACGAGGTCCAGCACCGGCTCGCCGGCGGAGATGCTGGCGCCGGGGGTGAACGAGCGGATGTTCGTCACCTTGCCGTCCTCGGGCGCCACCACCTCGCGCCGCGCCAGCACGTCCGCCGCCGCGCGCAGTTGCTGCTCCGCCGCCGCGACCGTCGCTTCCGTCGATTGCGTGTCGGTGGCGACCTCGGAAAGGCGGTTGAGGCGGAGGGCGGAAAGCTGGCGCTGCGCCTGGGCGACCGCCTCGCGGAGCTGCATCTCCTGCGACTGCGCCTGGCCGAAGGCCGCGCGGTAGCCCTCCTCCATGCGCTGCAATTCCAGCACGCGGAAGCGCGACGCGAAGCCGTCCTTCAGGAGCTGGCTGAGGGAGGAGATCTGGTCGCGCGTGGAGCGGATCTGAGACTGCGCCGCGTCGCGCTGCGCCCGGACGCCCGCGACCTGCTCCTGGAACTGGGAGACCTGCCGCTCCTGCACCGCCACCTGGCCGTCGAAGGCGCTCCAGCGCGCGGCGAAGAGCGCGCGTTCGGCCTCCACGAAGGTCCGCACCGCCGGGTCGGCCGCTGCTTCGCGCGCGAGGTCGGGCGGGACGGCGAAGGCGCGCTCCTCCGCCGCCTCCGCCTTGAGCCGCGCGAGGCGCGCGCGCCCGCTCCAGACCTGCGCGCGGGCTTGGCCAGCGGCGGCCTCGGCCTGCGTCACGTCGAGCTGGAAGAGGGTCTGGCCCGCGCGCACCACCTGCCCTTCGCGCACCTCCAGGCGGCGGAGGATGCCCGGCTCCAGCAGGTTGACGGATTTGCGCCGCCCCTCCGGCACGAGCTGCCCGCCGGCGATCACCGCGCGCTCCATGGTGGTCATGGTGGCCCAGCAGGCCAGCGGCGCCAGGCTGAGGCCGAGGG
Source organism: Craurococcus roseus (assembly GCF_039523795.1). Classification (NCBI taxonomy): domain Bacteria; kingdom Pseudomonadati; phylum Pseudomonadota; class Alphaproteobacteria; order Acetobacterales; family Acetobacteraceae; genus Craurococcus; species Craurococcus roseus. The sequence continues at coordinate 81,158 of NZ_BAAAFZ010000060.1, read as the reverse complement.
TGAGCAGGGCCGCGCGCACCATGCGCCCCACGGGCGGCGTGCGGATGGAGGCTTCGAGCTGCGCTTCCAGGCTTTCCACGGGCTCCGGCGGGACGGGGGCCCGCTCCGGCCGCCGCCGTTCAACCAGTTGCTGCAAGGCTGTCCTCCTCCGCCGCGTCCGGCTCCGCCGACGCCGGCCGCACCCGCCACGCGCCGCCGGGCGCGAGTCGCAGGCGCAGGTCGGCCTCGGCGAGCCAGTTGGCCGGCTCGTGCGTCACCACCAGCGCCACGCCGCCGCGGCGCCGCACCGCTTCCACCGCGGCGCGCATGGCGCCCCGGGCCGCGCCGTCGAGGCCCAATTCCGGCTCGTCCAGCACCAGCAGGGCCGGGTCGCCGTAGAGGGCGCGGGCGAGGCCGATCAGGCGGCGCTGCCCGGCGGAGAGGCCGGACGAGGCGCCCGCGGGCGTCTGGTAGCCCATGGGCAAGCGGCCGATCATCTCGTGCGCCCCGGCGGCGCGGGCGGCGGCCACCACCGCCTCGGCCGGCGCGCCGGGGCCGCGACCGATGTTGTCGAACACGCTGCCGTCCAGCAGTTGCACGTCCTGCGGCAGGTAGCCGAGGCGGGCGCCGAGCGCGGAGCGGTCGCAGAACCAGGTGTCCTGGCCCTCGAGCAGCACCCGGCCGGCGGTGGGCGGCATCAGCCCCAGCACGAGGCGGAGCAGCGTGCTCTTGCCGACGCCGTTCGGCCCTTCCACCAGCGCGACCGTGCCCGGCGCGAGATGGAGCGAAACGCCGTCGAGGACCGGCCGCTCGCGGCCCGGCGGGTGGAAGCCGACCGCTTCGACGGAAAGGCCGCGCGGCGCGTCCGGGTCGGGCGGCAGGGCGGGCGCGGCGCCGTCGCGGCGCAGCGTCGTGCGCAGCCGGCGCCAGGACTGGATGGAGAACGCCCAGGCTTCCCAGGAACGGAACAGCGCGGTGAAAGGTCGCATGGCGGCGCCGGTGAACAGGTACGCCCCCATCAACAGGCCGAGCGTGCCGCCGCGCTCGAAGATCAGCCAGCAGGCGAAGACCTGCGCGGACAGCTCCAGCACGTCCGCCAGCATCGCTTCCAACCCGAGCAACGCCCCCACGCGGCCCTGCGACCGAGCCTGGCAGCGCAGCGCTTCCTCGTAGCGGCCGCGCCAGCGCAGCATGGTCGCGGGCAGGAGGCCGATGCCCCGCGACAGGTCCGGGTGGACGAGCTGGCCGCCGAGTTCGGCGGCGGTCTCGTGCGTCCGCTCGCGCGCTTCGGCGACCGGGCGGGCGGTGGCGCGGTGCATGGTGAAGCCGAGCAGGACGGCGAGCGCCACGCCGGCCGTGCCGATCAGCCCGAGCCCCGTGTCCAGGACGAAGAGCATGGCGAGGGCGACGAAGGCGGAGACCAGCTCCAGCCCGGCCACGAGCGCGCCGCCGGCCAGGAAGCCGCGCACCCGGTGGATGTCCTGCACCACCGCGAGGCCGCCGCCGGGGTCGGTCCGCACGGCGTTGCGGATGGCCGCTTGCAGCGCCACCGCCTGCAAGCGGAGGCCGAACCGTTCGGCCGCGGCGCGGAGCATGGCGCCGCGCAGGTGGTTGTAGGCGGCCGACAGGACGACCAGCAGCAGGAGCACGAGCGCGAAGCCCGTCAAGGTGTCCGGGTTGCGCGCTTCCGCCACGCCGTCCGTGACGTGCATCATCGTGAGCGTGAAGCCGATCGTGCCGAGCTGCGCGCCGAGGGTCAGCGCCAAGGCCGTGGCGACGAAGAGCGGCGTGACCCCGGCGTCCCGCAAACGGGGCACGGCGCCGGGGACGGACGCGGCGCCCATCGGGGCGTCGGACGTGGAAGCGGCGGCGGCGGCGCTCATGCCGTGATCCGCCTCGCGGGCGCGTCCAAGCCGGGCGGCGTCCGCGTCGCCGCGGCGTTTCCGCCCAACGCCGGGGCCGCCGGCGCCAGCGTGCCGTTGCGCAGCGCCAGCACCCGGTCGGCCGCGGCCAGCAGGCCCGGCCGGTGGGTGGTGAACACCACCGCGCAGCCTTCCTCGCGCAGGGCGCCCAGCAGCGCCGCGATCTCCGCCTCGCCTTCCGCGTCCACCGAGCCGGCCAGCTCGTCGAGCAGCAGCACCCGCGGGCGGCCGTAAAGCGCGCGGGCGAGGGCGATGCGCTGGCGCTGGCCCATGGAAAGCTGCCAGGAGGAACCGGCGAGGGGCGTCGCGTAGCCCTGCGGCAGCGCCACGATGGCCTCGTGCGCGCCGGCGCGGCGTGCGGCGTCGAGGACCAGGGCCATGTCGGGCTCCTCCAGGCGGGCGATCACCTCGGCCGCGGTGCCGCGCGACAGCAGGTGGTCCTGCGGCAGGAAGCCGATGTGCCGGGCGAGCGCGCGGCGGTCCCACTGGTGCGTCGCGTGGCCGTCGAGGTAGGCGCCGCCGGCCATCGGCTTCATGGTGCCGAGCAGCAGCCGCAGCAGCGTGGACTTGCCGCTGCCCGACGCGCCGACCAGGGCGACGACCTCGCCCGGTTTCACCGCCAAGTCCGCGCCGCGCAGCAGCGGCGGCGACGGGCCGCCGAAGCCGTAGGCCAGGCGTTCCGCCACCAGCCGGCCTTCGTGGCAGGGGAAGGCAATGCCCGGCGGCGGGACGGCGCTGCCCTCGGCGAGCGCCCGCAGCCGCCGCCACGCCGCCATGCCCTCCGCGAAGTCGCGCGCGTGGGCGCCGATGCCGACGAAGGGGGCGGTCACGCGATACAGGAGGAACAGGGCGCCCGCCAGCACCGCCGGCACGCTGGCGCCCGCCAGCATCAACGCCGAGCCGGTCATCAGGACCGCGCCGCGGAACAGGCCGAGCACCAGTTCCATGAGGGAGCGCAGCCGCGCCGCCAGCCGCTCGGCCAGCCAGGCCTCGCCCGCCGCTTCCGTGCCCACCGCGGTCCACTGCCGCGCCAGGCGGGGCAGCATGCCCATGGCCAGCACCGCCTCGCCGGAGCGCATGGCGTCCGCGGCCAAGCCGTAGGCGCGCATCTTCGCGTCGCCGCCGAGGCGCGCGGCGCGGCCGGCGGCGCGGGCCGCCAGCAGGCTCAGGACGCCGGCGGCGATGCAGAAGAACACGCAAACGGCGCCGTACGCCCAATGCAGCGTGAAGGCGAGCGCGACGAGCAGCGGCGTGGTGAGGAGGTCCACCACCGCCGCGCTGACCGGGCCGGCGAGCGAGGTGCGGAGCGTCTCGATGTCGCCGACCGCGCCGCTCGCCAGGGTTTCCGGCCGGCCCGGCCGCTGCGCGGTGGCGAGCACCGCCGGAACCGCGAGCCGCCGCGCGGCGTAGCCCGACACGGCGGCCACGGCGGCGTCTTGGAAGCACTTCAACGCCACCGACATGGCGGCGACGACCATCCAGAAGGCCGCGACCGAGCGCAGCGAGTCCCAGCTCCGGGTGAGGGCGACGTCGCCCACGATGTGCATCTTCGCCTGCATCAGCCCGTAGGTGAGCAGCAGGCCGACGACGCCCATGGCGAGCACCAGCCACAGCCAGCCGGACGCCGCCCGCAGCACGTCCTCGATCGCGGCTTGGAGCGGCGACCCGGCCCCGCGCCCCGCCGCCGTCGCCGGCTCGGCCATTCCGTTCAGCCCAAGCCGTGCGCGACGGCGAGGGCCAGCGCCGCGCTGGCCGCGCCGGCCAGCACCGCCGCCAGCGCCACCTGCCACGGGTCGAACCCGCCGCCCGCCTTCGCCGGCGCGTCGGCGCCCTCGCCGAGCCGCGCGTCCAGGCGGGCGACCCACAGTTCGAGCTGGCCGAGCCGCTGTTCCAGGGCCGCGGCCGCGTCCGGCCGCGCCGCCAACTCCTTCCGCAGCGCCGCCTGCTCGGCGGTGAGGCCCTCCACCGCGCGCTGGAGGCGGGTGGAGACCTGCGCGTCGTCGGGTCGGCGCACGCGGACGGCGACCGGGACCTCCGAGCCGTCCTCGCAGCGCACCACGGCCGAGAGCTCGCCGCGGCGGGCGATCCATTCGCGCTTCAGCGCGAATTCGAAGGCGTGGCAGCCGTCGCCGATGCCGTTGCCGGCGAGGTCGGGGCGGGCGAGGTCCGCCGTCGTGGCGGCGACCGTTTCGTCGGCGAGGCGCAGCTCGACCGCGAGGCGCCGGTCCGGCTCTGCCGAGTTCCACGCCCAGCCGTAGAGGCGGTCGGCGGTGGCGTTGTCGATCAGCGCCCGGATGCCCGGGCGCGCCACCGAAGGCGTCGTCACCGGCTCGGCAACGGCGGCGGCGGTCGGCGCCTCGGCCGGCCGGGTGTTCTGCCCTGGCTGGGTCATGTCGTCGCTCGTCCTCCAGCGCGCCGGCGTGCCGGTTTCAGGCCGCCACCGCCGCTTCGGCCGGTGCGCGGCTCCCCGGGACGCTTCGGTCCAGAAGCTCTTGATAGAGCGATATATGGTCTTCTGCTACCTGTGCGATGGTTTTCGGGGGCAGGATTCCGGATGCCAAACGGTCCCACAGCTCCGGCCGCTCCGCGGCGCGGCGCAGCACGGCCGCGAGCCCGGCCGGGTCGCCGATGGGCGCGTGCAGCCCGTCCATCCCGTCGCGCACCATCTCGGCCATGCCGCCGGCGTTGCCGCAAATGACGGGCCGGCCGTGCCGGAACGCCTCCAGGATCACCAGGGGCGCGTTCTCCCACCACACCGAGGGCACCACCACCCAATCGACCTCGGCCATCAGCCCGCCGAGGTCGGCCCCGGTATACGGGCCGTGGTGGCGGGCCATCGGCGCGGCTTCCAGCGCGGCGTTGAACCGTTCCAGGAAGGCGTCCGGCTGGTACGCGGTGCCGCCGTGGAGGGTGAGGCGGTGGGCGGTGCCGTCTTCGGACAAAATGCGGGAGGCTTCCAGGAGGACCATGCCGCCCTTGAAGCGGTTGATGTGGCCGAAGAAGCCGAAGCGGTCGCGCCGGCCATCCGGCGCGGCGGGGCGGCGGCGCGGGGCCGCGGGGCCGTCGCAGGCGATGCCGTTCGGCATGAGGGCCAGGCGCTCCGCCGGGTAGCCGGCGGCGAGGTAGCGGCCGCGGGCGAACTCGCTGGGGAGCAGGATGCGGTCGAAATCGGACAAAACGTCCCGCATCTGGAGGTCGCGCATGACGAAGTCCTCGGCGGGCTTGCCGGGGAAGCAGCGCCGGCAGGCGTCCGGCGAGGGGCCGCGGCAGAGGCGCCCGTCCGTGGTGAGGAGCTGGCCTTCCTGCGGGCAGATCGGGAAGAAGTCGTGCGCGGTGAAGACCAGCCGCGCGCGGGGCGCGGCCCGGCGGATGGCGTCCACAGCCTCGGCGCCGAATTGGAGCAGGTGGTGGAAGTGGACGATGTCGGGGTCCACGGACGCCACCAGCGGCGCGAGGGTGGCGGCGAGGCCGTAAGTGTCCGGTTGGGACAGGGCGAAACGGTCGAAGTGGCCGAGCCAGACCAGCATCTCGTCCGCGGCGCCGCCGACCGCTTGCAGCAGCGTGCCGGGGCGGCGCTGCCGGTGCGCGGCGGTGACGGCGGCGAGGAACAGGCCCTCGGCGCCGTGCCGGTCGCGCAGCTCGCGGAACAGGCCGCGCGCCAGCACCTCGGAGCCGCCGGGCTGGAGGTCGGGGTGGTTGTGGCAGAGGTGGAGGATGCGCATCGGTGCCGCCGCGCCTCAAGCCGCCAGGGTGGAAGGGGCGTCGGGGAAGCGCGCCATCAGCGCCTCGATCGCCGGCGCCCAGCGCGCGTGGTGCAGGTGCCGGTTGTAGGCGCAGGCCGCGGTGCGGGCGTAGCCGCCGTGCTCGCGGATGGACTGCCGCTCGAAGTGGTACAGCTCCGCTTCGGGCATGTAGGCGATCTCGCCGCCGGCGGCGCGCAGCCGGAGGCAGAGGTCCGAATCCTCGTAGTCGCCGACCACGTAGTCGGTGCAGACGCCGCCGAGGGCCTCGAAGGCGTCCCGCCGCAGGCAGAGCAGCGCGCCGGTGACGCCGGGCACGGGGCGGGCGGCCTGCGCCGGCGGGTGGAAGCGCGGGTAGCCCTTCCAATAATGGTTGTTGTACCACTCGCCGCCGGGCCCGGCCTCGAAGAACAGGCCGGCGTGCTGGAGCGAGCCGTCGTCGAACAGCAGCTTCGGCCCGACCGCGGCCGGGCGGCCACCGGTCGAGAGCCGGTCCAGTTCGCGCAGCAGCGGCCGCAGCCAGCCGCGCGCGGCCGGCACTACGTCCGAGTTCACCAGGGCCAGCACGGGCGCCGTGGCGGCGGCCGCGCCGGCGTTGCAGGCGCTGGCGTAGCCGTGGTTCGCGGCCTGGACGACCAGCGTGAGCGGCATGCCGCAAACGGCGTGGAGGCCGCGCAGCATGTGCTCCACGTCCTCGCGCTGCTCCGGCGAGTCCAGCACGTAGACCAGCTCCGCCGTTTCGCGCAGCGACGGGTCGCGCGCGAAGGCGGCGTACTGGTGCCGCAGGAAGCGCAGGTTGCGGTAGAGCGGCACAACCAGGGCCGCTTGCGGCCGCGCGGGGCCTCCTCCGCCGATCCGCACCTCCTCCGGCGCGCCGCGCAGCGCCATCGCCGCGCGGTGGAGGCGCCCGGTCGCGGGGGCGATGCAGCCGCGCATCAGGGCCTGGGTGAGGTGCTTGGGCGCCACGGCGGCGAGCACGGCGTCGCGCGCCGCGCGGGGCTGCGCCGGGCCCGGGGGGGCGACCAGATGCGCGGTGTCGCCCGTGGTGAGGCGCAGGCGCAGGCTCCACTGCCCGCCCGTGCACGGGCCGCCGGCGTCGGGCAGATGGACGGCGAAGCCGGGCTCGCGCCCGGCGCCGCCGTGCGGCGCGTCCGCGTAGGTGTCGGTCAGGTCGGGCCGGGCGAAGCGGTGGAGCGCGTCCAAGGGCAGCGGTCGATCGCCGCCGCCGGCGGGGCCGCGCAGGGTCAGGCCGGCGACGAGGCCGAGCGGATCGCGCAGCCATCCGCGGAGGAAGACGCCGCCCTCGCCGTCGGCGACCGCCATGTCGAGGGCGCCGCCGAAGGGGTGCTCCGGCGCCGCGCAGGCCCGCGCCGGCTCGCCCCCGCCGACCAAGCGCAGGTCCCGGAGCAGGCGCCGCGCCGCGTCGTCCCCGGCGGCGAGCGCGGCCAGAGCGTCGGCGTGGAGGGCGCGGGCTTGCGGTTCCGTCCGGCGGCCGAGGTCGGTGAGGCTGGGCAACGGGGCGGGGGGCGGCGGCAGGAGGCGGACGGGCCCGCCGCCGTCGGCGGGCAGCAGGATGGTCCCGGCCGTCGCCGCGTGGCGCGCGGGGAGGAGGACGGCGCGGCCCGCCGCCAGCGGGGCGCGGTGGAGGCGCGCGGGGCCGAGCAGCGTGTGCTGCGGCGCCGTGCGCCGCGCCGGCGGGCCGTCGTCGGGCAGGCTCCAGAGCACCAATTCTTCGCCGGCCCGCGCGACCGGGCGCGCGGCGCGCGCCGGGTCGAGCAGCGCCGCAGCGAGGCGGTGGCAGTGCCGGGCCAGGCCGGCGTCGTCGGCGCGGCGCAAGGTGCCGAGGGCCTTGGAGGACACGAAGCGGAGGGCGGCCAGCAGGGCGGCCGGCTCCGTGGTGCCCAGCAGGGCCGCGATGCCGTCCCGCGCGGCGATGGAGGCCGTGGCGGCGGGCGTCGTCGACTCGCCGTCGCCGTCCTGCGCCAGCCGGAGCACGGCGCCAGCGGCGAGCGGCGCCTGGGCGTGGGCGATCAGGAGGAGGACTGCGCCGCCGCGGGTCCGGACCCGGTGCCAGGAGAAGGGCGGGCGGATCGGCCCCGTCTCGCCGGAGGCGACGACCCGGGCGGGGTCGAGGCGACCGGCCGGGTCTTCCACGCCGAGGAGGACGATTCCGTCCGACAGGGAGACCAAGCCTGCCTGGAACGAAAAAGTGGCGCCGTCAGCGGGCGCCACCGTGTCTTCGAGGATGGGCAGTGCAGGATGCTCCTTCGTCCTCTGGACGCGTAGCGGGCATTCCTTAACCGTTGGTTAACCCACTTGGACGTGCGTGCCGATCTGGTTGATGAAGTCGTTGTGGTCGACCTTCTCGAGCCGGATCGTGTCGGTGCCGATGGTGATGACGGTGAACTTGGTGCCGGCGGCGGTGGTGCCGCCGGACACCATGCCCATAGTGACCAAGTCCTGGGCGGTGGCGATGCCGGTCCCGTTGAGGTTCGCGGCCAGGTTGATCTGGTCGCCGTTGCCGAAGTCGCTGATGACGTCCCGGCCGAAGCCGTCGTCGAAGGCGAAGACGTCCGCGCCCGTGCCGCCGAAGAGCGTGTCGTCGCCGGCGCCGCCCATCAGCTCGTCGCCGCCGGAGCCGCCGACCAGCATGTCGGCGCCGTCCTGGCCGTGGAGGAAGTCGTCGCCCGAACCGCCGAAGAGGCTGTCCTCGCCGGCCTCGCCGCGGAGCGAGTCGTTGCCGGAGCCGCCCGTGACGTGGTCGTTGCCGGCGCCGGCGCGGATGGTGTCCATGCCCTCGCCGCCGCTGAGGCTGTCATTGCCGGCCCCGCTGACGATCAGGTCGTCGCCGGCCGCGCCCGAGATGGTGTTGTTGCCGTCGCCGCCGTCCACGGTGTCCGTGCCGGCGCCGGCCCAGACCGAGTCTCCGCCGCCGCCGCCGGTGACGGTGTCGGACCCGCTGCCGACTTCGATGCGGGCGCCGCCCAGGCTGCCGCTGGCGTCGACGATGCTGTCGCCGGCGCTGCCGAAGCGGTCCAGGAAGACGTTTTCGGATTGGATGGAATAGTAGGCGTCCCAGTTCGGGGCGACGTCGGTGAGCCCGACGGTTTGGCCTAATAGGCTGTCGGGCGACCCGCCCATGATCGATGCGAAATCAGACATCCTGCGTACCCCGAGACGTTTTGGGCGTGGGCCGCCCGCTCAAGGATGTTTGTTAACTAGAAGTTGTTTTGCGGTCAAACTTTGCGCGTTCCTGGCGACATTTTCTTACAATACCGTATACCGATCCTGCGCGGTGCTTCCGGCACGACCAGCCAGACAGCTCATCGGAAACGCAAAAGAAAACTAGTGTGTGATCTACCAAAAGTTGATAAATCGCCTCAAACGGGGTTCGGCCGCCGACGCGGCCACGCCCCGCCGCAGGCAAGCCTCGCTCAGCGCGGGCGTTCTCGGAGACGCATTACATGCCGGTTATTCCAGGAAGCAGTGGCCCCGACACCCTGACGGGCAGTTCCGCCGACGACACCATCCTCGGGTTCGACGGCGACGACACCCTCATCGGCAGCGGCGGCAGAGACTCGCTGGACGGCGGCGCCGGCTTCGACACGGCGGACTTCGCCGGCACGCCGGGCGACCTCGACGTCGACCTCGCGGCGGGGACCGAGACCGCCGTCACCAACGCGGACCTCGTCTCCATCGAAGCGGTGAACGGCGCCGGCGGCGACGACGCCATCGCGGGCGACGCCGCGGCCAACCGGCTGGACGGCCGCGACGGCGACGACAGCCTGGACGGCGCCGGGGGCGACGACACCTTGGCCGGCGGACGCGGCGGCAACGTCCTGGACGGCGGCGCGGGCCGCGACACCGCCGACTACGGCTGGGCCACCGGGGCGGCGCTCATCAACCTCGCCGACGGTACAGCCGAGGTCGACGACCCCTCGGGCCCCCTGCCGGCCGCGGTGGACGCGCTCCTGAACATCGAGGACGCGACCGGCGGCGCGGGCAACGACACCATCATCGGCGACGGCGCCGGCAACGCCCTGGCCGGCGCCGGCGGCGACGACAGCCTCTCGGGCCTCGGCGGCAGCGACACGCTCTTCGCCGGCCAGGGCAGGGACGTGCTGGACGGCGGCGCCGGGTTCGACACGGCCGACTTCACCGCCGTCTCCGGCGACCTCGACGTGGACCTCGAGCAGGGCGTCGAGCGGGCCGTCACCAACGCGGCCCTCCTGTCCATCGAGGCCGTGACGGGCGGCGCGGGCGACGACGCGCTGGCGGGCGACGCCAACGCCAACTGGCTGGAGGCGCGCGGCGGCGACGACAGCATCAACGGCCGCGACGGCTCCGACACGCTGATCGGCGGCCGCGGCGCCAACACGATCGACGGCGGCGCCGGCCAGGACATCCTGCGCTACGACTGGTCCACCGGCGCCGTGCTGGTCAACCTGGCGGACGGCTTCGCCGAGGCGGACGACCCGCTGGCGGCCGAGCCGGCGGCGGCGGACGCGCTGTCCAACATCGAGCACGTGATCGGCGGCGCGGAGAACGACACCCTCGTCGGCGACGCCGGCTTCAACTTCCTCTTCGGCGGCGGCGGGGACGACGACCTGTTCGGCGGCGCGGGCAACGACACGCTCGTCTCCGGCCAGGGCGCGGACGAGATCTTCGGCGAGGACGGCTTCGACACCGCCGACTTCTCCGCCGCCACGGCCGACCTGGTGCTGGACCTCGGCGCGGGGACGGAAACCGCGACCGGCAGCACGCTGTCGGCCATCGAGGCGGTGCTGGGCGGCTCCGGCGCCGACTCGATCACCGGCGACGGCCAGTGGACCTGGCTCGAGGGCCGCGGCGGGAACGACACGATCCTCGGCCTGGGCGGCGGGGACACGCTGCTCGGCGGCACGGGCGACAACCGGCTCGACGGCGGCGAGGGCGCGGACGTCGCCGATTACCGCTGGTCCTCCACGGCCGGCATCCAGGCCAGCCTGGCGACCGGCGTCGTCACCCACGAGGGCGGGACGGACACGCTGCTCGGCGTGGAGCACCTGGTCGGCAGCGGCTTCGCCGACACCATCGCCGGCGACACGGCGGCCAACCACCTGCAGGGCGGCGCCGGCGACGACGACGTTTCCGGCGGCGGCGGCAACGACACTGTCGTGGGCGGCCAGGGCGCCGACACGCTGGACGGCGGCGACGGCGTGGACTTCGTGGACTTCACCTCGGCCACGGCCGGCGTGTCGCTCAACCTTGATACCGGCGTCGAATCCAGCACCGGCTCCGTGCTGTTGTCGATCGAGGGCGTGGTCGGCAGCGGCTTCGACGACCTCATCGACGGCGACGAGAACCCCAACTGGCTGGACGGCCGCGGCGGGAACGACACGATCCACGGGTTCGACGCGTCCGACACCCTGATCGGCGGCGAGGGCGCCAACGCCATCGACGGCGGCGCGGGCGACGACGTGCTGCGGTACGACTGGCTGGCGGGGCCGGTGGTGGTTGACCTGGCCGCGGGCACGGCCGCCGGCGCGGGCGTGTCCGACACGCTCACGGGCATCGAGGCGGTGATCGGCACGGCGGCGGCCGACACGATCACGGGCGCGGACGAAGACGGTTACTTCTTCGGCGGCCTCGGCGCCGACTCCGTCACGGGCGGCGCGGGCGACGACACCATCGCCGCCGGCTTCGGGCCCGACACGATCGCGGGCGGCGCCGGCTTCGACCTGGCCGACTTCGGCGGCGCGGCCGGGTCGGTGGTCGTGGACCTGGGCGCCGGCACCGAGGCCGGCACCGGCACGACCCTCAACTCGATCGAGGCGGTCATCGGCAGCTTCGCCAACGACTCCCTCGTCGGCGACGCCGCCGCGAACTGGTTGTCGGGCGGCACCGGCGACGACACCTTCTTCGGCGCCGACGGCAACGACACTGTCACCGGCGGCGCGGGGGCGGACTACATCGTCTACAGCGACGGCGACGGCTACGACGCCATCTTCGGCTTCGAGAGCGGCGTGGACGTCATCGACGCCACCGCCTACGCCGCGGCCGACCCGAACTTCGCGCCGACGATCTTCGAGTACGGCAGCGACCTGGTGATCGCGTTCGGCGGCGGCGACAACCTCTACCTCGTCGGGGAGTCGCTCGCGACCTTCGACGGGGCGACCGACCTCCGGCTCTAGCCGGGGGCGGTCGCGGCGCGGCGGCGGCCTGTCAGCCGCCGCGCTTCCGCAGCACGCAGACGGACTGGCCGAGGGCGTACAGGCCCTCGGCGACGGCGGGGGGCGCGGCGCAGTCCGCGTCCACCTCGATGAACTTCGACTCGCCCAGGTGCAGGGCGGCGACCTCGAAGCCGATGCGCCCCGCCCAGAGGCGGAGGTCGGCGCGGTGCAGGAAGGTGTTGAGGTGGCCGGCCATGTGCCGCTCCCGCACCCAGGCCAGGTTCGCGTCGAACACCGGCTTGCTCGCGGCGGAGGCGTGCTCCAGGAAGGAGAACACCGCCTTGCCGCCCGGCTTCAGCACCCGGTGCGCCTCCTCCAGGTAGACGTAGGATTCTTCCGGCAGGATGTGGGTGAAGACCGAGAAGAAGACGCAGAAGTCGGCCGCAAGCGCGTCGAAGGGCAGCCGCACCGCGTCCACCTTCTCGAACCGGAAGTCCAGCCGGCCCGCCTTGCGGCGCGCGTAGTCCAGCAGCTCCGGCACCACGTCGAGGCCGAGGTAGCGCAGCTTCGGGTAGCGGGCGAGCTTGGTGGCGAGCCGGCCGGAGCCGCAGCCGACGTCGATGACCGTCGAGCCGTCGCGCAGGCCCTCGCCCCGCAGCAGCGCGTGCTCCAGCACGCCGTAGTACTCGAAGCTGCCGCCCACGGCCTGCGCCGCCGCGTCGTCCTCGGGCAGGCTCTTGAGCAGGTTCTTCACCAACTGCTCGTAGCCGGTCAGGAATCGGAGCTGGCCGCTCATCGGGTCCTCAGATGCGGTGGTGGTCGCGGAACCACGCGACGAAGGCGTCTACGCCGCGGCCGATGGGCGTGGAAGGCCGGTAACCGGTCAGCGCCGCCAACAGGGAGGTGTCGGCCCAGGTCTTCACCACCTCGCCGGGGTGCATCTCGCGCATCTCGCGCCTGGCCGGGCGCCCGGTGGCGCGCTCGACCTCTGCGATGAAGCCGAGCAGCGGCACGGGGTTGGCGTTGCCGATGTTCACCACGCGGAAGGGCGCGGCCGGGCTGACCGAGTCGCACTCGGCGACGCGCCGGCCGGCCTCGGGCACGGCGTCCACCAAGCGGGCGACGGCTTCCACCAGGTCGTCCACGTAGGTGAAGTCGCGCTCCATGCGGCCGTGGTTGTGGACGGCGATGGGCTCGCCGCGCAGCACCGCCTCGGTGAAGCGCCAGGGCGCCATGTCCGGCCGGCCCCAGGGGCCGTAGACGGTGAAGAAGCGGAAGGCCGTGACCGGCCGCTTCCACAGGTGCGCGTGGGAATGGCAGAGGTGCTCGGCGGCGAGCTTGCTCGCGGCGTAGATGTTGAGGGGCGTCGCCGCCGCGTCCGTCTCGCGGAACGGCATGGAGGCGTTGGCGCCATAGGCCGAGGAGGTGGAGGCGAACAGCAGGTGCCGCACCGGGTGCCGGCGGCACGCTTCCAGCAGGTTGTGGGTGCCCGTGATGTTGCTGCGGACGTAGCTGTCGGGGTTCTCCAGCGCGTACCGCACCCCGGCCTGCGCGGCGAGGTGCAGCACCGCCTCCGGTTCTTCCGCGTCCACGGCGGCGCGGAGCGCGTCGGCGTCGGCCAGGTCCACGAGGCGCGGGCGGAACGCGGCGTGTTCGGCGAGGATGGCGTGCCGCGCCTCCTTCAAACGAACGTCGTAGTAGGGCACCATCGCGTCGAGGCCGGCCACCGCGTGCCCGTCCCGCAGCAGCCGCCGGCACAGGTGGAAGCCAATGAAGCCGGCGCTGCCGGTGACGAGGAACTTCATCCAGAGAATGCCCGGCGTCCGAAATGCCGGGTCTTCCTATTGTGCGGACGGTCCGGCTGTCCAGCGCGGCGCGAGCGCGCCATGCGAGAAATGCAGTTCGGTTTCACTATCTCAGGTTGACCTCCGTCGCGCGCGCTTGCTACCTCGCGCGCCATGCTCGACTCCGTGGCGGCAGCGGCCGCGCCGCCTGTACCCGACCGATCCGCCGCGGCGGGGCTGGCGCGCCGCTTGGCCGCGCGGACGGCCACGGTGGCGGTGGTCGGGCTGGGCCATGTCGGCCTGCCCTTGGCGCTGGCGGCGGCGAAGGCGGGTTTCCGGACGGTCGGCCTCGACAGCGACCCGGCGCGCCTCGCCCGGCTCTCCGCCGGCGACAGCCCGTTGCGGCACGTGCCCGCCGAAGCGCTCGAGCGGGCGCTCCGTGACGGGAGCTTCCGCCCGGGCGGCGAGGACGACCTCTCAAGGGCGGACGCGGTGCTGATCTGCGTGCCGACGCCGCTCGGGCCGGACCGGCGGCCGGACCTTTCCTGCGTGGAGGCGGCGGCGGCGCAGGCGGCGCGGCGCTTGCGGCCCGGCCAGCTCGTCGTGCTGGAGTCCACCACCTGGCCCGGCACCACACGGGAGCGGTTGCTGCCCTTGCTGGAGTCCACCGGCCTGCGCTGCGGGCGCGACGTCTTCCTGGCCTATTCGCCGGAGCGCGAAGACCCAGGCAACGCGGAGTTCGGGACCGCCGACATCCCGAAGCTGGTGGCCGGCGCCGACGCGGCGTCCCTGCGCGTGGCGCTCATGCTCTACGGCGCCGTGGTCCGCCGCGCCGTGCCCGTGGCGGACCTGGAGACGGCCGAGGCGGCGAAGCTGGCGGAGAACGTGTTCCGCGCGGTGAACATCGCGTTGGCCAACGAGCTGAAGCTGGCCTTCGGCGCCATGGGCATCGACCCTTGGGCGGTGACGGAGGCGGCGGCGACCAAGCCCTTCGGCTACATGCCGTTCTGGCCGGGCCCGGGGCCGGGCGGGCACTGCATCCCGGTGGACCCGCACTACCTCGCGTGGCGCGCGCGGGAGCGTGGGGTGGAGACGCGCCTCCTCGACCTCGCCTGCGCCATCAACGACGAAATGCCGCGCCACGTGCTCCGCCGCTTGGGCGAAGCGCTGGCGGCGCGCGGGCGCCGGGGGCTCGCGGGGCGCCGCGTGCTGGTGCTCGGCGTCGGCTACAAGCGCAACCTCGCGGACGCGCGGGAGAGCCCCGGGCTGCGGCTGATGGAGATGCTGGAAGCCGCCGGCGCCGAAGCCGCGTACTTCGACCCGTTGGTGCCCGAGCTGCCGCGGCTGCCGGAACACCCGGCCCTCGCGGGGCGCCGGGGCGTCCCCGCCTTGTCGGCGGGGGCGCTGCGCGGCTTCGACGCGGCGCTGATCGCCGCCGACCACGACGGGGTGGACTACGCGGCGCTGGTGTCCGCCGTGCCGTTGGTGGTGGACACGCGCAACGTCTGCGCCCGCCTTGGCCTTTCGGGGCCGAACGTCGTCACGGCCTGAGCGCGCCTTCCATCTCCTCCAGGATCGCCGGGTCGTCGATGGTGGGCGGCACGGCGTAGTTTTCGCCGTCGGCGATGCTGCGCATGGTGGCGCGCAGGATCTTGCCGCTGCGGGTCTTGGGCAGGCGCGGCACCACCCGCGCGTCCTTGAAGGCGGCCACGGGGCCGATGCGCTCGCGCACCAGCGCCACCAGCTCGGCGGCGATCTCCGCCTCCGCCCGCTGGACGCCGGCCTTGAGCACCACCAAGCCCATCGGCGCTTGGCCCTTCAGGGCATCCTTGACGCCGATCACCGCGCATTCCGCGACGTCCTTGTGGCTGGACAGCACCTCCTCCATCGCGCCGGTGGAAAGGCGGTGGCCGGCGACGTTGATGATGTCGTCCGTGCGGCCCATCACCCAGACGTAGCCTTCCTCGTCCACCATCCCGGCGTCGGAGGTGTCGTAGAAGCCGGGGTACCGGCGGAGGTAGGACTCGCGGAAGCGGTCGTCGGCGTTCCAAAGCGTGGGCAGCGCGGCGGGCGGCAAGGGCAGGCGGGCGGCGAGGTTGCCGATCTCGCCGCGAGGCTTCTCCTTCCCGTCCTCGTCCAGCGCCACGATGTCCCAGCCCGGCGAGGGTTTGCCGCCGCTGCCCGGCTTCAACGGGAACAGGCCGGGGCCGCGGAAGCCGGCGGTGATGGGCCAGCCGGTCTCCGTCTGCCACCAGTGGTCCACCACCGGCTTGCCGAGCAGCTTCCCGGCCCAGATCGCGGTGTCCGGGTCGCAGCGCTCGCCCGCGAGGTAGAGCGCTTCCAGCTTCGACAGGTCGTGCTGGCGGAGGAGCTTGCCGTCCGCGTCCTCCTTCTTGATGGCGCGAAGCGCGGTGGGCGCGGTGAACAGCACCTTCACGCCGTGCTGGGCGCAGACTCGCCAGAAGGCGCCGGCGTCGGGCGTGCCGACCGGCTTGCCTTCGTAGAGGACGCTCGTGCAGCCGGCGAGCAGCGGCGCATAGACGATGTAGCTGTGCCCGACCACCCAGCCGACATCCGAGGCGGTCCAGAACACGTCGCCGGCGCCGAGGCCGTAGATGAGGCGCATGGAGTGGTGCAGCGCCACCGCGTGGCCGCCGGTGTCGCGCACGATGCCCTTGGGCTTACCCGTCGTGCCGGAGGTGTAGAGGATGTAGAGCGGGTCGGTCGCCTCCACCGGCACGCACGGGTGCGGTTGGGCGGTGGCTTCCGCTTCGCGGAAGTCGCGGTCGCGGCCGGGCAGGAGGTCGCAGGGCCGCTCGGGGCGTTGCAGGATCAGGCACGCTTCGGGCTTGTGCGGCGACATGGCGATGGCCGCGTCGAGCAGCGGCTTGTAGGCGACCACGCGGCCCGGCTCCAACCCGCAGGAGGCGGCGACCACGACCTTCGGCTGCGCATCGGCGATGCGCGCCGCCAACTCCGCCGCCGCGAAGCCGCCGAACACCACGGAGTGCACGGCGCCCAGGCGGGCGCAGGCCAGCATGGCGATCGCCGCTTCGGGCACCATCGGCATGTAGACGACGACCCGGTCGCCCGCGCCGACGCCGAGCGCGGCCAGCGCGCCGGCGAGCTTCGCCGTGCGTTCCAGCATCCGGGCGTAGGTGAGCGTCTCGACCTTCCCGGTCATCGGGCTGTCGTGGATCAGGGCCGGCCGGTCGCCGTGCCCGGCGGCGACGTGCCGGTCGAGCGCGTTGTGGCAGGTGTTCAGGCGCCCGCCGGGGAACCAACGGCCGTAGGCGCCGAGCGAGGGGTCGAAGGCCCGGCGCGGTGCCTCGCTCCACGCGATGCCGCGCGCCGCCTCCGCCCAGTACGCCTCAGGGTCGCGCCGCCACGCGGCGTAGACCGCGTCGTAGCCGCCGCTGGCACCGCTGGCGCTGCTGTCCATGGTGGGCCTCCCGGAACCCGGTTCGTTGCCGGACAGGGTGGCAAGGCCGGGGAGCGGTCGCAAGCCGCGCGAGGAGGCTCCGATCGCGCGCGCGTGACAGCCGCCGTCGCGCCGGCTGCGGAAGGATGGCAACGACGATCTATGCAGGTTTGTGAACAAACCCTACTGCATGGGTCTGTGCCGCCGGCTTCGTTCCGCGCGGCTTGGGAAGCGGGCCGCGAAGCCCGCCAGTGACAACGACGGGGAGACGTTTCCATGGTCCAAAGCGACCATCAACGCATATTGGGCAACCCCAAATTCCAGGAACTCGTCCGCACCCGGTCCGGCTTCGCCTGGACCTTGGCGGCGGCGATGCTCGCCATCTATCTCGGCTTCATCCTGCTGGTGGCCTTCGCGCCGGGGCTGATGGCGGTGAAGGTCGGCGGGGGCGTCACCTCGCTCGGCATCGTGCTCGGGCTGGCGGTGATCGTTTCGGCCTTCCTGCTCACCGGCATCTACGTGCAGCGGGCCAATTCGCGCTTCGACGACCTCACCCGCGACCTGACGAAGGAGATCGTCTGATGCTGCGGAGGCTTTCCCTTCCGCTCGCCGCCACGGCCATGATCGGGGCATGCGGCCTCCTCGTCTCGGCGCTGGCGGCGCCCGCCGTGGAGGGCGGCGGCAAGCAGGGGCTGAACCCCGCGGCCATCGTGATGTTCTTCGCCTTCGTGCTCGGCACGCTCTACATCACCTACCGGGCGGCGCAGGGCAGCAAGTCGGCGGCGGACTTCTACGCGGCGGGCGGCGGCATCACCGGCTTCCAGAACGGCTTGGCCATCGCCGGCGACTACATGTCGGCCGCGAGCTTCCTCGGCATCTCCGGCCTGGTCTTCGCGTCGGGCTTCGACGGGCTGCTCTACTCCATCGGCTTCCTGGTGGGCTGGCCGATCGTGCTGTTCCTGATCGCCGAGCGGCTGCGCAACCTCGGCAAGTTCACCTTCGCCGACGTCGCTTCCTTCCGGCTGGACCAGACGCAGATCCGCATCCTGTCCGCGACCGGCACGCTGGTCGTGGTCGCCTTCTACCTGATCGCGCAGATGGTGGGCGCGGGCAAGCTGATCGAGCTGCTGTTCGGGCTGGACTACCTGTACGCGATCGTCATCGTCGGCGCGCTGATGATCGTTTACGTCGCCTTCGGCGGCATGAAGGCCACCACCTGGGTGCAGATCATCAAGGCCTGCCTGCTGCTGGGCGGCGCGACCTTCATGGCGCTGGCCGTGCTGTGGAACTTCGGCTTCAACCCGGAGGCCATGTTCTCCGAGGCGGTGCGCACCCACCCGAAGGGCGACGCCATCATGGCGCCGGGCGGGATGGTGTCCGACCCCGTTTCCACCATCTCCCTCGGCTTGGCGCTGATGTTCGGCACCGCCGGCCTGCCGCACATCCTGATGCGCTTCTTCACCGTGTCCGACGCGCAGGCCGCGCGGAAGAGCGTGTTCTACGCCACCGGCTTCATCGCCTACTTCTACATCTTGACCTTCATCATCGGCTTCGGCGCCATCACCTTCCTGATGAACGACCCGTCCTACTACACGGCGGGGGCGGGCGGCGTGGTCAACAAGATCACCGGCCTCATCGGCGGCACCAACATGGCGGCGGTGCACCTGGCCAACGCCGTGGGCGGCGGCCTCTTCCTCGGCTTCATCTCGGCGGTGGCCTTCGCCACCATCCTCGCCGTGGTGGCCGGGCTGACGCTGTCCGGCGCCTCGGCGGTCAGCCACGACCTCTACGCCGAGGTCATCGCCCGCGGCCGCACCAACGAGCGGAAGGAGGTCAACATCTCCAAGATCACCGCGGTGGTGATCGGCGTCGTGGCGATCGTCCTGGGCTACGTGTTCGAGAACCAGAACGTCGCCTTCATGGTGGGCCTGGCCTTCGCCGTGGCGGCCTCCTGCAACTTCCCCGTCCTGCTGATGAGCACGATGTGGAAGGGCTGCACCACCTTCGGCGCCATGGTGGGCGGGTTCGCCGGCCTGGTCAGCGCCGTGATGATGGTGGTGTTGAGCAAGGCGGTCTGGGTGCAGACCTTCGGCTTCAGGGAGGCTTGGTTCCCCTACGACAACCCGGCGCTGTTCTCCATGACCATCGCCTTCGTGGGGATCTGGATGGCGTCCAAGGCCGATTCCAGCCAGCGGGCGCGGGACGAGGTCGCCTCCTACGACGCGCAGTACGTGCGGTCGGAGACGGGCATCGGCGCGGCTTCGGCGCACCAGCACTGAAGAGCCGGCGCGGGAGGGGCTTCGCGGCCCCGCCCGCGCCCACACGCTCCCCGCCATGCAGGACGGCTTCGACGCCCACAACCCGCCCTTCGACCGGCTGAGCCAGCAAGAGGTCGAGGAGCTGCGCGCCGCCCTCGACATCGGCTACTTCCGCCCGGGCGAGACCATCCTAGCGCGCGGCGCCGCCGCGGAGGCGCTGCACGTCGTCATCAAGGGTTCGGTCGAGGCGCGCGACGGCGGGACGCTCAACGCCGTGCTCGGGCCCAAGGACAGCTTCGACAGCCGCGCCCTGGTCCACGGCGCCGCCGGCGAGGACTTCACCGCCGCCGAGGAGACGCTCTGCTTCCTCGCCCCCAAGCCGGTCGTGCTCGGGCTGATCTCCCGCAACCCCGCCTTCGCCGCCTTCTTCTACTCCGAGATCTCCGAGAAGCTGAACGCCTTCGCCGAGGCGCACCGGGCGGAGGGAATGGAGAGCGTGCTGCGCGCCCGCGTGCGCGAGGCCAAGCCCGGCCCGGCCGTGTTCATCGACGCCGGCGCCACCGTGGAGCAAGCCGGCCACCGCATGGCGGAAAGCGGCAGCAACGTCCTTTACGTCCGGGACGGGGAGCGGGTCGGCGTCGTCACCGGCATGAACCTGTCCAAGGCGGCCGTGCTGCGGCGCCTGCCGCTGGAGACGCCGGTGCGCGACGTGTGCCACTTCGACGTCGTGTCGGTGGACGCCGAGGACTTCGTGTTCGAGGCGCTGCTGCTGATGACCCGGAACGACAAGCGCCGGGTCGCGGTGCGGCGCAACGGCGAATACGTCGGCTTCCTGGAGGACATCGACATCCTCGGGCTGGTCGCCGGCAACACGCAGCTCATCCCCGGCCGCATCGACCGCGCCCGGAGCGTGGAGGACTTGGCCGCCCCGGCGCGCGACATCCAGGCCCAGGTGGAGCGGCTGCACCGCCAAGGGGTGAAGGTGGAGCAGATCGCCGAAGTCACCTCCGACCTCAACCGCCGTTTGTTCGTGAAGCTCTTCGACCTGCTGGCACCCGACTCCATCCGGGAGAAGGGTTGCCTCATGCTGATGGGCAGCGAGGGGCGCGGCGAGCAGACGGTGCGCACCGACCAGGACAACGGGCTGGTGCTGGCGGAGCCGGTGCCGGAAGCCGACCTCGCGCGGTTCCGCGAGGCGTTCTCGGGCGCGCTCGACGCCTTCGGATTCCCGCCCTGCTCGGGAAACGTGATGGTCCGCAACCCGGTCTGGTCGCAGCCTGTGGACGGGCTGATCCGCCAACTCCGGGCCTGGGTGTTCGAGCGCACGCCCGAGGCGGCGATGAACCTCGGCATCTTCTTCGACGCCGTGGCGGTGGCCGGCCGGCCGGAACTGCTGCGCGAGGCGAAGGAGGCGCTGATCGGGATGATGCGTGGCGAGAAGGCGCTGCTCGCGCGGTTCGCGCACCTGATCGAGACCTTCGACACGCCGACGCTGGGCGTGCTGAACGCCCTGATGGTGACGGTGGGCGTCGGCTCGGACGAGATCGACATCAAGAAGGCCGGCGTCTTCCCCATCGTCCACGGCGTCCGCACCCTGGCCATGGACCGCGGCGTCGCCGCCACGCCCACCGCCGGCCGCATCGCGGCGCTGGCGGAGGCCGGCGCCTTCGAGCCGGGGTTCGGGCAGGAGCTGACGGGCGCGCTCCGGGTCTTCATGGCCTACCGGCTGCGGTCCCAGTTGGAGGCCGTGCGCCGCGGGAACGTGGAGCGGGAAGCGGTGGTGCAGCCGAGCCGCTTGTCCGCCGCCGACCGGGACATCCTGCGCGACGCGCTCCGCATCGTCCGCCGCTTCCGCGACACCATCCGCGCCCGCTACAACCTCGGGGCCTTCTGACGGTGCACCGGGGGGCGCTGTGGCGGCTGTTCTGGCGCGCCTCGCTCGCGGACCACGCCTACAAGTTCCTGTTCCGGCCGGGGCCGGAGGGCGAGGCGGTGTCGCTGGATTGCGAGACCACGGGGCTCGACCCCCGCACCGACGACGTGATCGCGGTCGCGGCCGTGCGCATCCGCGGCGACCGCATCCTGCTCAGCGAACGGTTCGAGGCCACCGTTCGGCCGGAGGACGCGCGCTCCTCCTCCGAGGCCATCAAGGTCCACCGCCTGCGCGAGCGCGACGTGGAAAGCGCCGAGCCCATCCACCGCGTCCTGCCCGAACTGCTCCGCTTCATCGGCGGGCGGCCGCTGGTCGGCTACTACATCGACTTCGACGTGCGGATGCTCGACAAGTACGCGCTCTGGCTGCTGCAAACCAAGCTGCCGAACCCGCGGATCGAGGTGTCCTCGCTCTACTACGAGCGCAAGTACGGCAACGCGCCGCCGGGCACGGCCATCGACCTGAGGTTCGCCGCGATCCTGCGCGACCTCGGCATCCCGCCGCTGGAGCAGCACGACGCGCTGAACGACGCGGTGATGGCGGCGATGATCTACCTGGAGCTGCGCGACAGGAAGGCGCGCGGCGTCCGCATCCCCCGCGAAAGGCGGTCGGGCGGGCCGCCGCCGCCGACCGGCGGATGAAGGAAGGGCGCCGGGGGAGGTCCCCCGGCGCCCCGTGCGGCCCGCGATCGGGGAGGCGGGCCTACTCCGCGGCGCGCGTCCGCGCGGCGATCGGCGTTTCGGACGGGCGCTCGTCGAAGATGTCGCGGTCCTTGGTTTCCGGGACGAAGAACAGGCCGATGACCACGGTCGCGAGCGCGATGACGATGGGGTACCAGAGGCCGTAGTACACGTCGCCGGTCTGCGCGATCATGGCGAAGGCCGTCGCCGGCATCAGCCCGCCGAACCAGCCGTTGCCGATGTGGTAGGGCAGCGACATGGAGGTGTAGCGGATGCGCGTGGGGAACATTTCCACCAGCGCCGCGGCGATCGGCCCGTAGACCATGGTGACGTAGATCACCAGGATCGTCAGGATGCCGATCAGCACCGCCGGCTGTTCGCGGAAGATGTCGAAGGGCCCCGACATCTTCACCACCGACGGGTTGGCGGCCAACGGGTAGCCCGCCGCCGTCAAGGTGGAGGCGAGCTGCGCCGCGAACTGCGGATTGCCCGTCGCCGCCACCGGAGGCTGTTCGGCGATGCGGACGTTCACCGCCGGATTGCCGGGGGTGTCGTTCACCGTGTAGTTGACCGAGGCGCGGGCCAGCGCCGCCTTGGCCGTGTCGCACGGTTGGGTGAAGCGCGCCGTCCCGGTGGGGTTGAACTGGAAGGAGCAGCCCGCCTTGTCGGCGTCCAGCACCACCGTGATGTTGGCGTGCGCCGCTGCCAGTGTCGGGTTCGCTTCGTGGCTCATCAGCTTGAACAGCGGGAAGTAGGTGAGCGCCGCGAGCAGGCACCCGCCGAGGATGATCGGCTTGCGGCCGATCTTGTCCGACAGCCAGCCGAAGAACACGAAGAAGCCCGAGCCCAGCAGCAGCGACCAGGCGATCAGCAGGTTGGTGGTGAGGATGTCCACCTTGAGCACGGAGCCCAGGAAGAACAGCGCGTAGAACTGGCCGGTGTACCAGACCACCGCCTGCCCCATGACGAGGCCGAGCAGGGCGAACAGCGCGATCTTCGCGTTGCGCCACTGGCCGAAGGCCTCCGACAGCGGCGCCTTGGAGCGGGTGCCCTCGTCCTTCATCTTCTGGAAGGCCGGGCTCTCCTGCATCTGCAGCCGGATCCAGACCGAGATGCCGAGCAGGATGATCGAGAGCAGGAACGGGATGCGCCAGCCCCAGTCGGCGAAGGCGGTTTCGCCCATGGTGAGGCGGGTGGCCAGGATCACCAGCAGCGACAGGAACAGCCCGGCCGTCGCGGTGATCTGGATGAAGGAGGTGTAGAAGCCCCGCCGCCCGTTCGGCGCGTGCTCGGCCACGTAGGTCGCGGCGCCGCCGTACTCGCCGCCCAGCGCGAGGCCCTGGAGGCAGCGCAGGACGATCAACAGCACGGCGGCGGTGATGCCGATCTGGTCCGAGGTGGGCAGGATGCCGACGATGAAGGTGCTCGCGCCCATGATCACGATGGTGACGAGGAAGGTGTACTTCCGCCCCACCAGGTCGCCGAGCCGGCCGAACACGAGCGCGCCGAAGGGGCGCACCAGGAAGCCCGCGGCGAAGGCCAGCAGCGCGAAGATGTTGCGCGTCCCTTCGGGGAACTGGCTGAAGAACTTCACGGCGATGATGCCGGCCAACGCGCCGTACAGGTAGAAGTCGTACCACTCGAACACGGTGCCGAGCGACGAGGCCAGGATGACCTTCCGCTCCTCCCGCGTCATGGGGCGGGCGGCGTCGTGCGCGCCCGCTCGTTGTGCCGTGCTGATGGACATCCCGTCTTCCCTGTTCTTGCGCGGCATGGTCCTGCCGCCGACCGGCGCGCGGCCCATGGGGGCGCGGCTCGGTGCGTGCTGGAAACAAGCCCGGTGGCGCACATTCGACGTAACGCGAGCGGACCGTCAATCCCCCATTCGGGGGCGCGTCCGGCGCTGACGACAATGTAAGACGGCGGGCGGCGCGGGATGCCCGCTCCGGTTGTCAGCGGAACGCCGCGCGCACGCGGCCCAGGGCGCCGAGGCCCGCCACGATCTCCTGTCCTTCCGCCGGCGCGACGCTCGGGCCGAGCACGGCCGCCAGCACGGCGCCGCGTGGCAGGCCGCCGGCCAACCGAGCCGCTCTTGCCGCCGCGAGCAGCGCCGCCGCCGCGTCCAGCGTCTGCGGACGGCGCTTGGCGCCCGCCGGCGCCATGCCCACCGGCAACGGGCCGGCGACCATGCCGCATTTGCCGCGCCCGGCCACGATGAAGCCGTGGCCCGACAGGTCGGCGGCGGCGAGGCCGGGCGAGCCGGGCCGGTCGCGCAGCCGCCACGCGGAGACGTCGAGGATCGGGTGCAGGGCGGAGAAGGCCGGGAGGCCGCCGTCCGCTTCGGCCGGCAAGTCCTCCGCCAGCACGCCCATCACGCCCGGCGCCACCGCGGCGTGCCGGGCGGTGGCGAGCGCGACCGCCGCGCCGTCCGGCAGCAGGCGCCCTTCCAGCACCGGGCCCGCCAGCATCGCGCCGTCCGGCCCCGGCGCGAACCGCAAGCCGCAGGGCACGAGGCCGAGCGATGCGAGCACCAAGGCCGCGACGTGCACGCCTTCGGCGACGCCGGCCGGCTCGGCCCCGGCGGGAAGCGGGGCGAGCGGGTTGCCGGTTTCCAGCGCTTCGGCCAGCCAGCCCGCGATCTGCTCGGGCGATGCCCCGGACGACATCGCCGCTACCGGAGGGTTTCTTCCTCTTGGAAGCCGCCCTCGGGCGGCGCGTCCACCTGCACCGCCGGGGCGCCGGCGTCGCCGCCATAGAGGCGCTCCGGGAGCCAGTTCACCAAGTCCGGGAACACGTAGACCGAAATCATGCAGAGCACGACGATGTAGATGAAGGGCATGCAGCCCGAGAAGATCTCCTCCAGCCGCACGTGCTTGGGCGCCACGCCCTTCAAGTAGAAGGCGGCCATGGCGACCGGCGGCGACAGGAAGCTGGTTTGCAGGTTCAGCGCGATCATGATGCCGAAGAACAGCGGGTCCACGCCGAAGTCGTCCAGCAACGGCAGGAAGATGGGGACGAAGATCACGATGATCTCGGTCCACTCCAGCGGCCAGCCAAGCACGAAGATCAGCGCTTGGGCCAGGACCATGAAGGTGAAGCTGTTGAGCGGCAGGCCCTTGAAGAACTCCTCCACCAGCGCTTGGCCGCCGAGGTAGCCGAACACCGAAGAGAAGATGGCCGAGCCCACGAACAGCCAGCACACCATGGCGCTGGTGCGCGCGGTGAGGAACACGCTCTCCCGCAACTTGGTGATCGAGAACGAACGGTAGGCGATGGCGAGGACGATGGAGCCCAGCGAGCCCATCGCGGCCGCCTCCGATGGCGTGGCCAGGCCCATCAGGATGGCGCCTAGCACCAGGGCGATCAGCAGCGCGAGGGGGAAGAAGGAGGTGAGCAGGGACCAGAGGATGGTGACGAAGGGGACTTGCACCTCCTCCGGCGGCAGCCTCGGCGCGACGCTCGGCTTCACCAGCGCGATGCCCATGGCGTAGAGGATGTAGAGTCCCGCCAGCATGAGGCCCGGAATGAAGGCCGCGGCGTAGAGCTGCACCACCGACACGCCCGCCGTTGCGCCGTAAAGGATCAACATGATGGAGGGCGGGATCAGGATGCCGAGGCAGCCGCCCGCGGCGATCACGCCGGTGGCCAGCTTCACGTCGTAGCCGGCCCGCAGCATCGGCGGCAGGGCGAGCAGGCCCATCAGCGTCACCACCGCGCCGACGATGCCGGTGGCGGTGGCGAACAGCGCGCAGGTGGCCAGCGTCGCCACCGCGAGGCTGCCGGGGATGTTGCCGGACGCCATCTGGAGCGAGCGGAACAGCCGGTCGAGGATGTTCGCCCGCTCGATGATGTAGCCCATGAACACGAAGAGCGGCACGCTGATCAGCACGTCGTTCGACATGACCGAGTAGGTGCGCTGGATCAGCAGGTCGAAGATGCGGTCGCCCATGCCGAGGTAGCCGAAGAACAGCCCCATCGCCATCAGCGTGAACGCGATGGGGAAGCCCAGCATGATGAAGAACAGGAAGAGGAAGAGCTGGGTGAGGCCCAGTGCGCCATCGCTCATCGGGGGGTCACCTGCCGTCCTGCTGGTCGCCGGCGCGCTCGCCGGGGATGTGCCCGCTGCGCGCCATCTCGCGCGCCAGCTCCTCGGGGTCGCGCTCGGCCGCGGCGGCGAGCACCTGCTGCTCCAGCTCCTCCACGTCGGACAGGCGCTTCGGCCATTCGCCGGACTGGATGCAGCGCCAGCAGCGCACCACCTCGGCCAGCCCTTGCAGCAGCAGCAGGAGGCCGACCACGGGGATGAGGAACTTGAACGGCCAGATCACCGGGCCGGTCGGGCTGAACATGCTCCGCTCGTTCTGCCGGAGGCTGTCGGCGAAGAAGGTCCAGCCGGAGATCATGAAGGCGAAGATCGCCGGGAAGAAGAACAGCACGTAGAGGACGAGGTCGAACCACGCCTGCCGCTGTGGCGGGAAGTTGCGGTACAGGAAATCGCCCCGCACGTGGCCGTTGCGCGACAGGGCGTAGGCGCCCGCCATCATGAACAGCGTGCCGTACAGCATGTAGGACACGTCGTAGCCCCAGGTGGTCGGCGCCCGGAACACGTAGCGCACGAACACCTCGTAAACGACGACGGCGGTCAGCACCAAGATGCACCAGGCGAAGGTCTGACCGATCGCGGTGCTGAGCCGGTCTATGCCGAGCAGCAGGCGCTGCATGCGCGGTTTCCCTCGTTGGGCGCGCGAGCCGTGCATGAAAACCCCGCCACCCGCGGCTCGGATGGCGGGGTGCCCAAAACGGCCGCGGGCGTCAGCCTTGGCGGGAGAAGAAGTGGTTGTACGCCACCGCCTGGCTCGCCTCGTAGCGCAGCACGAAGTTGCCCACGCGCCGGCACCACTCGCGCTGGCTGTCGCAAACCTTCTTGAAGAACGGCCCGGCCGCGGGCGAGGAGTTGTCGCCTTCCAGCTTCTGCACGACCCGGTCCCAGGCCTGCAACTGCGCGTCCAGCACCGGCCGCGGCGTCGGGCGCACGTTCACGCCCTGCTGCTGCGCCATGGCGAGCAGGTCGCGCGAGTAGCGGTCCTGCAGCTTCCAGCTCATGTCGGAGGACGCCGCCTCGGCGCTGTAGCGCAGCACCGCTTGCAGCTCCGCGGGCAGGGCGTCGTACTTGCCCTTGTTGAACAGCACCTCGAAGCTCTCCACCTTCTGGTGGTAGCTCTGGATCATGTAGTTCTTGGCGACGTCCGGGAAGCCGAGGATGCGGTCGGAGGAGGGGTTGTTGAACTCCGCCCCGTCGATCACGCCCCGCTCCAGCGCCGGGACGATCTCGCCGCCCGGCAGGGACACCACCGCCGCGCCCATCTCGTTGAACAGGTCGGCGGCCAAGCCCACGGTGCGGTACTTGAGGCCGCGGATCTGCTCCGGGCGCTCGATCGGCTGCTTGAACCAGCCGAGCGGTTGGGTCGGCATCGGGCCGGTGAGGAAGCCGACGGCGTTCACCTTCAGGATGTCGGCCATCAGCTCCTTGTACAGGGCCTCACCGCCGCCGTGGTAGAACCAGCCAAGGAGCTGGTTGGCGTCGCCGAACCAGGGCGGCGTGGTGCCGAACAGGCTGAACGCCTTGTTCTTGCCGAACCAATAGGCGGAAACGCCGTGGCCGCCGTCCAGGGTGCCGGCCGAGACCGCGTCGAGCAACTGGAACGCGCCCACCACCGCGCCGGCCGCCAGCAACTCCAGCCGTAGCCGCCCGCCCGCCATGGCGTTGACGCGCGTTACGTAGTCTTGGGCGAATTCATGGAAGATGTCGCGCTGCGGCCATGTGGATTGGAACCGCATGGTCACGGTCTGCGCGCGGCTGACGTTGGGTGTGGCCAGCACGGCGGTGCCAGCAGCCCCCACGGCAGCGGCCTTCAACAAGCCACGGCGTCGCGGGGCGGTCGTTTCCTCGGACATCGTCTTCTCCCAGGCGTGTCGCGCCCCGGCCGCATGTAGTGCCGGCGGGGCGTCGCGATCCCGCCGGGCACATAACGGCACAAGGACGATCCCGCAATGGCGCCGGAGCGCCGGGAGGGGGCCGCTGGTGAGACCGTGATTGGTCCTACTTCGTCACGAACGCCTTCTCGACCACGTAGCTGCCGGGCTCGTGGTTCGAGCCTTCGGCGAAGCCGCGTGCTTCCAGCATGGCCGAGACGTCCGCGTTCATCGCTTCCGACCCGCAGAGCATGACCCGGTCCGACTCGGGCGACAGCGGCGGCAGGCCGAGGTCGTCGAAGATCCGCCCGCTCTCGACGAGGGCGGTGATGCGCCCCTGCGTCTGGAAGGCCTCGCGGGTCACGCTCGGGTAGTAGAGCAGCCTGCCGGCGACCAGCTCGCCGAGGAATTCGTGCTCGTGCAACTCGTGGCTGATCAGATTCCGATAGGCCAACTCGTCCACCTGGCGGACGGTGTGGGCCAGCACGACGCGCTCGAAGCGGTCGTACACCTCCGGCTCGCGGATCAGGCTCATGAAGGGCGCGATGCCGGTGCCGGTGGAGAACATCCACAGGGTCCGGCCCGGCAGCAGGTTCTCGGTGAGCAGCGTGCCGGTCGGCTTGCGGCCGATCAGCACCGTGTCGCCCGGCTTCACGTGCTGCAGGCGCGAGGTGAGGGGGCCGCGCTGCACCTTGATGGAGAGGAACTCCAGCTCCTCCTCCCAGGGCGCGCTGACCATGGAATAGGCGCGCACCAAGGGCTTGCCCTCCACCATCAGGCCGATCATGGCGAACTGTCCGGCCACGAAGCGGAAGCCCTCGTTCCGGGTGCAGCGGAACGAGAAGAGCCGGTCGGTCCAGTGATGCACCCAGGTCACGGCCTCGCCGTGGAAAGCGGCGGGAATCTTGGGCGCGGCGGCTCCGGTGGTGGCGGGGGAAAGGGCGTTCATGGCGTCCGCTACATGCTGCGGCGCGGCACAGGATGCAACCGCTGGACGCGCGGGTCTGGTTTGCGCCGGCCTACGCCGTGGGCAGGATGCGGCCCGTTCCGTCGCCGGGAGGACGCCGCCGATGCCTGACGCGCCCGAAACGCCACCCCCGCTCGGCCCCGAGGTGGACCCGACCCCTCGGCCGCTGCCGGCGCGCGTGCCGCACCCGGGCCGCTCGGTCGACCTGGAACCGCTGCACGTCCGCCACGCGCCGGAGCTGTGGCTGGCCACCCGAACCGGCGGCGAGGAGCGGGCCGTGGCGGCTTGGGCCTACCTCGGCTACGGCCCCTTCGCGTCGGAGGCGGCGTTGCGCGCCTTTCTCGGCGGCTTCGCGGCCACGCACGACCCGATGGCGTGGGCCGTGCGCCCGCACCGCACCGGCACCGCCGACGGCTGGCTGACGCTCATGGACATCCAGCCCGCCAACGCGGCGATCGAAATCGGCAACATCTACTTCTCGCCCAGGATGCAGCGGACCCGGGCGGCGACGGAGGCGATGTTCCTGCTGATGCGGCACGCCATGGACGACCTCGGCTACCGGCGGCTGCTCTGGAAGTGCAACGCGCTCAACGCGCCGTCGCGCGCCGCCGCCGCGCGGCTCGGCTTCGTGCCGGAGGGCGTGTTGCGGGCGAGCATGGTGGTGAAGGGGCGGCAACGCGACACGGCCATGTTCTCCATCCTGGCCGACGAGTGGCCCGACCGGCGGGACGCCATCGCCGCTTGGCTGGACGATGCCAATTGGGGCCCGGACGGCGCGCCCCGCGCTCCTTTGCGGCGGGTCGGCGCCTGAGCCGCGCTGTGCGCCGCGTCACGGCCCTGCTGAAGCGAAGCGGCTAGACGCCCCCGACCCGAGAGGAAGGGGCTGACCGATGGCGATTGCGACTGCGACTGGGGGTTCCGATGGCGTGCCGGGGCGCGCCCGCGCGCGCGCTGGGTTGGCGTTGCGCGTGTTGTTGGCGGCCGTGTTCGTGGCGGCCGGGTTGATGAAGCTGGCCGCGATCGAGTTCGAGGTGCAGGGCTTCGCGCATTTCGGCTACGCGCTTTGGTTCATGTACGTCATCGGCGTCTTGGAGCTGGGCGCCGGCTTGGCGCTGCTGTTCCGCCGCTCCGCGGCGCCGGCCGCGTTGCTGCTGGGCGCCGTGATGGTCGGCGCCGCCTTCAGCCACCTGCGCGCCGGGGACGGCGTGCTCCTGGCCTTGCCGGCGTTCGTCCTCCTGGCGCTCTTGGCCGTGGTCGGGGCGGCGCGACGCGGCGACCTGCCGGCGGCGCGCTGACCGCGGGCGGTCACGGGAACGTCACACGCACGCAACCGCGGCGCGGCTAGGGGTGGGGGCATGACGCGCACCGTGCCCCTCCTCGCCGCCGCCCTGCTCGCCCTGGCCCCGCCCGCGGCCGCCGACACCCGCTTCGAGGCGACGCTCGCCGGCCACGCGGTCCTGCCGGCCGCGACCTTCACGCCGCCGCCCCAGGGCGCGCCGCCCGGCTTCGCCCTGTCCGGCCGCTTCACCGGGCCGGAGAACCGCCGCGCGGAGGAGCCGGGCAGCGTGCCGGGCGACACCGGCGCGCCGCACGGCCGCCGCCCGACCGGCCTGTCGCTGCCCTTCCGCGGCCAGCCGGTGCAGGGCTTCTCCGGCATCAAGCCCGCCGGCGACGGCAGCCATTGGGTGCTGACCGACAACGGCTTCGGCAACAAGCGCAACAGCCCGGACGCGCTGCTGGTGTTCCACCGCGTGCGGCCGGATTGGCGCGCCGGCACCGTGGCCGTCGAGCGCACCGTGTTCCTCAGCGACCCGAACCGCGTGGTCCCCTTCCACATCGTCACCGACCCGTCGCCGACCCGGTTCCTGACCGGCGCCGACCTCGACATCGAAAGCATCCAGCCGGTAGGCGACGGCTTCTGGTTCGGCGACGAGTTCGGGCCCTACCTGGTCCGCGCGGACGCGGAGGGACGCGTGACGCACTTCCGCGAGACGCGCATGGACGGGCGCACCCTGCGAGGCCCCGACCACTTCGCCCTGCAAGTGCCGGCAAGCCCCGCGGCGCCCGCCGCCTTCGAGGCGCGCCGCTCCGGCGGCTTCGAGGGCATGGCGGCAAGCCAGGACGGCTCGCGCCTCTACGCCATGCTGGAACAGCCGCTCTACAAGCAAGGCACGGACGAGCCGGAAGGCCGCTTCCTGCGCGTGCTGGAGTTCGACACCCGCGCGGCCGATTGGACCGGCCGCGTGCTGCGCTACCGGCTTGAGGAGGGCTCCACGGCCATCGGCGACTTCAACATGGTGGACGAGCGCCGCGCGCTGGTGATCGAGCGCGACAACGGCGAGGGCGACCCGGGCCTAGCCTGCGCCGAAGGACGGCAGCCCCCCGCCTGCTTCCCAGCCCCGGCCCGCTTCAAGCGCGTGTACCTGATCGACCTCGGCGAGCCGGACCCGGAGGGCTTCGTGCGCAAGATCGGCCACATCGACCTCCTGGCGATCCGCGATCCGGAAGGCGTCGCCCGGCAGCGCGGCGACCGGCCGGCGGACGCGCCGCGCGACCGCTTCGCCTTCCCGTTCTTCACCATCGAGAACGTGGCGGCGGTGGATGCGGACCACATCGTCGTCGCCAACGACAACAACCTGCCCTTCAGCGCCGGCCGCCACCTGACTCGGGCGGACGACAACGAGTTCGTGCTGCTGCGCGTGCCGGAGTTGCTGCGGGCGCGCTGACGGTGCCACCGTGGCGGTCGCCGGTTTCCAGGGAGGGACCACGATGCGGCACCACTATCGGTCGGCGCTGGTCGTAGGCGCCGGCGACGGCCTGAGCGCCTCGGTCGCGCGCACCTTCGCGGGCGCGGGGATGCGGATCGGCCTCGCGGCGCGCGACAAGGGCAAGCTCGCCGCGCTGGCGTCCGAGTTGAGGGCGGAGACCTTCGCCTGCGACGCCTCCAAGCCCGCCGACGTGGAAGCCATGTTCCAGGCGGCCGACGCGGCGCTCGGCGGCCCGCCGGAGGTCGTCGTGTACAACCCGAGCGCGCGGGTGCGCGGGCCGTTGGTGGACCTCGACCCGGAAGGCGTGCTGGACGCGATCAAGGTCACGGCCTACGGCGGTTTCCTCGTGGCGCAGGCCGCGGCGAAGCGGATGCTGCCGAAGGGGCAGGGCGCGGTGCTGTTCACCGGCGCCTCCGCGAGCGTGAAGGGCTACGCCAACTCCTCGTCCTTCGCGATGGGCAAGTTCGCGTTGCGCGGGCTGGCGCAGAGCATGGCCCGCGAACTGGCGCCGAAGGGCATCCACGTCGCGCACTTCGTCATCGACGGCGGCATCCGCAGCGGGCGGCGGCAGGACGCGGCGGGAGAGCCGGACAGCATGCTGGACCCGGACGCGATCGCGCGCACCTACCTCCACGTGCTGGAACAGGACCGGAGCGCCTGGACGTGGGAGGTCGAGTTGCGTCCCTGGGTGGAGAGGTTCTGACGGGGGCGGCCCGATGAAACAAAGGCCCTGGCCGGGCGCTTGGGCCGTGAGACCCGATGGGAGGATGGGACCGCGATGTTCGTTGCCATGAACCGCTTCAAGGTCGCGCCTGGCGCGGAAGGGGAGTTCGAGGAGGTCTGGACCTCGCGCGACACCCACCTCCGCGCGGTGCCCGGCTTCGTCGAGTTCCACCTGCTGCGCGGACCGGAGCGCGACGACCACGTGCTCTACGCTTCGCACACCATCTGGCGGAGCCGGGCCGACTTCGAGGCGTGGACCCGCTCCGAGGCGTTCCGCATGGCGCACCAGCGCGCGGGCGGGAGCAGGCCGCTGTATCTCGGGCACCCCGAGTTCGAGGGCTTCGAGGCCATCCAGACCGTGACTCCGGCCCGCGCCTGAACGCGTCGGCGGGCGCCGTGCGGGGCGCGAGCCGACGCGCGCTCAGGCGGTTCCGCTGCCGGTGTAGTCGGCGGCCAGGTGCAGCATGGCGCGCAGGCCGGGCAGCAGGCCGGACTCGTCCACGCGGAAGCGCGGCGAGTGGTTGGTGGGCGTCGTGCGCGGGTCCACGCCCTGCGGGGTGACGCCGACGAAGAAGAAGAGGCCGGGCGCGCGCTGGGCCAGGAAGGAGAAGTCCTCGGCCCCCGTCGCGCGCGGAGTCAGGCGGAGGCGGTCCGTGCCCGTGACGCGCGCCAGGCTCGGCGCCATGCGCTCGGTCAGGGCGGGGTCGTTGACCGTCGTGGCGTATCCGCTCTGGCCCCACACCACCTCGGCGCTGCCGTCCATGGCCTTGGCGACGCCTTCGGCGACCTCCTTCACCCGCCGCATCATGAACTCGCGGCGCTTCTCGTCGAAGGTGCGCAGCGTGCCTTCCATCGTCGCGCGGTCGGGGATGATGTTGCCGCGGTTGCCGCCGCGGAAGACGCCCACCGTCAGCACGGACGCGTCGCCGGCGTCCACCTGGCGGCTCTGGATCGTTTGCAGGGCGGAGACGATCTGCGCCCCGATCACGATCGGGTCCACCCCGTCCCAGGGCCGCGCGCCGTGCGTCTGCCGCCCCTGCACGGTTATGTGGAAGCCGTCCGAGCTGGCCATCGTCGGACCCGCGCGGTAGCCGATGGTCCCGGCGTTCCAGTTGTTGGTCACGTGCAGGCCGAACACGGCGTCCGGCTTCGGGTCCTCGAAGGCGCCCTCGTCCAGCATCCGGCGGGCGCCGCCGATCTCGCCGCCGGGGAGGCCCTCCTCGGCCGGTTGGAACAGGAGCTTGACCGCGCCGCGCAACTCGGCGCGGTGGGCCGCCAGCACCTCCGCCGCGGCCATCAGGATGGCGACGTGGCAGTCGTGGCCGCAGGCGTGCATCACGCCCACCTCCTCGCCGGCCCACTGCGTCCGGGCCTTGGAGGCGAAGGGCAGGTCCACCTCCTCCGTCACCGGCAGCGCGTCCATGTCGGCGCGCAGCGCGACCACCGGGCCGTCGCCCGCGCCGCCGCGCAGCGTCGCTACGACGCCGGTCACGGCGACGCCCTCGTGCACCTCGTAGCCCAGGCGCTTGAGGTGCGCCGCGACGATCCCGGCGGTGCGGACCTCCTGGTTGCCGAGCTCCGGGTGCTGGTGGATGTCGCGGCGCCACTCGATCATCCGCGCTTCGACCGCGCGCGCCGCCTCGTCCAGTTTCGCGTGCAGCGCGCGCGCGGGCGCGGCGGGCACGTTGGCGGGCGCTTGGCCGAGGGCGCCGGCGGCCGGCAGCAGCCCCGCCGCGCAGCAGGCGCAGGCGCCGGCGAGCAGGCCGCGCCTCGGAAGGGCCGCCGGGGCGACGGGGTCAGCGGACAGCCTGCGCGGGGTGCGGAAGGAGGGGAATGGCATGATCTGCGCTCCTGCCTGCGTCGCCCCCGGCCGTGGCGGCTGGCTGGCGCGGCTGGTGGAGGGTAGGCCGGTACATGCCGCGCGGTGTACTCGCATCGGCGTGATAGGCGCACAGCGTTCCGCCCCGGGCTGCCGCCGTCTGCTTCCGCGGCGGTGGAAGGCGGGCGGTTCCTCATGGTCCCGCTCCTCGTCGTGCCGATCTGCCTCGTCCTGTCCGCGCGGGCGGCGGTGCTGTCGGGCACGGGCGCCGGGTGGCGCGTCGGCGGCGCGGCCCGCGGGTGAGCGCGAGGACGGCCGCTGGCCGTCGCCGTCTCTGCGCGGGGTTGAGCGGCGCGGCGGGCTGCCGCAGCCTGCCCCCTTCCGATTTGGGAGGGCGGCGGATGGCGGACGACACCTTGGCCGACGAGGTCGGCGCCTTCGTCCCCGGTCCGCGCCTCGACATCCCCGGCGCCGCCTCCGGCCCGCTCGCCGGCCTGGACTTCGCCGCCAAGGACCTGTTCGACGTGGCCGGCCACCCGACCACCTACGGCAACCCGGACTGGGCGCGCACCCACCCGCCGGCGGGCGGCACGGCGCCTTGCGTGTCCGCGCTGCTCCAGGCCGGGGCGCATCTGCGCGGCAAGGCCAAGACGGTGGAACTCGCGTACGGCCTCACCGGCGAGAACGTCTGGCACGGCACGCCGCTGAACCCGGCGGCGCCGGGGCGCTTCCCCGGCGGCTCCTCCTGCGGCTCGGCGGCGGCGGTGGCGGCCGGGCTGGTGGATTTCGCGCTCGGCTCCGACACCGCCGGCTCCGTCCGCATACCCGCGAGCTACTGCGGCGTGTTCGGCATCCGGCCGAGCTGGGGCGCGGTGAGCCTGGCCGGCGCGCGCGGCCTCGCGCCGTCCTTCGACACCGCCGGCTGGTTCGCGCGGGACGCGGCCACGCTCGACCGGATAGGCGGCGTGCTGCTGCCGGAGGGCGGCGCCGGCGCGCTCGGCCCGCTGCTCCGGCCCGCCGCCGCCTGGGCGAACGCGCGGCCGGAGGCGGCGGAGGCGCTGGAGCCGGCGTTCCGGGCATTGGAGCGGTTGCTCGGCCCGCACGTGCCGGTGGAGGTCACGCCGGAGGGGTTGCCCGCCTTGTACGAGCACGCGCGCTGCGCCATCGCCGAGGAGGTCTGGGCCACGCTCGGCGACTGGATCGAAGCCGAGAAGCCCGCCTTCGGCCCCGGCGTCGCCGAGCGGTTCGCCGCGGCGCGCGCCATGGACCCCGCCAAGGCCGCAGCCGGCCGTGCCTTCCGCCGATTGTTCGCGGCGCGGTTGCGGTCGCTGCTGGCCGGCGGCGCCGTGCTCGCCTTCCCGACCTCGCCCGGCCCGGCGCCGCTCCTGTCGGCTACGCAGGCCGAGCAGAACGCGGCGCGGGAAGCCACGATGGGCGTCACCGCCATCTCCGGCCTCGCCGGGCTGTGCGAGGTGGCGGTGCCGGCCGGTCGGGCGGAGGGCGCGCCGATCGGCCTTTCGCTCGCCGCCGCGCCGGGCCGGGACCGCGCCTTGTTGGCGCTGGCCGAGGCGCTGGCGTGAGGGACGGCTCCGGCGGCGGGCGCGGGTGACGGCCCCGGCCGGCTCCGGCTACCCTGTCCCCATGTCAAAGGGGAACCAAACGAGTCCGCCGCCGGCGAGGTCGGCCGCCGAGGACATCCGCGCCGTCGGCCGGATCGACGTCGTCCCGTCGATCCTGGACGTGGTGTGCCGGGTGACCGGGCTGCGGTTCGCGGCGGTCGCGCGCGTGACCGAGGCCGACTGGACCGCTTGCGCCGTCCGCGACGGCCTCGGCCTCGGCTTGGGGCCCGGCGGCGAACTCCGGATCGAGACGACGTTCTGCCAGAAGATCCGCGCCAGCGGCGATCCCGTCATCATCGAGCACGCGGCCGAGGACCCCGTGTTCTGCGACCACCCGTCGCCGAAGATGTACGGGTTCGAGAGCTACATCTCGGTGCCGATCCAACGCCCGGACGGGACCTTCTTCGGCACGCTCTGCGCGCTCGACACATCGCCGGCCCGCTTGAGGACCCCGCAAACGGAAGCGATGTTCAAGCTGTTCGCCCAGCTCATCGGCTTCCACCTCGACGCGCAGGACAGGCTGGAACGCAGCGAGGCCGCCCTGCTCGACGAGCGCCGGACGGCCGAGTTGCGGGAGCAATTCATCGCCGTCCTGGGCCACGACCTGCGCAACCCGCTGGCCGCCGTCGCTGCGGGCGCGAGGCTCCTGTCCAGGCAGCCGCTGGACGAGCGGTCGTCCTCCCTCATCGCGGCGATCCAGAAGAGCTGCGCCCGGATGGCCGGGCTGGTCGGCAACCTGCTGGACTTCGCGCGCGGGCGGTTGGGCGGCGGCGTGCCGGTCGAGCGCGCCGCCGACGGCCGCCGGCTGGCCGAATGCCTGGACCACGTCGTCGAGGAATTGCGCGCGGTCTGGCCGGAGCGCACGATCCGGATGGAGGCGGCGCTGGACCACCCGGTACTCTGCGACTGCGAGCGCGTCGGCCAGCTCCTCTCCAACCTGCTGGCGAACGCCCTCACGCACGGCGCCCCGGACGGGCCGATCGACGTGCGGGCGCGGAGCGGGGAGGGCGGCTCCTTCGAGCTTTCGGTGGCCAACCCGGGCGGGCCGATCCCGTCCGACACCATGGAGCGGCTGTTCAAGCCCTTTTCGCGCCGCGCCGACGGGCGGCCCCACTCGGGGCTGGGGCTGGGCCTCTACATCGCGTCCGAGATCGCCCGCGCCCACGGCGGCGCGATCTCCGTGTCGTCCGACGAGCGCGAAACGCGGTTCACCTTCAGGATGCCCGCTGCTTTGACCTTGTAGCACCGGAGAGGGCTACGGTGGCCGAAAGAGCAGGAACGTCGTGCTGTGGTCGGTGCTGCAAAGCAACCGCCATGTAAGTGAGAGAAACAACATTTGTCGTTCACGGGCGACCATTTGACGTAATTAAGGAATGTTCAGGGTCTTCGAGCATAGCGTGTAGTATGCATTCAGACACTATGTGACGCCATGAACTGACGTGGCTTCACCACTGCCGCATAGCCCGCGGCTCCGGAGCGAGGAGACGAATTTGTCTTATGCGGTCAACGTACAACCGTAGCAACTTCAATCTGCGGTGGTCCTACGACGAAGAAGCGGACCGGACGGTCGTGACCTTTGGCGACCCGCTCGGCCCTACCCGCCCGGAACTCGAGATCGAGTTGACCGGGGTGCGCGACCTTTCCCTGTCCGACACCATCGTCTGAGGCCGGGCCGAACGGCCGGGACCGGCGCCCGCCCCTGGCGCGGGCGCCGGTCCGGCCACATCTTGCGCGGGCCCCGTCCGGCCGCAGGAGACCGTTCCGCTTGTCGCACCTCCAGCCCGCCCAGCCGGCCCTCGACCCGGCCAAGTTCCGCGATCCGCTGGTGACGGCGAAGGGCGAAAAGCGCGCGGCGGTGGCGCTCTCCGGGCTGCGCACGCTCTGGGTCAACACCGGCACGCTCTGCAACATCACCTGCCGCAACTGCTACATCGAGAGCAGCCCGCGCAACGACGCCCTGGCGTACCTGACCGCGGCGGAGGTGGCGGCGTACCTCGACGAGATCGGGCGCGACCGCTTGCCGGTGGAGGAGGTCGGCTTCACCGGCGGCGAGCCGTTCCTGAACCGCGAGCTGCCGTCCATGCTGCGCGACGTTTTGCGGCGCGGCCACCGCGCCCTGGTGCTCACCAACGCCATGAGGCCGATGCGCAACCACGCCGCGGCCCTGCTGGCGTTGCGGGCGGAGTTCGGCCCCGACCGCCTGACCTTGCGCGTGAGCCTCGACCACCACGACGCCGACCTGCACGACCTGGAGCGGCAGGAGGGCAGCTTCGCCGTGGCGCTGGACGGCCTCCGATGGCTGGCGCGCGAGGGCTTCCGCGTCCACGTCGCCGGCCGCGCCGATTTCGGCCGCGAGGGCGAGGCGGCCATGCGCGAAGGCTTCGCCCGCGTCTTCGCCGACAACGCCGTCCCGGTCGACGCGGCGGACCCGGTGGCGTTGATGCTGTTCCCGGAGATGGACGCCGGGCGCGACGTGCCGGAGATCACCGAGGCCTGCTGGGGCATACTCGGCAAGAGCCCCGACAGCGTCATGTGCGCCTCCACCCGCATGGTGGTGAAGCGCAAGGGCGCGGAACGGCCGGCGGTGCTCGCCTGCACCCTGCTCCCTTACGACGAGCGCTTCGAATTGGGCGCGACCTTGGCGGAAGCGTCCCGGCCGGTGCCGCTCAACCACCCGCACTGCGCCCGCTTTTGCGTGCTGGGCGGCGCGGCCTGCTCGCGCTAAGCGTTCGCGCGTCGCACAGCCGAAGGGGGAAGACGACCGTGTTCCGGAGATCCATTCTGGGGGCGCCGCTGCTGCTCGCCCCGGTCGTCTTGGCCGCGTGCCAATCGCGGCGGAGCGCCGACGCTTCCCGGCCGGGGCCGCTCCCGGTGGTGTTCTTCACCGACGACAGCGCCGCCATGGGGCCGGAAGCCCGCGCCGTCGTGGCCCGAGCGGCGGAAGCGGCGCGCGCGCGTCCCGGCGTCCCGGTCGCCGTGCGCGGCTTCACCGCGCCCGACGGCGTCGCCAGCCCGGCCTTCAGCCGCGCGCTGGCCGAGGCGCGCGCCCAGAACGTCGCCGACGCGCTGGTGGCGAACGGCGTCCCGCGCGACCGCGTCCGCGTGCAGCCGCGCCCGCCCGCGCCGTTCGAAATGATGCCGGTCGAATCCCGGCGGGTGGAGGTCCACGTCGGCGGGTAGACTCCCGCTGACGGCCGGCGCGTTCCGTGGCATGGTGGGCGCCGGTACCAGCGACATGCCCGACAACACGACGTTCGAACTGGCCGGCCCGGAGCCGGCCGACGTTCTCCACCGCGTCTTCGGCCACCCGGGCTTCCGCGGCCGCCAGGAAGAGATCATCCGCCACGTGGTCGCCGGCGGCTCCGGCCTCGTGCTGATGCCGACCGGCGGCGGCAAGTCGCTCTGCTACCAGGTGCCGGCACTGTGCCGCGAAGGCTTGGCGGTGGTGGTCTCGCCGCTGATCGCGCTCATGGAGGACCAGGTCGCGGCGATGCGCCAGCAGGGCGTCGCCGCCGCCGCGCTCCATTCCGACCTCGACGAGGACGCGGCGCGGGAGGTGCGGCGGGCGCTGGCCGAAGGCGAGGTGAAGCTGCTCTACGTCTCGCCCGAGCGCCTGACCCTGGAGGGCACGCTGTCTCGGCTCCAGGAGCGGCGGATCGCGCTCTTCGCGGTGGACGAGGCGCACTGCGTCAGCCAGTGGGGCCACCACTTCCGGCCTGAGTACCGCGGCCTTTCCGTGCTGGCAGAGCGGTTCCCGGGCACGCCGCGCCTGGCGCTGACGGCCACCGCCGACCCGCGCACCGTCGCCGACATCCTCCGCCAGCTCTCGCTGGCGGACAGCCCGGTGTTCCGCGGCGGGTTCGACCGGCCGAACATCGGCATCGCCGCGGCGCCGCGCGACCAGGAAAGGTCGCAGCTCCGCGCCTTCGTCCGCGCCGCGTCGGACGGCTCGGGCGCCGGCATCGTCTATTGCGGCACCCGCAAGAAGACGGAGCAGACCGCTGAATGGCTGCGCGCCGACGGCCACGACGCGCTGTGCTTCCACGCCGGCATGGACGCCCGGGCCAAGCGCGACGCGCACCGCCGCTTCGCCCGCGGCGACGCGGTGATCATGGCGGCCACCATCGCCTTCGGCATGGGGATCGACCGGCCCGACGTGCGCTGGGTGGCGCACACCGACCTGCCGCGCTCGCCGGAGAGCTGGTACCAGGAGATCGGCCGCGCCGGGCGCGACGGCGCGCCGGCCCGCGCCTTGCTGCTCTACGGCGCCGGCGACATCGCCTTCGCCCGGCACCGCATCGAGAGCAGCCCCGCCCCGGCGGAGCAGAAGCGCATCGAGCGCGACCGACTGGAGAAGATGGTCTCCATCGCCGAGGCCGCCACCTGCCGCCGCCGCATCCTGCTCCGCTGCTTCGGCGAGGACGGGCCGGAGAATTGCGGCGCCTGCGACGTGTGCGTTTCGCCCCCCGTGCTCTTCGACGGCACGGTGGCGGCGCAGAAGCTGCTCTCCACGGTGCTGCGGACGCGCTTGCCCTCGGGCGGGCACTTCGGCCTCGGGCACGTGCTGGACGTGCTGTGCGGGCGGCTGACCGCGAAGGTGGCGCAGTTCGGCCACGACACGCTCTCCACCTTCGGCATCGGCAAGGACTTGCCTGACCCCGCGTGGCGCGGCGTAGCGCGGCAGCTCGTGGCGCGCGGAGCGCTGGACGTGGCGGTGGAAAGCCACGGCGAACTGGTGCCGACGGAAGCCGCGCGGCCGATCCTGCGCGGCGAGGCCAAGGTGCTGTTGCGCGAGGAGTCGCTGACGCCGTCGGGCAAGCGGTCGTCCGGCGCCCGCGAGCGCGCCCCCGGCGGGCGCGGGGCGGAGCCCACGATGGCCGGCGATCCCTTGTTCGACGCGCTCCGGGCGTGGCGCAAGCAGGCGGCGGAAGAGCAGGGCGTGCCGGCCTACGTCATCTTCCACAACGCGGCGCTGGACGCGATCGCCGCGGCGCGGCCGCGGGACGCCGAGGACTTGGCGATGGTGCCCGGCGTCGGCCGGGGCAAGCTCGAACGCTACGCCGACGCGGTGCTCAGGATCGTGCGCGAGCACGCGGGGTGAGGCGGTCGCCGCTCCCCCGGAGCGGCAGGGCACGGGACCGTACAGGACGGCATTCCGAAACGGCTTCGTCCGCAAGCATTCGCTGCCGTGAGAAAAGTAATTATTCTGAAAAGATGCCTTTCATGGCGCATCCGCAAGGAACGTCGGCGCCGCGGCGGCCGTTAGGTTGCGCGTGCCCGGGCGGAACGTGGGGGAGTGCTTCGGTGGTGGAGAAGTTGGAGGACACCGCCGGCGAAGCCGTGCTCCCGCTCGTGGAGGAGGCCCTGCGCGTCGGCAAGCGGAGGGTCGAGACGGGCCGGGTGCGCGTGTCCGTCAGCACGGAGGTGCAGGAACAGGTCGTGCGCGAGACGCTCCGCTCGGAACGGGCGGAACTCGAGCGGGTGCCCGTCGGCCGGGAACTCGCGGAAGGCGAGCCGGCACCCACCATGCGGCAGGAGCCGGACGGGACGGTGGTGGTGCCGGTGCTGGAAGAGGTTCTCGTGATCGAGCGCCGCCTCGTGTTGAAGGAGGAGATCCGGATGCGGCTGGTTGCGGTCGACGAGGCAGTCGAGCAGCCGGTGGCGGTCAGGCGCCAGCGCGCCTCCGTGGAGCGGTTGCCGCCGTCTCCGGCCGGAAACGGCCCCGAACGGGATCGATGAGCCGGCCCGGAACCGTCATCGCTGCCCGTCTAAAGCCTTTGGAACCTTATAAGCGAACAGGAGAGAAGCACATGGCGACTCGAACCATCACCGCTATGTTCGACAACCGTGCCGAAGCGGAGCAGGCCATCCAAGCCCTCGTGTCGGAGGTCGGCCTGAGCCGCTCGGCCGTGCGGGTGGACCCGGGCGCGGATGCG
The DNA here is from genome assembly GCF_039523795.1 of Craurococcus roseus. Lineage (NCBI taxonomy): Bacteria > Pseudomonadati > Pseudomonadota > Alphaproteobacteria > Acetobacterales > Acetobacteraceae > Craurococcus > Craurococcus roseus. The sequence goes on along the minus strand of NZ_BAAAFZ010000060.1, from coordinate 39,484 downwards.
ACCACCGGCGGCGCGACGGCGTCCGCCCACGAGGACAAGGGCTTCTTCGCTTCGCTGAAGGACCTCTTCGTGCCGGACGAGGACCGCCACTCCTACGTTGAGGGGATGCGCCGCGGCGGCGTGCTGGTGTCCGCCCAGGTGGAAGACGCGCACATCGACCGCGCCATGGATGTCTTGGAGCGGCAAGGCGCCGTGGACCTCGACGAGCGCGAGGCCTCGTGGCGCAAGGAAGGCTGGACCGGCTACAGCGGCGCAGCCGCGGCTGGCGCCGGCACCGGCGCGGTGGTGGGCGCCTCGTCCGACGGCAACCGCACCGGCGTCGCGGCCATGCCCGGCACCGGCTCTTCGGCCCCGGACGGCACGCCCGGCAACCCGCCCGGGACCATCGCGTCCCGCGCGGTCGACCAAATGGCCGGCACCAACATCAGCGGCGCGCACCCGGAGCACGAGACGCGCGGCACGGCGACGGCCGCTGGCGTGGGGCAGGGCGAAGAGGCCATCCCGATCGTCGAAGAGCAGATCCGCATCGGCAAGCGCGAGGTGGACCGCGGCCGGGTGCGCGTGCGCTCCTACGTCGTCGAGACTCCTGTGCAGGAGCAGGTGGCGCTGCGCGAGGAGCACGTGGACGTCGAGCGCCGCGCGGTGAACCGGCCGGTGACGGACGCGGATCGCCTGTTCCAGGAGCGCACCATCGAGGCCACGGAAAGCGCCGAAGAGGCGGTGGTCGCCAAGGAGGCGCACGTGGTGGAAGAGGTCGTGGTCCGCAAGGAAGCGGAAGAGCACGTCCAGACCGTGCAGGACAAGGTGCGCCGCACGGAGGTGGAGATCGAGGACGAGCGCCGGACCGCGGGCACGACCGGGACGACCACCGGCACGACGGGCACCGCCACGGGCACCACGCGCACGCCCGGCGGCCCCGACCGGGTCTGAGGGCCGCGGCGGGGCTTCGGACGCGCCCGCCTTGCCCTTCCGGGCGGGGCGGGGCCGTGGACGCCCCGGGTGGCACCGCGCTGCCCGGGGCTTTTTCATTGAAGGTCGGCTCGCGGGTTACGCCGTCGCGGCCTTCCGCGCCCGCTCGCTTTCCGTCTTGAGCTGCCCGCAGGCCGCCAGGATGTCGCGACCGCGCGGGCGGCGGATCGGGCTCGAATAGCCGGCGTCGTTGAGGATGGCCGCGAACCTCGCCGTCTGCTCGTGGGTGCTGGTCTTGTACGGGGCGCCGGGCCACGGGTTGAACGGGATCAGGTTCACCTTGGCCGGGATGCCGCGGAGCAGGCGCACCAGCTCCCGCGCCTCCGCCTCCGAGTCGTTCACGCCGCGCAGCATGACGTACTCGAAGGTGATGCGCCGGGCGTTGGACGCGCCGGGGTAGCGCCGGCAAGCGGCGAGCAGCTCGGAGATGGGGTACTTGCGGTTCAGCGGCACGATCTCGTCCCGCAGCTCGTCCGTGACCGCGTGCAGCGAAACGGCGAGGTTCACGCCCAGCTCCTCGCCGCAGCGGTCCATCACCGGAACCACGCCGCTGGTGGAGAGGGTGATGCGCCGCCGCGAGAGGCCGATGCCCTCGTGGTCCATGACGATGCGCAGGGCCTTGGCGGTGTTCTCGTAGTTGTAGAGCGGCTCGCCCATGCCCATCACGACGATGGTGGAGAGCAGGCGCGGCTTGTCGTCCTTGGGGCTCGGCCATTCGCCGTAGCTGTCGCGCGCCGCCATGAATTGGCCGACGACCTCGGCCGCGCCGAGATTGCGCACAAGCTTCTGCGTCCCCGTGTGGCAGAAGCGGCAGGAGAGCGTGCAGCCGACCTGGGTGGAGATGCAGACCGCGCCGCGGTCTTCTCCTGGGTCGGGGATGTAGACCGTCTCGACCTGCTGCCCGTCCCTGAAGCGGAAGAGCCACTTGCGGGTTTCGTCCGCGCTGGTTTGCTCGGTGGCGACCGCGGGCCGCTCCACCACGAAGCGCTCCGCCAGCCGCGCCCGCATCGGCCCGGCGATGGTGGACATCTTGGCGAAGTCGGTTTCGCCCTGGTGGTAGATCCAATGCCAGAGCTGCTTGGCGCGGAAGGGCTTCTCGCCCATCGCCACCATCTCGGCCGCCAGCTCCTCGCGCGACAGACCGACGAGGTTCCGCCGCCCGTCCGGCAGCGTCGCCGGCGGCGGATTGAACAGGGCCGACTTGGCGAGAACGCGCTCGCGCTCGGCCACGGTGGCGAGATCGGCGGCGTCGCTCATCGGCGCGACGCGCCCTGCGCCGGCGCGGAGGCGGGGCACTCGCGCGAGATGGCGTCGAGCGCGGCGCCGAATCCGGCGAGAGAGAAGGCGTCGGTGGCCTGCCCGCGCCCGCCGTTCGGCAGCGGGCCGCGCGCCACCGCTTCCCGGCCGCCCTTGAGGGCAGCGATCGCCGCCTTGTTGTCGCGCGCGAAGGCGCTGTTGCCCGAGGTGTAGAAGCCGAGGTTGGTGCCGCCCACGGACACCTTCACCGGGTCCCCGTCGCCGCCGGCACTGCGCGGGTAGGCGTAGCCGGATTGCAGGGCGACCTGGTCGCGCCCTTTCGGCCGGTGCGTCACCACCAGGAGCACGTTGTTCGCCGCGCGGTTCGGCACACCCTCGCTGCGGGTGGCGCGGGTGAAGGCGTAGCAGACTTTCTGGCCGCCCTCGGCGTGGGTGGCTGCGGTCCAGGCCTGGAACTCGCCGATCCGCTGCGGGCCTTGTTGCGCTGCCGCGTCGGCAGCGGGCCAGAAAAGGCAAGCGGCGAGGAGCGGCCAAGCCGGGACGGCAACGAATCGCGTGACGGGCATGGTCGCTAGATACGATCGCCGCCCGCTGTCAGCAACCGAAAGCGTTGCGGAATCAGCCCTCGGCGGCGTCGAAGACCCTGGCAAGCGCGGCGTAATACTCCGGTGTCGTGTCCGCCATCGCTTCACCGCGGCCGGAGGGCCGGTCGAGGTACGCCGGGACGGCCGCGCCGAGCGCCGCGAACTGCTCCGCCGTGAGGTCCACGCGCTCGCCCCCGATCCGGTTGTAGAAGTGCGGTCCCCACGGCGTCGGGGTGCTCAGGATCTCCGCTCCGTAGCGGTCGTGCAGCAGCAGCGCCGTGACGGAGCACTGGCCGAGCGCCGGCGCGTCCGCGCGCCATTTGCCGCTGGTGGCGGCCGACCAGGCCCGGCGCAGGCGGCGCCGCACCTCCTCCGCGTCGAAACGCTCCATTCCCTGTCCTCCCTCTTCGGCTGTAAGCACGGGCAGATGACCGACGCGACCGATGAACGCCTCGCCGCGCAGTACGAAGCCTACCCCTACCCCGCCCGCGACCCGCGGGAGGAGGCGAAGCGGCTGGTGGTGGGCAGCCCGAGCCACCTGCGCGAGGTGGACCACTGGGTTTTCGGCGCCCGCCGCCCGGCTTCCGTTCCGCTCCGGGCGCTGGTCGCGGGCGGCGGCACCGGCGACGGCGCGATCATGCTGGCCCAGCACCTGGCCTGGGCGGGGCGGCCGGGCGAGGTGGTGTGGCTCGACCGCAGCGCCGCCGCGCGGCGGATCGCCGAGGCGCGGGCCGGGGCGCGGAAGCTCGCCAACATCCGCTTCGTCGAGGGCTCCCTACTGGACCTGCCGGGCAGCGACCTCGGCCCTTTCGATTACATCGACTGCTGCGGCGTGCTCCATCACCTGCCCGACCCGCTCGCCGGGCTGCGGGCGCTCGCGGGCGCGCTGGCGCCGGGCGGCGGCGGCATCGGCGTCATGGTCTACGCGCCGCACGGCCGCACCGGCGTCTACATGATGCAGGACGCGCTGCGCCTGCTCGCCCCGCCGGAGGAGCCGCCGGCCGCGCGGGTGGAGGTGGCGCGGCGCCTCTGGCGGCAAGCGCCCGAAACGGCGTGGCTTCGCAAGAACCCGTGGCTGACGGACCACCTCACGGGCGGCGACGCCGGCCTCTACGACCTGCTGCTCAACCCGCGCGACGCCGCCTTCACCGTGCCGGCTCTGCACGGGCTGGTGCGGGCCGCGGGGCTCCGCATCGCCTGCTTGGTTGAGCCGGTGCGTTACGACCCCGACGGCTACCTTACCGACCCGCGCCTGCGCGCCCGGACGGCGGCGCTTGACCCGATCCAACGGGCGGCGTTGGCGGAGGCGATCACCGGGAACATGGGCATCCACATCGCCTACTGCGTCCCCGCCGGCGCGCCAAAGGCGCCGCCGCGCTGGGACGACCCGGAGAGCGTGCCGGTGCTGCGCGAGATGGACGGGCCGACGCTGGCACGGAATCTGCCGCCGGACGGCGTGCTGCCCGTGAGCTTCGACGGGCTGCGCATCCCCATGCCGCTGCCCCGCCTTTCCGCCGCCATCCTGCAACGGGTGGACGGGCGGCGCCCCTTCGGTGCCATCGCCGACGAGCTGGCCGCGAACGGCGTCGCGCGGGAGGCGTTCTGGCGCGACCTCGCCGCGTTGCGGCGCACGATGGAGAGCATGAACCGCCTGCTGCTCGCCGCGCCTGCCGCGTGACCCCTATGGCTGGCGGCGAACAAGCCATCATCATCTTCGGCGCGGCGGTCCGGCCGGACGGCAGCCCGAGTCCGGCGTTGCAGCGACGTGTCGAGGCGGCGGCGCGGTTCGGCGCGGGCCTTCGCGCGCCCCTTTACGTGCCAACCGGCGGCAAGGGCCGGTTCGGCCCGGCGGAAAGCGCGGTGATGGCAGGGCTGCTGCGGGACCTCGGCGCCGCGTCGGGGCGCATCCTGGAGGAGCCCACCGGCACCGACACCCTCTCCTCTGTCCTCGCCTGCGCCGCGCTGCTGCGGGGGCGCGGCCACGCCGGCCCGGTCTTCGCGGCGACCAGCGGTTACCACCTGCCCCGCTGCCTCATGCTGCTGCGGATGGCGGGCCTGCCGGCCCGTGCCGTGCCGCCGCCCGAAGCCGATCCGTTCCTGTTGCGGCGGTGGTACTGGCGGCTGCGGGAAGCGCCGGCGCTGCCCTACGACGCGGCGCTGATGCTCGCGGCGCGGCTGCGCGGGCGGGCGTAGCGGCCGGAACCCGGAGCCCCGTTGCCGGTTCTGGCCCGATCCCGCGAGGAGCATGAGCACCGGCATGGCACGGAAAGGCACGGACGAAGGGCAGCGGCCGGAAGACGGCGACCGGCACGAGAAGGCGAGGGACTTGGCCGAGGACGCGCTCGGCGAACTCGCCAAGGGGCGCGAGGACAAGGCCGACAGCTTCATCGCGGAAGCCAAGGAGCTGGACGAGTCGGCCCTCGAGGAAGTGGTCCGGGACTTGGACGAGGACGCGGGCTCCGACCCGAAGGCGGCCGAGAAGCAGCCTGACTGAACGCTCGCGCCCTCAAGGGCGCCGGAGCAGGAAGGCCGTGCCGTCCCACAGAGCGAAGGGCCTTGCACCGTCCACCGCCAGGGTCCAGCCCCCGGCAACGGCCCACCGCTTCGCGTCCGCTCGGTCGGCCTCCAGGTCGCCCCGGTAGGACAGGTTGAGGATGGCGAATGCTCCGCCGCGACGCACCGCGCGCGCCGCGTCCTCGAGGTGGCGGTCGGCCACCGCTCCGCCCGCCTGCACGACATAGGGGAAGCTGTCCACGGCGAGCACGAGGTCGAAGGACGCGGCGGCGAGCGCGGCGAGGTCGGTGCCCGGCGTCGTGCCGAAGCGCAGGTTCGGGACGCTTCCGTGCCGGCGCAGCGCCTCGGCCACCATCCGCGGCGACGCGTCGAGACCGAGCACGGACCGGCAGCGCGGGGCGAGCGCCGCGGCCACGCGGCCGATGCCGCAGCCGAGGTCCAGCACGTCGCGGTCGGGCCTGATCAACGCTTCGTCCGCGAGCCACGCGACGATTTCTCTGGTGGCGGCGGCGAGCACAGCCGGGTCGTTCAGCGAATAGGCCGCGACGCTCGCTTCCGGCGCGACCGCCACGGCTCGGTCGTAGGCCGCGGCCACACGGGCCACCAGCGCCTCCGGAGACTCGTGGTCCGCCGCCGCCGTGTGGTCCAGGCGCGCCTCGGCCAGCATGGCGCGCACCGCCTCCAGCCCGCCGCGGCTCGTCCGGTGCAAGCCGGCGAGCGCGCCCTCGCGGCCGTTACCCGCGGGCAGCGCGGACAGGCGCTCCTCGATCGCCTCCGGTGGCAAGCCGGCGAGCACCATGCGCGCCAACGCCACCTCCGGCGAGATGCGCCCGGCGAGGCATAACCGGAGCGCCTCCTCCGCCGCGGCGGCGTTCACGGCGCGCGCGCCGGGGGCGACAGGCGGCGCGAGGCGTTGAACCGGTCCACGGCGCCCCAAGCGTATTTGTAATCCTCGTCCCCACGCAGGAAATGCAATTCGCGCATCCCTCCGGCCACCGCCCAAGCGATCAACTCGCCCAACAGGATCGCACCGGGGCTTTCGCGCGCGCGCGACGTGTCGAAGCCGCTCAGGTAGAGCAGGACGCGGCCGCCGCTGACCAGCGCGCAGTGGGCGGCCGCCGGAATGCCACCCAAGCGGAGCACCTGCAAGCGCAGCACGCCCAGTGCCAGCAGCGCCGGCGCGGCGTCCCGGTGCATGGCCGGCACGCGCGGGTCGGCCAGCACGCCGCCCGGCTCGCCGCGCGCGTCCCACCGCGCCCGGTGCAGCGCGAACAGCGCGTCGAGGCACCCGTCCAAGGTGTCGGCGGTCGCAGTCTGGACCGTTAAGCCGCCCGCCGCCTCCGCTCGGTTGCGCGCGTTGCGCAGGGAGGCGCGGCGCTTGCGGGAGAGCACGTCCGGGAGCGCCGCGCCGGGCGGCAACTCCAGCACCGGGCAAGGCGCAGCCGGCTGCGCGCCGCCGTCGTCCCACCCCGGCGGCGCGGGCGCGTCCCGCAGCGCGGCGCCGGGCGGCAGTTCGAGCAGGTCGCAGGACGTCACCTCGGGCGAGTCGGCCAGCGCCGCGGCGAGCAGGCGCCCCGCGGCGCCGGACGGCGCGTCCGGGTCGAGCAGGGCGTCCAGGTGATCCGACACGCCGACACCGATCGGCAGCAGCTTGGTCTCGTGCCCCTCTTCCAGCAGGTAGAGCGGCAGCAGGCCGAGCAACAGGCCGTCGCCGCCGCGCAACGCCGCCACGCGCGCCCGGCCGGTGCCGAAGGCGCGCCACCAGGGCAGCAGCCAGGCCGGCGACTGGAACGGCGTCGCGCGGTCCCCGGCGCGGCGCCACAGCGCCTCCCATTCGGGGGCGAGCGCGCGCAGCGCCGCGTCGGTCGCCAGCACCTCCGCCCTCACGCGGCGAGCCACCGGTAGAGCGCCAAGTACCGGTCCGCCATGCGCGCGTCGGAGAAGCGTTCGCGGGCGGCCCACCGGATGGCGCCCGGATCGAGCGCGCCGACGCCGCTGATCGCCTCCGCCATGCCGGCCGCGTCGGGCACCAGGAAGCCGATGCGGCCGTGCTCCACCACCTCCGGCAGCGCGCCGGAGGGGAAGGCCACCACCGGCGTGCCGCAAGCGGCGGCCTCCATCGCCACGAGCGAACTGGTCTCGGGCGCCGTGCTCGGCACCAGCACGCAGCGCGCGGCGGCCAGCAGCCTGCGCTTGCGCGCGAAACCGACCGGTCCGAGGAAGCGGCGCCTGCGGTCGAGGAGCGGCGCGACCTCCTCCGCGAAGTACCGCTCGTGCGCTTCGTAAGGGTACACCTCGCCGCCGATCAGCAACGGCACATCCGCCGCGCGGGCCGCCCGCAAAGCGAGGTGCTGGCCCTTCTCCGGGCAGACGCGGCCGAGGACGAGCGCGAAAGAACGCCGCGCGTGCCGGGCTTCGCCCAACGCCTCCACCGGCACGCCGTTCGACACGGGCGGCAGCAAGGGCCCCGCCCGCATGTCCCGCAACGCGGCGTGCTGCGAAGCGGAAACGCCGTGCAGCCAAGTGCCAGGCCGGGACGGCCGCAATGCCTCGACGGGGTACCAGGAGGGCGGCAGGTGCAGCGTGACCAGCGCCGGCGGACCCGGCGGTGGCAGGTAGGCGTGGAAGTCGACCCCGTGCAGATGCACCGCGTCCACGCGCTCCGCCCGCACCGCCGCGGCGACCGCGCGCGCCGTGTCCGCCCGCGCCTTCGCCTGCGCCGCGTCGTCCAACTCGCCGGATGGGCGCGGCACCGGCCGCAGCGCGCCGGCGACGACCGAGCCCTCCTGCGCCACCACGACCGAACGGTGCCCTGCCGCCGCCAGCGCGCGGTCCACCGCCGAAAGCACCTGCTCCGCCCCGCCCACCGCGTCGGGCCCGACCGGCGCGAGGGGGTAGGCCACGGAAAGGACGGTGAGCGGCCGGCCGTTCACGTCCCGAGCGCCAAGTCCCGCCGCGCCCCCGCCGCGAGGCGGCGCCAACGCGCGCCGTCCATGCCCCACGGGAAGCGCTCGTACAGCGGCGCTCCCGCGTGCGGCGGGTCGGCGAAGTCGTAGGCCGGGGCAGGCCGGAACGCCTCGCCGGCGGCGGGGAACCGCGCCAGGGTCGCCGCCTGGGTGGCGAAGGCGGCCAGCATGGCGCGCTTGCGCGCGCGTTCCCCTTCCGTCAGCGCCGCAACCGTCGGCGGGGCGCCGTTCGGCAGGAAGCGGCCCACGGCCCAGCCCTCCGGCCCGGCGTGGTAGAAGGCCATTTCCACCACGGCCGGCGCGTCCGCGCCGCCGCGCGCCAGGAGCGACGCCGCGGCATGGACGCAAAAGGCCACCGCGTCGTGGTCGGGGTGCCCGCCTTCGTAGGGATGCGTCAGCACCGCGCGCGCGCCGTGCCGGCGGAGCAGGCCCGCCAACGCCCGCGCCAGTTCCGCCATGCGGGAAGAAGCGCCCTGGTCCGCCGCGCCCAGGCCCGCCCGTTCGGCGCGCACGCTGCCCGCGGCGAGCGCCGTATCCAGTTCCCGCCGGCGCGCGGCGGCGTAGCCGGCGGCCGTGGCGAAGCCCTCGGCCCGCGCGTCGCCCCCGTTGCGCGGCGCGCCGTCCGTCGCGTGGACCAGCAGCAGGCGGCGGAACAACGGCAGGGTGGCGCCGGCGCCGATGGTCTCGTCGTCCGGGTGCGCCACCACCACGGCGACGGGCTCCTCGACTCGTTCCCGCCGCCCGATGCGTGCCAGCAGGCCGTCACCCAAGGCCAGGCGACCACTCCGGCGCGGCGGCGGCCGGCGACGGGGTTCCGGGCGTCGCCCCGCCCAGCAACTGCATGGCTTCGCGGTAGCCGTTCAATGTGCCCACGTCCACGTAGCCCGTCCCCGCGCGCACGCCCCAAGCGGCGTTGCCTCGCGCGATCCAGGCGTTCACCAGCGTGCCGATGTACTCGTCCTGGCGGTCGCGCGCCTCCCAGAGCGCGTGCAGCGCGTGCAGCACGGCGCCCGGCATCTTGAAAGCGCCCCAGACCCAGTTGGTCACCGGCCGCGGCCGCTTCACCTGCACCTGGCGCACGCGGCCTGCCTCGTCCGTGTCCACCGCGTCGAAGAATTCCGGCCGCTCCACCGGGAACAGCAGGAACGACAGCCGGTCGTCCGGCAAACGGCGCAACGCGTCCTCCGGGAACCAGATGGTGTCGGGCAGCCCGACCAGCACGGGCTCGTCCGGCCGTACGAAGGGCGCGGCGCGGAAGATGGCGTCGCACAAGCCCGCGGCCCGCTCCTGCACGGCGTAGGCGATGCTGGCGTGGCCGTAGGAGGCGCCGTAGTAGCGCAGGATGTCGGACTTCAGCGGCGAGATGACGAACAGGATCCTCGTGGCGCCGCCGCGCACCATCCGCTCCAACAGGTGCTCGCTGACGGCGCGCGGACGCTCCACGCCGTTGCCGTCCAAGCGGCTGCCGACCGGCAGCAGCTCCTTGGAAAAGGCGAGGGGCTGGATGCGCGTCCCTTGTCCCGCCGCCGGCACGATGCCCCACACCGCCGGTCAGCCCCCAGCGCTGGCGGCTTCGAGCGCCGCCACCATCTCGCGCGCCCGGCGCTCCGCCGTGTGCTCGGCCAGGCACCGCTCGCGCGCGCGGCGCGCCACCGCCGCGAGTTCGGCGTCCGGCGTGTCGAGCGCGGCCATGGCGTCCTCCGTCGTGCGCGCGACCAGGATCTCGCGGCCGGGCTCGAAAAACGCGTCCAGCCCCTCCCACCAGTCCGACAGGACGGGCACGCCGCAGGACGCGGCCTCGAACAGCCGGCCTGAGGGGCACCAGCCGCTCCGGGCCATCGCCCCGCGCGTCACGTTCAGCGTCAGGCGGGACGCGGCGTAGAAGGCCGGGTGCTCGGCCGGCGGCAGGTGGCGGACGAACCAGGTGTTCGGCGTCCAGGGGAAGTCCGGCGGGTACTGCGCGCCGCCGATGACGAAGCGGTCCGCCGGCCGCCGCCGCGCCGGCTCGACGAAGAGCCGCTCCAGCACCGCCTGCCGGTCGCCGGCGTAGGTGCCGAGATAGGAGAGCGCCGCGGCGAAGCGCGGCTCGGGCGCTGCGGGATGGTGCAGCGACGGGTCCACCGAGCCGTAGAGCGGCGCCACGCGCCGCGCGCCCAACCCCTCCCGCAACGCGTCGAGCGCGCCGCCGCCGGTGTAGCTGAGCACGAGGTCGAAGCCGCCCAGGCCCCCCGGCCCGACGTAGTCCACCGGCTCCCCGGCCGCGAGCCGCGCCAGGGTCACGGGTGTGTCGAGGTCATAGAAGCAGCGCACGGCGGCCTTGCTGCCGAGCACCAGCTCCGTCGCCGGGAGCGCGTCGGGGCAGTAGGACGTGACCATGGCGGCGTCGGCCTCGGCCAGCGCGCGGCCGGCCCGAGGCAGCGCTTCCGCCCAGTCGCGGTACAGCACCAGCTCGCCGCCCTCGGACAGCGCGTGCATGTCGCGGTTCTCGGCGTAATAATCCACGTCCCGCTCGAAGAACGACACCCGGTGGCCGTCGGCGAGCAGGGCCGCGATCAGCGCGCGCCACAGCGCCGCGTGCCCGTTGCCCCAGGACGAGCTGACGGAAAGCCCGAAAACGACCAGCCTCATCCCGCCGCCGCACCCCCGAAACCGCGCGTGCGATCCTTGTCCGCCGGCGTCCGGCCCATCAACCCGAGCCCTCTTCACCATCGCGCAAGCGCCGGAGCAAGGCGCCCGCTTCCCGGAGGTCGGCGGCCACCGAAACGCGGCCGCGCCGCAGCAGCTCCTGCGTCGGCGGGAGCGCGTCGGGCACCATGACCACGCGCATCCCGGCCGCCCGCGCCGCCAGGACGCCCGGCGGCGAGTCCTCCACCGCCACGCAGCGCGACGGCGCGGCGCCCACCGCCTCCGCGGCGCGCAGGAACAGCGCGGGGTGCGGCTTGCCGTGGGCCACGTCGTCCCGCGCGGCCAATGCCGCGAACGCGTCGAGCAGCCCCGCCCGCCCCAAGGCGGCGGAGGCGGTGCGCCGGGTGGCGGAGGTGGCGACGGCGCAGGGCAGGCCGCGCGCCGCGCACTCGGCCAGCAACTCGGCGGCGCCGGGCTTGGCGCGCACGCCGTCCGTCAGCAGCCGCGCCTTGCGGGCGCGGTAGTCGCGCAGGCACTCCATCCAAGGGAAGCCAGGGCCGTAACGCGCCAGGACGAGCGCGCCGCGCTCCCGGCTCGAAACGCCGACGAGCGTGGCGTAGAACGCTTCGTCCACCGCTTGGCCGAGCGCCGCGGCGGAGGTCAGGAAGGCTTCGCGGTACGGGCCCTCAGTGTCTAGCAGCGTGCCGTCCATGTCGAGCACGACGGCCTCGACCGCGGCGCGAAGGGGCGCGTCGGGGGCCGGAGCGGTCGCAAGCCCGGTCGTCGTCAACAGGCGGCCGTTCCCCCGTGCCAGTGCATTCCCGCGCGCCTCGCTCCCTAGCGGCTGCGCGGCCGGGAGCACGGCATCGCAGACGCGCGTACAAGGGTCAAGTTTCACCGGGCCGCGCGGCGTGGACGGAAATCGGCATGGCGCCCGCCGCGCGGTGCAGCGTTCCCGGCCTTGCCGCGTTGTGCGCGGCCATGGAAGCCGAACCCGAAGCCCTGCTCGCCGCCCATCTGCTGGAACGAGCGCGGGAGGCCGGGCAGGCCGGGTTGATCTTCGTCGCCCGCAGCGAGACCCGCGCCGCCCGCGTCCATGCCGCCGCCGCCGCCCTCGCCGGGTCCGTAGCCGAGGTTTCGCTGCTGCCCGCCTGGAATTGCCTGCCCTACGACCGCGTTTCGCCTTCCCGCGCGGCGATGGGCGCGCGCATGGCCACGGTTGCGCGGCTGGCGGCGCGGCCGGCGCTCCCCCGCCTGCTCGTCGCCTCCGTGGAGGCGGCCACGCAGCGCCTGCCGCGCCTCGCCGACCCAGGCGTCACGCTGGAGGCGGGCGCGCCGCTCGACGCCGACGCGCTGCGCGCCCGCCTGGAGCGGCTGGGCTACGCCTTGGACGACAGCGCGGACGAGCCCGGCGAGGTCGCGGTGCGCGGCGCGGTGGTGGACGTCTTCGCGGCGTCCGGCGCCGCGGTCCGCATCCAGCACGACGAGCAGCGGATCGCCTCGCTCCGCCCCTACGACCCCGCGACCCAGCGCAGCGCCGACGAGGTGGAGGCCGTGACGCTGACGCAAGCCTCCGAGCTGGTGCTGCCGGAAGAATCCGAAGCGCGGCACCGGCCGGGGCTGGAGCACGCGCTGCCCGCCTTCTGCCCCGACCTGGCGGCCCCGCCCGACCTGCTGCCCGGCGCGGCGCTGGTCCTCGACCCGGAAGTGGAGCACCTGCTCCCGCAGCGCGCGGCGGATGTGGCCGAGGCGTTCCGCACGCGTCTCGCCCTGCGCCCGCCCGACCCCGACGGAGCGCCATTGGGGCCCCCGGAGCGGCTCTATCTCGACGAGGCGGCATGGAAGGTGGCAACGGCCGGCCGGGAGGCCGTCGTGTTGGAGGACACGAAAGCGCCGCACGCGGGAACGCCCGACTTCTTGGCCGAAGAAGCCTTCGTGGACTTCCTCGAAGCGGCGCTGGGGCATCGGCAGAGCGTCGGCCTCGCCGGGGGCGGCCGGTCCGCCGCCTCCTTGGCGCGGCTCGCGGCCGAACGGCTGGACGTGGAAGCGCGGCGCCTTCCGGGCTGGCTGGCCCTGCGCGCCGCGCCGCCGGGCACCTTCGCCCTGCTGGACGCCGATCTCGACGAGGGCTTCGCCACGGAAGCGGCAGCGGTGCTGCCCGTTTCCCGCATCCGTCCGGGACGGCGCGCGCCGGGGCAGGGGGGCGACGGCGCTTCGGCGCTGGCGGAGATGCAACCCGGCCTGCAACCCGGCGACGCGGTCATCCATTTCGAGCATGGCTTGGGCGAGCTGCGCGGCGTGGAGCCGGTGGACGTCGGCGACACGAAGCTGGACTGCCTGCGGCTGGCCTACCACGGCGACACCGCGCGGCTCGTGCCCTTCGACGAGCTCGACCAAGTCTGGCGCTACGGCGCCGCGGCGGAGAACGTGGCGCTCGACCGCCTCGGCACCGACGCCTGGAAGAAGCGGCGTGCGGAGGCGCAGGCGCACGTCGCCGAAACCGCCAAGCGGCTGCTCCAATTGGCGCGCGAGCGGGCAGGGGCCACCGCGCCGGTCCTGCGCCCGCCGCCGGCCGCCTTTTCGCGCTTCGGCGTCCGCTTCCCCTACCCGCTCACCCCCGACCAGGCGCGCGCCATCACCGACACCCTGCGCGACCTCGCCTCCGGCCGGCCCATGGACCGGCTGGTCTGCGGCGACGTCGGCTTCGGCAAGACGGAGGTGGCGCTGCGCGCCGCCGCTGCCGCCGCCGCGATGGCGGGCAAGCAGGTCGCGGTGCTCGCGCCCACCACCGTGCTGGTGCGCCAGCACCTGGAGACCTTCCGCAAGCGCTTCGCCGGCTTCAACCTCCGGATCGGGTCGCTTTCGCGCCTGACCCCGCCGGCCGAGGCGAAGGAGACCAAGCGCGCCCTCGCCGCCGGCGAGGTCCGCATCGCCATCGGCACCCACGCTCTGACGGCGAAGGGCGTGCGCTTCCGCGACCTCGGCCTGGTGGTGATCGACGAGGAGCAGCGCTTCGGCACGAAGCAGAAGGCGGCGCTCCGGGCGATGGGCGGGGGCGGCGCGCACGTCCTGACCATGACGGCCACGCCCATCCCGCGCACCCTGCAATCGGCGCTCATCGGCTTGCAGTCGCTCAGCGCGATCGCCACGCCGCCCGCCCGGCGCCAGCCCATCCGCACGGCGCGCGCGCCGATGGACGACGCGCTGCTCGTGCAGGCGCTGCGGCGCGAGGCGAGGCGCGGCGGACAGAGCTTCGTGGTCTGCCCCCGGATCGAGGACATCGAACCGATGCGCGGGCGCATCGCGGAGCTGGTGCCCGACCTCTCGCTCCTGGTGGCGCACGGCGGCATGCCGCCGGCGGAGGTGGACGAGGCGCTCGTGCGTTTCGCGGCCGGCGAAGGCGACGTCCTGCTCTCCACCAACATCGTGGAAACCGGGCTCGACGTGCCGCGCGCCAACACCATGCTGGTCTGGCGCCCCGACCGCTTCGGCTTGCCGCAGCTCCACCAGCTCCGCGGGCGCGTCGGGCGCGGGCGCGCGCGCGGCGTCGTCTACCTGCTCACCGACCCCGCCCACCCCCCGTCGCCGGCCACCGACAGGCGGCTGCGCACGCTCGAAGCCCTGGACCGAGTCGGCGCCGGCTTCGCCATCAGCGCGCGCGACCTCGACCTGCGCGGCGCCGGAGACCTCCTGGGCGAGGAGCAGGCCGGGCACCTCCGCCTGGTCGGCATCGAGCTGTACCGCCATATGCTGGACCGCGCCCTGGCCGCGGCGCGGGGCGAGGCGGCGCCGGAGCAGTGGACGCCGCACCTCGGCTTCAACATCGACGCCTTCATCCCGCCCGAGCACGTGCCGGAAGAGGCGCTGCGGGTCGAACTGCACGCGCGGTTGGGCGAGCTGATGCGCCGCGGCGACCTCCGCGCCCTGGAGGACATGGCGGACGAGGCTGAGGACCGCTTCGGCCCCCCGCCGGAGCCGTTCCGCAACCTGCTGGCGCTGGCCCGGTTGGCCGTCCTGTGCCGGCGGCTCAACGTGGCGCGGCTGGAGGTTGGCCCGCAGGCCGCCGCGGCCAGCTTCCACGGCGCCCGCCCGCCCGCCGCGCCTCCGCTGGAAGAAAGCAAGGGCCGGCTGATACTGCGGCGCGAGAGCGCGGACGCGACGGGGCGGCTGGAGGTGGCGGAAGCGGTGCTCGCGGCGCTCCTCCCGCGACGCACGCGGCGAAAGGCCGCCTGAAGCGCGCCTTCCCGCGCCCGTGCCTTAACGGATCGGGTCCGTCCGGACGCGCACCGCCCCGGGCGGCGGCCGGTAGCCGCGGCGCAGGAACGCGACATCGTGGACGAGCGGCGCCGGCGGCGGATCGCGCCGGCGGAAGAGGTTCATGCGGCGCCCGCCCCGCCCCGCCCGCCGGTCGCCGCGCTTTCTGGGCACGAACTCGGCCAGCCGCCACCACCCCCGCAGCGACTCGTGCAGGCAAGCGTCCGGGTCGGCGGGGGCGTAGCCGTCGCCGGCCCGGCCCATCACCAGGTCGAACCTGCCGCGGTCGACCAGCAGGCCGGCCTTGCGCGCCTCACATGCCATCCATCCGAGCGCGAACTTGGAAAGCCCGCTCTCCTCCTCCGGGTAACCGCCGCCCACGTCGCCGTGCGCGCCGGGGAACCAGACCTGCATCAGGTCGGCGGGGCCGGACCGCTTCGGCGGCTCGGCGGGCACCCAGAGGTTGGTCCGGAAAAAGGCGCGCCGCTCGTCGAGCGAAACCGCGTGGCGGCCGATCCGGATGGAAGGGTTGTTGGCCGTCCAGGGGAGCTTCAGCGGGTTCTCGATCCAGCCGACCGAACTGACGGTGTCCCAGACGCCGACGAAATGCGGTCGGCAGACCCTGTCCGAAAAGGTCGCCTTGAACCGCTCTGCCTGCTCGAAGAACGCGCGCCGCGCGGCGCTCCGGGACCCGTCGGGAAATCCCGCGTCCTCCCGGTCCAGCGCGCTCATCATCCGGATCGCGTAGGGGATCAGCCGTTCCTGCCCGCGCCGCATCAGGCCGAACATGTGGAGCAGGGAGGCCACGGCCCGCACCGTGTAAGCGCCGCGGCTGAACCCGAAGAGGAACAGGCGGTCGCCCTCCTCGTGGAACTCCATGACGCTCGCGTAGGCGTCCCGGATGTCGGTCTCCAGCCCGTAGCCTATCGCTTTGCCGAGGAGCTTCGTGACCTCCCGCGCCGTGCTGGTGAGGGCGCCGACCGCTTCCATGGTGCCCACCCCGGGGTGGTAGATGGCGAGCTGCGCGCCGGGCTCCTGCACGAGCGCCGAGAACAGCTTCAGGACGTTGGTGTGGTCCCGGGCGAATTCGTTGGCGGTCCCGTCGCAGCACACCACGAGGTTCTTCGGCATGCCCGTCCCTCGGTCCCCTGTGCGGACTCGCCCTGGCTTCGTGGAGCGCGCCCCGCCCGCGGATTGTTCGCCCGACCGCTCGGCCAGCGCCGGTTCACGTCCTCGGCGGACAATGGACCCGACCCCACGCCCCATGCACGAGGCGCCTGTGCATGCGGCTGCCGTCCCATCCGTACCTGAACCGCCCCGCTTGGCGCACCCGGGGCTCGATGCGCTCCGGTCAGAACGGCGCCAGCGACGAACCTTCGGGAGGCGGACGCCGAAAGGTCCGGGAGCGCCTCCGGCCGTGCCGGGCCGGCGGTCGCCGGCACGCGCAACGCGGCGCGTTGGGTCGAAGCCGTGCCGACGCGCGGGGCTGGACATCGCCCGAGAGGGGCGGCAAGCCGCTCCAAACGGGGCGAGGCGCCGAGCAGCACCCGCCGGAACGAGAAGAGGAGAGAGGAATGTCCAAGGGAACCCTGCCCGACGCCGGGCGGCGCGCGGTCGTGCTCGGCGGCACGGCCGCGGCGGCGACGCTGGCGATGCCGGCCATTTCCTACGGCCAGTCGGACGCCATCCGCATCGGGCACCTGACGCCGCGCACGGGCTTCCTCGGGCCCTTGGGCGAGTTCGCGGTCCAGGCGGTGCAACTCGCGGCCGAGGAGGTCAACGCGGCAGGCGGCGTGAACGGCCGCAAGATAGAGCTGCTGATCGAGGACAGCGTCAACCCGCAAACCGGCAGCGCCAAGGCGGAGCGGCTGGTGCAGCGCGACAAGGTCGCCTGCATCATCGGCGAGATCTCCTCCGCCACCGCGCTCGGCATCGCGCAGGTGGTGCAGCGCGAGAAGGCGCTGTTCGTCAACACCGGCGCCAACAGCGACGCGCTGCGCGGCAGCGACTGCCAGCGCTTCATGTTCCACACCGAGGCGCAGAACTCGATGTACGTGAAGACCGTCGGCCGCAGCCTGCTGCGCGACGGCTTGGCGCGCGGCAAGAAGTGGCACTTCATGACGGCCGACTACGCCTTCGGCCACGACCTTTCCAAGGTCGCGCGCCGCTTCGCCGCGGAGAACGGCGCCCAGGTGGCGAGCGAGGACCTGGTGCCCACCGACCTGACGGACTTCTCGCCCGTGCTCCTGAAGATCCGGCAAGGGCGGCCGGACGTCGTGGTCTCCAACCTCGCCGGCAACCAGATCACCAACTTCCTGAAGCAGTACGGCGAGTACGGGCTGCGCTTCCCCGTCGCGGGCTTCGGCTTCGACACGGCGCTGGCCTGGGGCGCCGGCGCCGGGAACTTCGGTGGCATCTGGCCGGTGGTCTGGCACCACCTGATCGACACGCCCGGCACCAAGCGCTTCGTCTCGGCCTTCAGCGCGAAGTACAACCGCCCGCCGGAGAACCAGGCCTGGGGCGACTACTGCGCCCTCAAGATAATGGCGCAGGCCATGACGGAAACCCGCGGCACGGACGCGATGAAGATCGTCGAGTACCTGGAGAAGGGCGCGAAGTTCGACATACTCAAATCGCGTGAGGGCCATTTCCGCCAGCGCGACCACCAGTTGATGATGGAGATGTACGCCATCACCGCCCTGCCGCGCGGGCAGGAGAAGAACCGCTGGGACATCTTCACCTCTTCTCCGCCGGTGCCCGGCCCGGAGGAGAGCCTGGAAGCCATCGCCGCGACACCCGAAGAGAACACCTGCACCTTCCGCGCCTGATCCGGGCCGCGCGCCGCCGTCCCGGGCCGGGACGGCGGCGCCCCCGGGGAGTTCCGCCCCATGGAATTCGTCTTCGTGCTGGAGCAGGTGCTGAACGGCCTGCTGATCGGCGCCTATTACTTGCTCATCGCGCTCGGCTTGTCGCTGATCTTCAGCCTGGGCGGCATCGTCAACCTGGCGCACGGGGCCTTCTACGCCATCGGCGCCTACCTCGCCGTGGTGGTGGCGCCTTACCTGGGCTTCGGGGGGGCGTTCGTCGTTTCGCCGCTGCTGGTGGGCGCGCTGGGCCTCGTGGTCGAGCGGTTCCTGCTGCGGCGCTTCTACCGCGGCGACCCGATCTACGGCCTGCTGCTCACCTTCGGCCTCGCCATGGTGGCGGAGCAGACCCTGCGGATGGTGTTCGGCGCCGCGCCGGTGCCCTTCGCCATCCCGGACATGCTGCGCGGGCAGGTGTTCGTCGGCGACTTCATCTATCCGGTCTACCGCCTCACCGTGCTCTGCGTGTCGGCGCTGTGCGTGTTCGGCTTGTGGCTGCTGCTGACGCGGACCTATTTCGGCCGGGTGGTGCGCGCGGGCGTGCAGGACCCGGACATGGTCGGCGCGCTCGGCATCTCCTTGAAGCCCTACATGACGGCGGTGGTGGTGATCGCGGTCGGGCTCGCCGCGGTGGCCGGCGTCATGCTGGCGCCGATCACCGGCGTCCACCCGGCCATGGGGGCGGAGATCCTGACCTTCGCCTTCGTCGTCGTGGTGATCGGCGGCCTCGGCTCTTTCTGGGGCGTCGTGGCGGCGGCGGTGATCGTGGGCGTGGTGCGCGGCCTCGCCGCCTACTACGCCCCGGCCGCGACCGAGGCGTCCATCTACCTCCTGATGCTGCTGGTCCTCTTGCTGCGCCCGCGCGGGCTGTTCGGCGAGCGGATCGCCAAGTTCGAGTAGGGGCGCCGCGCCATGAACAAGCCCACCCCCGCCACGCCCGAAACCCCGGTCGCCGCCAGCGAGGCGCCGCTGGTCGTCCGGCAGGGGCGCGGCGCGCTGCGCGACCTGGCGGTCGCCGCGGCCGCGCTGCTCGTCCTGCCCTTCGCGCTGGACGCGCTCGGCCTCACCCTGAAGACCTCCGCGGACGTCGCCATCATGGCCGTCGCGGTGATGGGGCTGAACATCCTGGTGGGGCACACCGGCTTGGTGTCCTTCGGGCACGGCGCCTGGTTCGGCGTCGGCGCCTACGCCGCGGCCATCATCCAGCGGCACCTGTTCCCCGGCGACATGCTGCTGCCGGCCCTGGGCGCGCTGTTGGTGGTGGGCGGCTCCGCGCTCGCCGCGGGGGCGCTGATACTGCGGCGGCGGGGCGTCTATTTCTCGCTGCTCACACTGGCGCTCACCGCCATGCTCTACGCGGTGGCCTTCCGCTGGACGGCGCTGACGGGCGGGGAGAACGGGTTCGGCGGCGTGACCCGTTGGGCGGTGCTGGACGATCCACGCCTGTATTACGCCCTGGTCGCCGTCGTGGCCTTCGGCGTGGTCTGGGCGCTGCGGCGCTTCCACGCTTCGCCGGTCGGGACCGTGCTGGTCGCCATACGGGAGAACGAGCAGCGGGCGCGGTTCGTCGGCTACGACACGGACCGGTACAAGCTGTTGGCCTTCGTCGCATCCGCCACCGTCACCGGCCTCGCCGGCGTGCTGGCGGTGTTCAACCACCGCTTCGCCTCGGCGGACCCGATCTCCATCGCCTTCTCCGGCGAGCTGCTGGCGATGGTCGTCATCGGGGGGATGCGGAGCTTCCTCGGGCCGGCGCTGGGGGCGCTGTTCTACGTGCTGTTCCGCGAGTTCCTGTCCATGTGGACGGAGAACTGGCTGCTCGTCTTCGGCCTGCTCTTCGTGGGCTTCATCGTGTTCTCGCCCACGGGGCTGGTCGGCGTCGCGGGGCGGCTGCTCGCGCCCTTCCGCAAGAAGACGGAAGAGGCGGCGGCCATGTCCGCGCGCCGGGCGGGCGAAAGCGGGCGGGTGCCGGAGCGGTTCATCCGGCGGCCGGAGACCACGGGGGACGGGCCGGTGCTGGCGGCGGAGGGCATCAGCAAGTCCTTCGGCGGCATCCGCGCGGTGCGCGGGGCCGACATCCGCGTTTCCGACCGCACGTTGCACGCGCTGATAGGGCCGAACGGCGCGGGCAAGACCACCGCCTTCAACCTGATCTCGGGCATGTTCGAGCCGGACGCGGGGCGGATCACCCTGGACGGGCGCTCCATCGCGGGCCTGGAGCCGCACGCCGTCACCGAAGCGGGGCTCGGGCGGTCCTTCCAGATCACCAACCTGTTCGGCGGGCTGTCGGTGGAGGAGAACATCCGGCTGGCGGTGCAGGCGCGGCACCCGGCGCGGTTCCACCCCTTCCGCGACGCGCGCGCGATCCCGGAGATCAACGCCGACACGGCGGAGCTGCTGCGCTGGACCGGCCTCGCGGGCGCGGAGCGGGCGGAGGCGGCGTCGCTCTCCTACGGCGGGCAGCGCCTGCTCGACATGGGCCTCGCGCTGGCGACGCGCCCGCGCGTGCTGCTGCTGGACGAGCCGCTCGCGGGCCTCGCCGCGGCGGAGCGCGAGCGGGTGGGCAACCTGGTGAAGACGCTCTCGGCCGACATCCCGGTGCTGCTGGTGGAGCACGACATCGACCGCGTGTTCCGCCTGGCCGACCGAGTCACGGTGATGGCGGACGGCGAGGTGCTGGTGGACGGCACGGTGGAGGACGCGCGCACGGACGAGAAGGTGCAGGCCGTCTACCTCGGCTCCGGCGCCACGGCGGTCGCGGCGAAGCCCCGGCCGTCCGCCGCCCACGGCGATTCGCCGCTGCTCCGCGTCGAGGAGGTCCACACCTTCTACGGCAAGAGCCACATCCTGAACGGCATCTCGCTCACCGCGCGGGAAGGGGAGATCGTGGCGCTGCTGGGGCGCAACGGCGCTGGCAAGTCCACCCTCCTCAAGACGATCATCGGCATCGCGCCGCCCGCTTCGGGGCGGATTTCGCTGGCGGACGACGTGATCTCGGGCCTGCCCTCGGACGCGGTGTCGCGGCGCGGCGTCGGCTACGTCCCGCAGGGCCGCAGCCTCTTCGCCGGCATGACGGTGGCGGAGAACCTGGCGCTCGGCCGGCTGAAGCGCATCACCGGCGCGGGGCGGCATTGGGAAGAGGAGAAGGTGCTGGAGTTCTTCCCGCGCCTGAAGCAGCGTTGGACCACGGCGGCCGACAACCTATCGGGCGGCGAGCAGCAGATGGTGGCGGTGGCGCGCGCCTTGTCGGGCGACACGCGGCTGCTGCTGCTGGACGAGCCCTTCGAAGGGCTGTCGCCGGCGGTGACGGAGGAGCTGTTCGAGGCCTTCGACAAGCTGCGCCAGGAGGTCTCGATCGTGATCGTGGACCACCACCTGGACCTCGCCCTGGCGCTGTCCGACAGCACCGTGGCGCTGGAGCGCGGCGCGGTGACGTGGAGCGGGCCGTCGCGGTCGCTCCGCGAGGACGGGGAACTGCGGCGGAAGGTGCTTTGGCTCTGAGCCGCCCGGCGCTTCCCGCCGCGCGCCGTTCGGGCCGGTTCCCTTTCCGCCCGGTGCCTGCCCGCCAGGGGGGCGCCACCCGGCGCTTCCATCAGGCGGCCTTCCGTAAGCTAAACCGGGACCGGATCGCCGAAGGGAGTCGACCAAGCGGTCCACATCCCCGCCGGTGTGCAGCGGCGAGGGGGTGAGGCGCAGCCGCTC
The DNA here is from genome assembly GCF_039523795.1 of Craurococcus roseus. NCBI lineage: Bacteria > Pseudomonadati > Pseudomonadota > Alphaproteobacteria > Acetobacterales > Acetobacteraceae > Craurococcus > Craurococcus roseus. Next base: position 17,749 of record NZ_BAAAFZ010000060.1, on the reverse strand, counting down.
CGTCCCGCGCGGGACGGTGGGGTAGTTGATGGGCTGGACGTGGACGCCGTGCCCGTCCAGCGGCGCGTCGCAGATCGCCTTGCACCGCGCCGGGTCGCCCACCACCACCGGGACGATGTGGCTCGGGTTGGGCAGCCCATGGCCGCCGTCCCACGCGCTTGGCCGTGGCCCAAGCCGTCGGGCGGTCCTCCATGCGTGCAGGCCGGCGAAAGGACTCCAACAAGGCGCTCCCCGACCTCTATGCGATGCGCGCCGGGCGCGGGGCCTCGGATGGGCGGCCGCCTTTGCTCCGATCCTGAGGTGCTTCCCGTCGCGCGACGGAGGCGGCGGCGGCGCCATCCCCGCGCGGGGCCGCGGGCCGGGGATGGTGCCGCCCGCTCCAGATCTCGGCCGCCTGCGCATCGGCCCGCGCGCCCGTGTCCGCGGCGCCGAGCGCGAGCAAGCCGAGGGCGATCGTCGCCTTCACCACGGCCGTCTCGCCTTCCGCGTCCTCCTCGCCCCGCCACACGCGCAGGAGGTCCGCGCCGCCCGCCCGCGCGGCGGAGGTGGCCGGCAGGTCGAGTTCCGCCTTGCCCGCCCGGCGGTCGAAGAGGTGCGCGGCCATCGGCTTCGCGGCGTTCCGCTCGGCCTCGCCGCCGCCGCCCTTGACCACGAGCAGCCGCGGCCGCCCGAGCCGCTCCGCCGTCCCGAGGTGAAGCGCGATGTAGGGCGGGTGGAAAACGCCGTCCACGCCGGCGCGCGCGTCGAAGGGGTCGAGCAGACGCGCCACCGTGTTCACCGGCGAGCGCAGGCCGAGCAGGGAGCGCAGCCCGAGCAGCCGGTCCAGGCCAGGATTCATCGCGGCCAGGGGCAGGTAAGCGAAGCCGTCCGCGTCCAGGTGGCGCGAGGCGTCCGCCCGGTCCACGGCCGGGCGCAGCCCGAGCGCTGCCATCGCCTCCGGCACCGGGGTGCCGCGCGAGAACTCGTTCGAACCGTGCATCAACACCCGGTATCCCCCTGCCCGCGCCAAGGCGAGCGCGGCGAGCAGGAACCACGGGGCGCCCCGCGTCCGCCCCGACCCGTAGGAGGGCCAGTCCAGATCCACCGGGGCCGAGCCCGTGGGCACCGGGCCTGCGCCAACGGCCTCACGCGCCGCTTCCACGAGTCCGGTGACCTCGTCCGGGTCCTCGCCGCGGTAGCGAAGCAGCATGAGGAAGGCGCCGACCTGGTGCGGGTCCGCCTCCCCGCGCAGCACCATCCGCAGCGCCTCGCGCGCCTCCTCCCGCGTCAGGGCGCGCGACCGGCCGGGGCCGCGGCCGAGGGGGCGGACGTAGGCCGCGAAGGGGTGCTCCTCCGCCACAGCGGCGATGTCGGCATCGGCGTCAGCCCGCACGGTGTTCCACTCCCGTTGGCGGCGCGGCACGGCGCGCCGGGATCGGTGGGCCGCTCGCCCCGGCCTCCCCGTGGGTCGCTCCCGCGCCGCCGTTCGAGGCCGCGGCGACGGCGGTGGCGATCACCCCGGCCATCGCCGGATCGGCGCCGATCGCCCCGGTGTAGAGGATCCGCCGTTCGCCCCCGCGCGGGTCGGCCGCGAGCGCCTCCGGCACGTCCTCGGCCGCGTGCCCGCCGGGCGCGGCGAAGAGGCCCACCGCCACCACGTCGCCCGCGTGCACCGCGAGCCGGTCGGGTATCATCGGCTCCTCTTCCAGGAAGGCGGCGTCGACCCAGCGGAAGCGGCCCGCCGCGGCCAAGGGTTCGGTGTGGAACCGCGCGGCCTCCCGCGAGGCGGGGCTCCCCGTGTAGCCGTGCGCCACGACCAGCAGGCCGCAGCGCCCCGGTTCCAGGCCGCCTTCGGCGCAGGCGGCCAGGGCGCGCCGCTTGATCACCTCCGTCAGCCCCGGCACCAAGCCGATCGGCCGGTCCTGGCGCAGGCGGCGGCTTCCCCGTCCTTCCCCCGCGGCCAAGGCGCGCTCGACCGCGCGCACGAAATACCCGTCGCTCATGAACAGCGGGACGACGCAGACAGGATCGCCGCGCAGCGCCGCGAGCGCGTCGGCCGGCGCGGGCGGCATGGAAAGGAAGGCGCAGGCCACCTCCTCGAAGGCGCCGCCCCGACGCAGCAGGGCCGCCTGCGCCTCCACCGCCGCTTGCGCCCCCGGCAACCGCGGCGCGCCGTGGCCGACCAGCAGCAGGCCCGGCTTGGTGGCCGCGTTCGCGCTAATGGCTGGTCCCCTCGGAAAGGGTGATCTTGTTGAACACGTTGTACTTGCCGGAGGGGCGCCGCATGGGCAGCCGCGCCACCTCCTCGAAGCTCTCGGCGTCGTAGACCACCACCGCGCCGTCGTCCTCCCAGACGCTGACCAGGGCGTGGCGGCCGTCGCGCGTGAACTCCACATGGGCCGCGGTGCGGCCGGGCGCCGGGCGCAGGCGGCGCACCACCTCCAGGCTGCGCTTGTCGATGACCTGGATGGTGTCCCGCGCCCCGGGGCCGCCCATCATGGAGTCGGTCCAGGCGTAGGGCGTGCGCTCGTGGCTGCGGAGGAAGAAGCCGGGGCCGTCGGTGGGGATGCGCGCCACCACGCCCCAGTTCGCCATGTCGATCACGCTCACCTGCGGCTCCTTGAGGTGCGGCGTCGCCAGCAGCCGCCGCCCTTCCCGCATCCAGGTGATGCCGGAGCCGAGATGCGGCAACCCTTCCAGCGGCACCGTCGCGACCGGCCGGCCGACGGTGAGGTTCACAACCACCGTCCGCCCGCCCTCCCGCGCGGAGCCGAGCAGGCTGCGGTAGGGCGGGTCGAACATGAAGTCGTCCAGCGGCTCCTCCACCGCGATGCGGCGGAGCGCGAAGAGGCCGGCGGAGGCGGCGAGCCCTTCCACCATGCCCTTCTCGTGGCTGTGGACGAGGCCGGTGTAGACCGGCGGCGCGTTGTCGTCGTAGGACACCTCCCAGACCTCCGGGATGTCCTTCATCGCCACGATGAAGCTGCGCCGCGGCCGAGCGTCGTACACCGCGCTGACGCGGGAGGTGGCGCCGCCGCGCAGCGCCACGGCCGGGACCACCCGCTTCACCGACAGGTCGCCCGCGTCCAGCAGCACCAAGCTGTGCGGCAGGTAGTTGGCCACCGCCACGAAGCGCCCGTCGCTGGACAGCGCGACGTTGCGGCTGTTCACCCCGGCCCGGACCTCGGCCACGGGCTGGAGGGAGTAGAGGTCGTACTTCGTCACCCAGCCGTCGCGCGACATCAGGTACACGAAGCGCCCGTCCGGCGAGAATTTCGGCCCGCCGTGCAGCGCCGGCCGGGTCGGGAAGCGGTGGATCGGCGCGAAGCGGTCGCCGTCCAGCACCGTGGCGTGGTGGTCCCCCGTCTCGACCACGACGAACAGGTTGAGCGGGTCGGCGTCGAAGACCGGGCGCGCGGGCAGTCGCTCGGGCGGCACCAGGACGCTGCGCGTTTCCTCGATCTCCGTCGCGCCCCAGCGCAGGTCGGGGGGCGCGGGGCTGTAGATGAAGGCGGTCAACGCCTCGATCTCGGGCGGGGAGAGCGTGTCGGCGAAGCCCGGCATCTGCGTCGCCGGCCGGCCGCGGGCGATCACCGCGCCGGCCTGGGGCGGACGCAGCCGGCCCATGTTCTCGGGCAGCAGCGCAGGACCCCGGCCGCCGAGCCGTTCCGCCCCGTGGCAGGCGGCGCAGCGCTGGGAGTAAAGCGTCGCCGCGTCGGGCCGCGCCACCGCAGCGGGCGCGGCCGTCATCAGCAGCGGCGCGAGCAGCGCCGCCGCCCGTGGGTCAGGCCAGGGCCAGCGCATCCGCGCCCTCCTCCGCCGGCTCCAGCCCGATCTCCGCGTCGGTCAGGTAGCAGCCCGGGTCCTCGGCCCAAACGTCGCCGTGGGCGCGGAACGGCCGCACGCGGCTGCTGCCGTTGCAGATGGCGAGGTGCAGGCAGGCGCCGCAACGGCCCGCCACGGCGCGGGGTCGGGCGCGCAGCCCGGCGAGCAGCGGCTCCGACAGGTCGGACCAGATCTCGGAGAAGGGCCGGTCCTTCACGTTGCCCAGGCTGTGGTGCCACCACATCGTGTCCGGGTGGACGTTGCCGAGGTTGTCGATGTTGGCGATGTTCACGCCGCAGGAATTGCCGCCCCAGCGCCGCAGCGCGGCCTCCAGCCGCCCGGCCCGCTCCGGCACCCGCCGGCGCGCCCAGTGCAGCAGGTAGACGCCGTCCGCGTCGTTGTTGCCGGTCGTCACCTCCCGCTCCACCCCGCGCCGGGCCTGGTCCCAGCAGCGTTCGAAGAGCAGGTCCATGGCGGCCCGCGTCATCGCGTGCTCGGCGTCGTCGCCCCGGTTGCGGTTGCCGCGGCCGGCGTAGTTCAGGTGCGAGAGGTAGAACTTGTGCACCCCTTCCGCCTCGGCCAGGTCGAGCAGCGCCGGCAGCTCGGCGGCGTTGTCGCGCGTGACGGTGAAGCGCAGCCCCACCTTCAGCCCGCGGTCGCGGCAGTGGCGGACCCCGGCGAGGGAGGCGGCGAAGGCGCCCTTCTGCCGGCGGAAGCGGTCGTGCGTCTCTTCCAGCCCGTCGAGGCTGATGCCGACGTAGTCGTAGCCGATCCGGGCGATCCGGTCGGCCGTCGCGGCGTCGATGGCTGTGCCGTTGGAGGACAGCCCAACGTAAAAGCCCATCGCCTTGGCGCGAGCAGATATCTCGAAGATGTCCGGCCGCAGCAGCGGTTCCCCGCCCGAGAGGATGAGGGCCGGCACGCCGAAGCGGCGCAGGTCGTCCATCACCGCGCCGACCTGGGCGGTGGAGAGCTCCCCCGGGAAGTCCACGTCGGCGGAGATGGAGTAGCAGTGCCGGCAATTCAGGTTGCAGCGCCTGATCAGGTTCCAGATCACCACCGGGCGCGGCGGCCCTGGCCGGGCCGTCGGCCGGGCGCGGGACGGGGCGGCCGGTGCGGCGCCCTCCGGCGCGGCCAGGTCTCGCATGAACTGGGACAGCCTCAGCATCGCCTTCTCCTAGCCGGCCAAGCGCAGCCCGGTCTTCTTCAGTATGCGGGTGCTGAACAGCACCTCGTGCGCCCGCGCCGCCGGGCCAAGCACGGCGGCTATCGCCTCGACCGCACGCAGGGCCTCGGCGCGCTCGCGCCCATGGACCATGGTGAACAGGTTGTAAGGCCAATGCGGCGGGTGGCGCGGCCGCCGGTAGCAATGGCTGGACAGGCCGAGCGCGGCGATCCTGGCGCCGAGCGCGTCCACCCGCGCGTCGTCCACGTCCCACACCGCCATGCCGTTGGCGCGGTAGCCCAGCGCGTAGTGGTTCGGCACCGCGCCGATGCGGCGGATGGCGCCCTCGGCGAGCATGCGCTCCATCCGCCCCATCACCTCGGCCGGCTCCAGGCCGACGGCCGCCGCGACGGCGTGGTAGGGGCGCGGTTCGAGCGGCAGCCCTCCCTGAGTCGCCCTGACTATGCTGCGGTCGGCGGCGTCCATCCGGCTCAGGCTTCCAGCCGCAGGCCGACGTGGTACTCGGCCTCGCGCGGCATGTTCAGCACCGGCAGGCCCGTTTCCGCCTCGATGGCGCGGATCGTGGCCCCGACGCGGGCTTCGTCCTCCGTCGCCAGCACGAACCACATGTTGAGCCATTGGTGGTCGCGCGCGTAGTTGTGCGCCACCTCCGGGTGCGCGTTCACCAGCGCGGCGACCCCCTCGAAGCGCTCCTCCGGCACCGCCATGGCGGCGAGGGTGACGGCGCCGCCCAAGCCCTCGGCCTTGAAGAGCGGGCCGAAGCGGGACAGGACGCCCTCCTCCCGCATCGCCCGGAGGCGCGCGATCAGCGTCGCCTCGTCCGTGCCGAGGCCCTCGGCGGCGGCCGCGAAGGGGCGTTCGCAGATCGGGAAGCCGCCCTGCAGCGCGTTCACGATGCGGCGGTCGAGTTCGTCCATGCCGCTCCTCCGGTTCGGGCCGGGCCGAAGACCGCGCCGCGCTGCTTGAACCTCTTTCCGCTGAACAGCACCTCGCGCGGCACGGCCGCCAGCCCCGCCGCGTACGCCGCCCGCTCCACCGCGCGCAGCACGGCGTCCCGGCCGCGGCCATGGATCATGCAGAACAGGTTGTAAGGCCAGTCGGGCAGCCGGCGCGGCCGGCGGTAGCAGAGCGTGACGTCCGGCGCCGCGGCCAGGGCCCGCCCGGCCGCGTCCACCGCCGCGTCGGGCACGTCCCAGACCACCATGGCGTTGGCGCGGTAGCCCAGCTCGTGGTGCCGCACCACCACGCCGAAGCGGCGGACCACGCCGCGGTCGCGCAGCGCGCGCAGGGCGTCCAGCGCCTGCGCTTCCGTCAGCCCCAACCTTTCGCCGAGCGCGGCGAAGGGATGCGGCTCCAGGGGCAGCCCGTCCGCGAGGGCGGCGAGCAGCGCGCGTTCCCCGGGGGTCACGTCCATCGCAGGGGGAATCCCAGATCGATGCGGTATTCGGCTTCCAGCGGCAGGTCGAGGACGGGGAGGCCCGTCGCCGCCTCCGCCCGCGCCAACGCCGCCACGACACCCTCCGCGTCGGCGGCGGTGACGACGAACCAGAGGTTAAGGCGGTGCTCGCGCTCGTAGCAGTGGTTCACCTCGGGCAGCGCGGCGACCAGTGCGCCCACCTCCCCCAGCCGGTCCTCCGGCACCGCCATCGCGGCCAGGGTGCTGCGCCCGGCGGTGTTCGGCCGCACCACGGCCCCGACGCGCGACACCGCGCCCGCCTCCTGCAAGGCGGCGAGGCGCCGGATCACCTCGGCTTCCGCCAGACCGAGGTCGCCGGCGATCGCCGCGAAGGGCCGCGGCTCCAGCGGCAGGTCGCGCTGGAAGCCGTCGAGCAGGCGGCGGTCGGTGTCGTCGAGCGGCAGCACGGCTAGAACCCGATCCGCTGCGCGCGGGCGGTGAGGAAGATGCCGCTCGGGCTCTCGGCCGGGAGCGAATCGAGGCGCGCGAGGCTCCGCGTGTCGAACACCTCCACCCGGTTCGAGTCGCGCACCGAGATCCAGACCTGCTCGCCGCGCGGCGTGAACTCCAGGTGCATCACGCCGCGGCCGAGGGTGAAGGCGTGCGCGACCTGGAGGCTCTGGGTGTCCACCACCTGCACCACGTCGTTGCGCGGATGCGCGAAGTTGACCCAGACCTGCCGCCCGTCCGGCCTCGCCACGGCGAAGACCGGCTGGCCGTGGGTGGGAACGCGCCCGCGTTCCGTCCAGTCCCGCCGGTCCACCGCCAGCAGCTCGTGGCGGCCGATGGCGGGGAGGAAGACCAGCTCGCCCGCCACCGCCCAGCCGCGCAGGTGCGGCATCTTGAACACGGGCAACGGCTCCTCGCCACGCCCGTAGCCCTGCAACACGCGCCGCACGCCGAGTTCCGGCCGCCACAGGTCGATGCGGGCCAGCCCGTCTTCGCCGAACAGGCCGGCGATGTAGTGCCGCCCGTCCGGGGTGACGAAGCCGTCGTAGGGCTGGCGGCCGGCGTCGCGGAAGCGCCGCACCTCTGGCGGGCCGTCCGGCGGGACGGCGGCGATCCAGATCTCGCCGGCGTCGAAGAGGCTGAAGGCGAAGCCCCGCCCGGGCAGGTCGGCGAGCCCCACCACTTTCGACCGCGCCGTGCCGCCCGGGCCGTAGGCCGCCGGGATGTCGGCGACCGGCGCCAACGCCTCGGTGTCGAAGACCCGCACGCCGCCCGGTTCGTAGTTGCCGACGGCCACCAGGCGCCCGTCGTCGGAGATGGCGCCGCCGATGGAGTTGCCCGCCTGCACGACGCGCTTGGCCACGACGCCGCGCAGCAGGTCGAGCTTGCTCAAGCCCCCGTCGCGGCCGAAGACGAAGGCGTGGCGCCCGTCGCGCGAGAACACGGCCGAGGCGTGGGACAGGTCGCCGAGGCCGGCGATGCGGCCGAGCGACGTGCGCCCCGTCGTTTCCACGACCTGCACGCTGCCGGAAGCGCGCTCGACGACGATGCCGAGATCGCCGGTGCCGCGCTCCGCCGCCAGGGCGCGCGCGTCGCCGCCCGCCAACGCGCCGGCGGCGAGCAGCCCGCCCAGGACGCCTCTCCTACTCGCCATGCGCCGCGCCTCCCCTGCGCAATTCCCGCACCATCCAATGCGCCTCCTCGGGTGTCAGCTCGCCGCGCCAGGGCGGCATGGCGGTGCCACGGATGCCGTGCAGGATCACTTCCGCCAGCGCCGCGTCGCTGCGGTCCGCGAGCGCCTCGGGGAGCAGGGGCCGGCCGAGCCCGCCCCGCATGGTCAACCCGTGGCAGGAGCCGCAGTCGTGCAGCAGCAGGTGCCGCAGTTCGCCCTGCCGCGCCTCCGGGATGCCAGCGCCGGCGGCGGCCAGCAGCGGCGCGAGGAGGGCGGCGGGCAAGGCGGCGCGCCTAGGCGAGGGCCAGCGCATGGCGCGGCGCCCCGGCCGGGGCGAGCGCCACCACCCGGCCGATGATGAAGAGCACCGGGCCGCCGCCGCCCAAAGCCCCCGCCGCCGCCTGGACGGTCCCGAGCGTTGCGACCGCGTGGCGCTGGCGCGGCGTCGTGCCGCTCTGCACGGCCGCCACCGGAGTCGCCGGCGGCAAGCCCGCCGCGGCCAGCCGCGCCGCGATCTCGCCGATCTGCGAAAAGCCCATGTAGACGACCAGCGTGGTGTCGGGATCGGCGAGGCCCGCCCAATCGAGGTCCAGCGCCGCGTCGCCCTGGCAGTGCCCGGTGACGTAGCGCACGCCGTGCGCCAAGCCGCGGTGCGTCAACGGCACGCCGATCGCGGCGGCGCAGCCGGCCGCCGAGGTGACGCCCGGCACCACCTCCACTGCGACGCCGTGGCGCCGCAGGTGTTCCGCTTCCTCGCCGCCGCGGCCGAAGGTGAAGGGATCGCCCCCCTTCAGCCGCACCACCTGCAGGCCGCTGCGGGCGAGGTCCACCAGCAGCCCGTTGATCTCCGGTTGCGTCATCCGGTGCCGGCCCGGCGCCTTGCCCACGTCCAGGCGCAGCGCGCCCTCCGGCACCAGGGCCAGGATCTCCTCGGCCACCAGGCGGTCGAAGACCACCGCCTCGGCCGTTTCCACCAGCCTGCGCGCCCGGACCGTCAGAAGGTCCGGGTCGCCGGGCCCGGCGCCCACGAGGCGTACGGCGCCGCCGGCGATGCGGCCCGCTTCCATCATCCCCTCCGGCATGGCGCACCTCGTCGCGTGGATCGGACGGCCCTCGGCAAGGCGGCGGCCGCTAGTACACGTCGCGCTGCGTGTTGTGGACGTTGAACTTGCCCGTCGGCGTCACCAAGCGCTTGTCGCGTATCACCTTGACCGGCCGCCGCGTGCGGTCGTCCACCACCACGATGGCGGACTCCTGCTGCTGCGCGTTCCAGACCGAGAACCAGACCTCGGTGCCTTCGCGGTTGAACTCAGGCTGCACGACCCGGCGCTGGCCCTCGGTGATGCCGGACCACTCGCCGATCGGCAGCACCTCGTAGGGCTTGCTCAGGTCGTTCAGGTCGAAGACCGCGATGGAGGAGGCGATCTCCGGCTCCGGATTCAGGGTCGTATCCACGTAGAGGTTGCGCGAGCGCGGGTGCGTCTTGAGGAAGAGCGAGCCGCCGCCTTGCCCGTTCAGCTCCTGCACCACCTTCCAGGCGTTCTGCGGGAAGCGGATGGGGTCGGTGCCGATCAGCGAGACCACGTCGCTGCCGAGGTGCCCGGTGGCCCAGACCGGCCCGAAGCGCGGGTGGTCGAAGTTGGCGCCGCGGCCCGGGTGCGGCGTGACGCTCACGTCCACGAGCGCCACCAGCCGGCCCTCCTGGGTGTCCACCACGCCCACCTTGTTGCGGGCGTTCGCCGCCACCAGGAAGTAGCGCCCGCTGCGGTCCAGGCCGCCGTCGTGCAGGAAGCGCTCGGCGTTGATGCTGGTGACCTTGAGGTTCTTCAGGTCCTCGTAGTTCACCAGCAGGATCTTGCCCGTCTCCTTCACGTTCACGACCCATTCAGGCCGGCCGTGCGTGGCGACGATGGAGGCGACGCGCGGCTCCGGGTGGTACTCCTGGGTGTCGTAGGTGTAGCCGCGGGTGGATTCCACGCGCAGCGGCTCCAGCGTCGGCCCGTCCATGATCACGTACTGCGGCGGCCAATAGCCGCCGGCGATCACGTAGCGGTCCTCGAAGCCCTGCGCCTTGGAGGTTTCGACCGAGCGCGCCTCCAGCCCGATCCGCACCTCGGCGACCGAGTCGGGCACGCGCATCCACAGGTCGATCAGGTTCACCTTGCCGTCGCGGCCCACGACGTAGAGGTAGCGGCCGGAGGCGGAGGAGCGGGAGATGTGCACCGCGTAGCCCGTGGTGACGACGTTGATGATCTCCTTCGTGTCGCCGTCTATCAGCGCCACCTGGCCGGCGTCGCGCAGCGTCACCGAGAACAGGTTCTCGATGTTGATGTTGTTCTGCTTGGAGGTGGGGCGCTGCTCCACGGGCACCGTCACCTTCCAGGTGCCGCGGATCTCCTCCATGCCGAACTCGGGCGGCTGCGGCGGCTCGTTCAGCAGGAAGCGGGCCATCACGTCGATCTGCCGGTCGGTCAGGTCGCCGGAGGTGCCCCAGTTCGGCATGCCGGAGGGCGAGCCGAAGTTGATGAAGTCTTTCAGCGCTTCCAGGCCGCGCTCGCGGGTGAGGTCGGTGGTCAGCGCCTTGCCGGTGGCGCCGCGCCGCAGCACGCCGTGGCAGCCGGCGCAGCGCTGGAAGTAGATCTGCCGCGCTTCCGCGAACTCTTCGGCGGTCAGGGTCGGGATGCCCGGCACCGTCCCGGGCTGCTGCATCGGCGCCTGCTGTAGGATGTCGAGGCTCGGCTGGTACTGCCCCCCGGGCGTCGTGGTGTGGGTTTCGCGCGCGCTCGGCACGGGTCCGGCCTGCGCCCCCGGCTGGCCGCCGGGCGCGGCGGGCGCAGCCTGCTGCGACGGCGCCTGCTGCGGCTGCGGCGACGCCGGGGGCCGTTGCCCGCCCTGCGGGGCCGCCGCCGCGAAGGGCGGCCGCTGCTGCTGTTGCGCCGCCGCCGGGGGCACCGGCACACCGGCGCCAGGCTGCGTCGGGGGCGCCCCTGGCGCCGCCGCCGGGCCCTGCGGCGCCGTTTGGCGCGGCTGCTGCTGCTGGGCCTGGAGCCCGGAGGCCGAAAGCCCGGCCGACAGCGCGATTGCCGCGGTGGTCAGGCAGAGGGTTTGGCGCAGGCGCATCGTGTTCCATCCCCGCGTGTCGAACGACGAGGACGGAGCCTACGCACGAATCCCGCCGGCGGTTCTTGTCCTGGCGCAAATACGCGGGGCCCAAACTGCCCAATACTGACAACGGCCCGAGTGGACCGGGCCGAAATGCGTTCCAGGACGGCGAAGCGGCGCGTGCGCAACCACCGAGCTTCCGAACCGAGCCGGGCCTTCGTTCTGGTGCTGCTGGTCCTCCTGCTCGGCGGGGCCGGGGCGCCGAGCGATCCCGGTCCGCGCGCCGCCTTCCCGGGGGCGGACCGCTTCGGCGCTCCCGAGGGCGCGCCGCCCGCCGCGCCGGCGTACCGCGGCGGCGAGTTGCTGGGCTACCTCCTTTCGACGAAGCAGGTCACCGCCGGCGGCGGCTACGGGGCGCGGCCGCTGGATGTGCTGGTCGGGCTGGGGCTCGACTGCCGCATCGCGGGCGCGGAACTGCTGGAGCAGCACGAGCCCATCCTGATGATCGGCGTCGGCGCCGACGCGCTCGCGGGCTTCGTGCGCCAATACGCCGGGCTCGACGCCGCCCGCCGCGTCCGCATCGGCGCCGCCCCCGAGGGCCAGTCGGTGCAGGCGATCAGCCGCGCCACCATCAGCTCCTTCGCGCTGCACGACGCCATCCTCGGCGCCGCGCGGGCGGTGGCGCGGGCGCGCGGCCTCCCTTGCGCCCTGGGCGCCGGAGGCGGCGCCGCGCGCCTCGAACTCGATGCCTTCCGGCCGGAGGGTTGGGAAGAGCTGCGCGCGGCCGGTTCCGTCGCGCGGCTGCGGATCACCGCCGCCGAGGCGGCCGGAGCGTTGCGGCGCGCCGGCGCGCCGAACCCGGCGGCGGCGCTGCTGCCGCCGGACGCGAACTACGCGACGCTCTACGCGGCGCTCGCCACGCCGGCGCAGATCGGCGCCAACCTCCTCGGCCAAGCGGAGCACGCGCGGCTGCTCGCCGACGCCGCGCCCGGGTCGAACCTCGTCTTCGTCGCGGGCGAGGGCGCGTATTCCTTCAAGGGCACCTCCTGGGTCCGGACCGGCGCGTTCGACCGCGTCCAGATCGCGCAGGGCGAGCGCACCATCGGCTTGGTCGCCGCCCAGCACCGACAGGTCGAACGCATCCGCGCCGCTGGTGCGCCGGAACCGCGCGAGGCCGCGGTCTTCGTCCTCCCGCCCGAGAGCGGCTTCGACCCGGCCCTGCCCTGGCGCCTGGAGCTGGCCGTGTCCGAGCGCCGCCCGGAAGGCGGTCCTGCCCTCGCGCTCTTCGCCCTGCCCTACGCTTTGCCGGAACGGCACCTCCGCCCGGCCCCGCCCGCCGAGGCGGCGCCGGAGGACCACGAAGGGGCCGCGGCCCCGCCGTGGCACCGGGCATGGGAACTGCGATCGGGGCGACTCGCCGTCCTCGCCCTTGCTCTGCTCGCGGTCTGCGCCGTGGTGCTGCTGCAGAACCCGTTGGCGCGGCGGCCGCGGCTGTGGCGGGCGGTCCGCCTTTCGGGGCTCGCTTTCACGCTAGGCTGGCTCGGTTGGTACGCGGGCGCGCAGCTCTCGGTGGTGAACCTCATCTCCTTCGCCGCGGCGCTGAGCACGGGCTTCAGTTGGGAGCCCTTCCTGCTCGATCCGCTGGGCTTCGTGCTCTGGGCCTTCGTCGCCGCCTCCTTGCTGTTCTGGGCGCGGGGCGTGTTCTGCGGCTGGCTCTGCCCCTTCGGGGCGTTGCAGGAGCTGCTGAACCTCGTCGCGCGCCGCCTCCGCGTGCCGCAGGTGACGGTGCCCTTCGCGCTGCACGAGCGGTTGTGGCCGGCGAAGTACATCGTTTTCCTGGTCCTGCTCGGCCTTTCCCTCGGCCCGATCGAAGCGGCCGTCGCGGCCGCGGAGGTCGAGCCCTTCAAAACCGCCATCACCTTGCACTTCCAGCGCCCCTGGCCCTTCGTCGCCTACGCCCTGGCCTTGCTGACGGGCGGCCTCTTCATCGAGCGCATGTTCTGCCGCTACCTCTGCCCGCTCGGCGCCGCGCTGGCGCTGCCCGCGCGCATCCGGGTCTTCGATTGGCTGAAGCGGCACAAGCAGTGCGGCGCGCCGTGCCAACTGTGCGCGCGGAGCTGCCCCGTGCAGGCGATCCATCCGGAAGGCCGCATCAATCCCAACGAGTGCATCAACTGCCTGAAATGCCAGACCCTCTACTACGACGAGCAGGCCTGCCCGGCGGTCCGTTTGCAGATCAAGCTGCGCGGATTGGCGGCCGTAGGGGCCGGAGGCAGGCCGTGACTGGGTCGCGCGCCGCGCCCCCCACCCGGCTGCCGCGCCGGCGGGCGTTGCGGGTTCTCGCCGCGAGCGCCGCCGTGGGCGGCATCGCGGCGGCGACGGGGCGCGGCGCGACGCGGCGGGCGCCGGCGGCCGCGGAATGGCGCGGCTCCGCGCTCGGCGCCGAAGCAAAGGTGCTGTTGCTGCACAGCGACCCGGCGGCCGCGCGAACCGCGCTCGGCGCGGCGGTCGCGGAGATCGGGCGGCTGGAGGACGAGTTCAGCCTCTTCCGCCCCTGGTCCGCGCTGTCGCGCCTCAACCGCGACGGCCGGCTGGAGCGGCCGTCGCTCGACATGCGGCGGCTGCTCGCGGAGGCGCTGCGGTTGGGCGACCTCACGGGCGGCGCCTTCGACGTGACGATCCAGCCGCTTTGGCTCCTCCACGCGCGGCACGCCGACGACCCGCCGCCGGCCGCCCTCGCGGCCGCGAGGGCCCTGGTGGATTACCGCGGCGTCGACGTGGGCGCTGCCGGTGTCAGGTTGGCGCGGCCAGGCATGGCCGTGACACTGAACGGCATCGCCCAGGGCTACATCACGGACCGGGTCGCCGGGTTGCTGCGCGACGCCGGGATGCCCGACGCGCTGGTGGATGTCGGCGAACTGCGCGGCTCCGGGTCGGGCCCGGGCGGCCTGCCTTGGCGCGTGGGCCTGGACCACCCGGCCGCGCCGGGAGCGGGCTTGGGAGTCGGGTTGGAGGAGGCGGCGGTCGCGACATCCGCCGGCCGCGGCGGCCCGTTCACCGCGGACGCGCGCCGCCACCACATTATCGACCCGCGGACGGGCGGCTGCCCGCCCGCCGACCGCGCCGCGTCGGTGGTCGCGCCGAGTGCCACGCTCGCGGACGCGCTGGCGACGGCCATGACGGTGCTGCCGCCCGGCGAGGCCGCGGCCCTGCTGCGGCGGGCCGGCGCGGCGCGGGCCGTCGTTTCGGACGCCGGCGTCGCGCCGCGATGGCTCGCCTGATGTCCCTCGAACGGCGTGACCGAAGACTCCGGCGAAGCGCCCGGCCGTCCCCACGGAGCGGCCAAGCCGCCGACGAATCCCCGGGCCGCCCGCCCGGATTTGCAGGAAGGGTGATGCGATGGCCGAGCGCCTGACGAAGTCCGCGACGCGAAACATCTTCTACGGGGGGTCAGCCTTCTTCCTCGTGGTGTTCGTCGCGCTGACGGTGCACAGCCACATGTACATGAACAGCACCAGCGCGCCCGTGTCGGCCATGAGCGAGGGCGTGGTGCGCGGCAAGCACGTGTGGGAGCGCAACTCCTGCATCAACTGCCATTCGCTCCTCGGCGAGGGCGCCTACTTCGCGCCGGAGCTCGGCAACGTGTGGAAGCGCTACGGCGGGCACGAGGACCGCGACGCAGCGCGCGCCACCTTCATCGCCTGGATGGCGTCGCAGCCGAGCGGCGTACCGGGCCGTCGGCAGATGCCGCAGTTCAACCTGACGGAGCAGGAGCTGAACGACCTCGCCGACTTCCTGGAGTTCGTCAGCAAGATCAACACCCAGGGCTGGCCGCCCAACGACGCCGGCTGACGGGATCGGAGCCACCATGAAATACGCCAGCCAAAGGGTCGCCCACGTCTACTTCGTCGGCGCCCTCACGCTCTTCGCCGTGCAGGTGCTGTTCGGCCTGCTCGCCGCCACCGTCTACGCCATGCCGAACTTCCTCGCCGAGACGCTGCCCTTCAGCATCCTGCGCATGGTCCACACCAACGCCTTGGTGGTGTGGCTGCTGATGGGCTTCTTCGGCGCCGCCTACTACCTGGTGCCGGAGGAAGCGGAGCGCGACATCGAAAGCCCGCTCCTCGCCTACGTCCAGTTCGGGCTGCTGATGGCGGGGGCGCTCGCCTCGGTGGCCGGCTACCTGATGGGCATCCACGGCGGGCGCGAGTTCCTGGAGCAGCCGCTCTGGGTCAAGTGGGCGATCGTCGCCGTGGCGGGGATCTTCCTCTACAACATCGGCATGACGGTGCTGAAGGGCCGCCGCACCGCCATCACCAGCGTGCTGCTGCTCGGCATGGTCGGGATCGCCGTGTTCTGGCTCTTCGCCATCTGGAACCCCGAGAACATCGCCGTGGACAAGCTCTACTGGTGGTACGTCATCCACCTCTGGGTGGAGGGCGTCTGGGAGCTGGTCATGGCCTCCATCCTCGCCTTCCTGGTCATCAAGATGACCGGCGTGGACCGCGAGGTGGTGGAGAAGTGGCTCTACGCCATCGTCGGCCTCGCGCTCTTCTCCGGGCTGCTGGGCACCGGGCACCACTACTACTGGATAGGCGCGCCGGGCTACTGGCAGTGGATCGGCAGCGTGTTCTCCACCTTGGAGATCGCGCCCTTCTTCGCCATGGTGGTGTTCACCTTCACCATGGTCTGGCGCGGGCGGCGCGACCACCCGAACAAGGCGGCGCTGCTCTGGGCGCTCGGCTGCACGGTGGGCGCCTTCTTCGGCGCGGGCGTGTGGGGCTTCATGCACACGCTGCACGGGGTGAACTACTACAGCCACGGCACCCAGATCACGGCGGCGCACGGGCACCTGGCCTTCTTCGGCGCCTACGTCATGCTGAACCTGGCCATCATGACCTACGCCATGCCGTACCTGCGCGGCCGGCAGCCCTACAACCAGGTGCTCAACATGTGGAGCTTCTGGCTGATGACCTCGGCCATGTTCTTCATGACGATCGTGCTGACCTTCGCCGGGGTGGTGCAGGTCCACCTGCAACGGGTGATGGGCATGTTCTACATGGAGGTGCAGGAGCAACTCGTGCTGTTCTACTGGATGCGCCTCGGCGCCGGCGCCATCGTCGTGGTGGCCGCGCTGCTCTACATCTGGGCGGTCCTCGGCCCGGTGCGCGAGGAGCGGCCGGCGCGCATGGAAGCGGCGCCCCCGCGCCCGGCCCCCGCGGAGTGAGCGCCGCGGTCAGCGGGCAGGCGGCGGGGACGCCGCCGGCCGCCGTGCCCTTCTACGCGCCGGTAGGCGACGAGGTCGCGCTGTTCGAGCACGCCTTCCGCAACCGGCTGCCCCTGCTGCTGAAGGGGCCGACGGGCTGCGGCAAGACGCGCTTCGTGGCGCACATGGCCGCGCGCCTCGGCCGCCGGCTCTACACGGTGGCCTGCCACGACGACCTCACCGCCGCCGACCTGACGGGGCGATACCTGCTCAAGGGCGGCGACACGGTCTGGGTGGACGGGCCGCTGACGCGCGCCGTGCGCGAGGGCGCGATCTGCTACCTCGACGAGGTGGTGGAGGCGCGCAAGGACGTCACCGTTGTGCTGCACCCGCTGACGGACGACCGCCGCGTCCTGCCGCTGGAGCGCACCGGCGAGCTGCTGGAAGCGCCGCCCGGCTTCATGCTCGTCGTCTCCTACAACCCCGGCTACCAGAACGTGCTCAAGGGCTTGAAGCCCAGCACGCGCCAGCGCTTCCTCGCCCTCGACTTCGGCTTCCCGCCGCCGGACGCCGAAACCGCGATCGTCTCGCAGGAGAGCGGCTTGCCGCGCGACCGCTGCGTGCCCCTGGTGCGCTTGGCGGGCGCGCTGCGCGACCTCAAGGGCCAGGACCTGGAGGAGGGCGTCTCCACCCGCCTGCTCGTCTACTGCGCCACGCTGATCGCCGGCGGCATGAAACCCGCCCAGGCCATCCGCGCCGCGATGATCGAGCCGCTGTCCGACGAGCCCGACGTGAAGCAGGCGCTGCTCCGCGTCGCCGAGATCACCCTCGGCTGACGGGCCACGGCGCCGTGGCCCTGCCCTTCTTCGAGCCGGAGGAGACGGTCGGCCAGCAGTGGCACCGCCTCGTCGGCGACGCCGCGAGCTGGCCGCGGCACCCGTACGCCGCGGTGCGGCTGGAAGAGGTGCGCGGCCGGCTCGGCGTGATGTTCCGCGCCCTCGGCGGGGCGGGCGGCGTGCGGCTGATGGCGGCGGGGCACGCCGTTTCGCGCCACCGCCTGTCTTTCCGCCAGCGCCTCGGCCTAGGCGCCGCGGAGCGGTTGGAGGCGCCCCGCTTCGACGGCGCGACCGTGGAGTTGCCGGCCGTCCTCGACCTGCTGCCCAGCCGCGCCGACAACGAGGCCCTCTACGAATGGCTCGCCGCCTGGTTCGCCGCGGCGGGCGCGCCTTCGCGCCCGCCGGCCGACCCGCTCCAGGCCGACATCGCCCGGCTCCGGGAAGCGCGAAACGCCACCGCCCGCGTGCTGGAACGCTGGCCCGGGCTGCGCGCCGCGCAGGCCCGCCTCCTCGGCCCCGCCACCGGCGTGTGCCGCGA
>NZ_BAAAFZ010000059.1:0-5361 GCF_039523795.1 Craurococcus roseus | reverse complement strand
GCCGCGCCCGCCGCCGCCCTTGCCGCCCGCCGCCTCCCTCACCGCGCGCACCAGCGCCACGGCGTCGGCGCGGCCGCGCGCCGCTTCGCCCACCCCCACCACGATGGAGGCCTTGCCCTCGGCGGTGGAGACCAGCGCCGCCACGTCCGCCGCGCCGCCCTTCAGGATGGCGTCGGCCAAGCCCTTGAGGTCGCGCGGCGGCACCTCTCCGACGTTGCGCAGCGCGACCTTGAGGCCCGCCACCTCCTCCACCTCGGCCGCGGCGCCGCCGGTGGCGAGCTTCTTGCGCAGCTCCGACAGCTCGCGTTCCAGCCGCCGCCGGTCCTCCAGCAGCGCCACCACCCGCGCCGGCACCTCGGCCAGGGACGCCTTCAAAGCCGCCGCCGTCTCGCGCAGCCGCCGGTCGGCCTCCTCCACCAAGCGGAGCGCCGCTTCGCCCGTCACGGCCTCCACGCGCCGCACGCCGGCCGAGACCGCGCCTTCGGACACGATCTTGAACAGCCCGATATCGCCGGTGCGCCTCACGTGCGTGCCGCCGCACAGCTCCAACGAGTAGACGCCGTGCTTCGCGGTCGCGGCTGGGTCGTGCCCCATGCCGACCACTCGCACCTCGTCGCCGTACTTCTCGCCGAACAGCGCCATGGCGCCCGCTTCCACCGCTGCCTCCGGCGTCATCAGCCGCGTCACCACCTCGGCGTTCTCGCGCACGCGCGCGTTGACCTCGGTCTCCACCCAAGCGAGGTCGTCGTCGCGCATCGGCGTCGGCTGCGACACGTCGAAGCGCAACCGGTCCGGCGCGTTCAGGCTGCCCTTCTGCGCCACGTGCTCGCCCAAGCGCCGCCGCAGCGCCTCGTGCAGGAGGTGCGTCGCCGAGTGGTGCGCGCGGATCGCGCCGCGCCGTTCGTGGTCCACCTCCGCCTGCACCGCCAGGCCCGGCCGCGCCTCCCCGTGCGCCACGGTGCCGAGGTGGACGAACAGGTCCCCGAGCTTCTTCTGGGTGTCCCGCACCACGATACGGCACGCTTCGCCGGCCGAGATCAGCCCGGCGTCGCCCACCTGGCCGCCGCTCTCGGCGTAGAAGGGCGTCTGGTTCAGCACCACCGCCACCTCCGTCCCGGCCGGCGCGCGGTCCACCACCTGCCCGTCCGCCACCACCGCCAGGATCTCGCCCTCGGCGGTTTCGGTGGAGTAGCCGAGGAACTCCGTCGGGCCGGTCCGCTCCTTCACGTCGAACCAGAGGCCCTCCGTCGCCGCCTCGCCCGAACCGGCCCAGGCGGCACGCGCCCGGCGGCGCTGCTCCGCCATC
Organism: Craurococcus roseus; assembly: GCF_039523795.1. Lineage (NCBI taxonomy): Bacteria > Pseudomonadati > Pseudomonadota > Alphaproteobacteria > Acetobacterales > Acetobacteraceae > Craurococcus > Craurococcus roseus. The sequence continues at coordinate 4,055 of NZ_BAAAFZ010000059.1, read as the reverse complement.
GCCGCCTCGAAGCCAGCGACGTCCACCGCGCGGCCCTCGGCGCGCAGCGCGTCCTGCGTGAGGTCGAGCGGGAAGCCGTAGGTGTCGTAGAGGCGGAACGCCACGTCGCCCGGCAGCGCCTGCCCGCTCCCGAGCCGCGCCGTCTCCTCCGCCAGCATGCCCAGCCCGCGCTCCAACAGCGAGCGGAAGCGCGTCTCCTCCAGCCGCAAGGTCTCGGTCGCCAGCGCCTCCGCGCGCTGCAACTCCGGATAGGCGGCGCCCATCTGCCGCACCAGCACCGGCACCAGCCGCGGCATCAGCGGCTCGCGCACGCCCATCATGTGCGCGTGCCGCATGGCGCGGCGGAGGATGCGGCGCAGCACGTAGCCGCGCCCCTCGTTGGAGGGCAGCACGCCGTCGGCGATCAGGAACACGCCGGAGCGCAGGTGGTCCGCCACCACGCGGTGGCTGGCGCGGAACGGACCGTCCGCCGCCCGCCCCGTGGCCTCCACGCTCGCGTGGATGATGGCCCGGAAGGTGTCCGTGTCGTAGTTGTCGTGGACGCCCTGCATGATGGCGGCGAAGCGCTCCAGCCCCATGCCGGTGTCGATGGAAGGCCGCGGCAAGGGCGCGCGCACGCCCGGCGGCCCCTCCTCGTACTGCATGAACACGAGGTTCCAGATCTCGACGAAGCGGTCGCCGTCCTCGTCCGGGCTCCCCGGCGGCCCGCCCGGTATCCCCGGCCCGTGGTCGTAGAAGATCTCCGAGCACGGCCCGCACGGCCCGGTGTCGCCCATCCGCCAGAAGTTGTCGGACGTGGCGATGCGGATGATCCGCTCCTCCGGCAGCCCCGCGATCTTCCGCCAGTACGTCGCCGCGTCGTCGTCCTCGGCGAACACCGTCACCAGCAGCTTGTCCTTCGGGATGCCGAAGTCGCGCGTCAGCAGCCCCCAGGCGTGGGCGATCGCCTGCTCCTTGAAGTAGTCGCCGAAGGAGAAATTCCCCAGCATCTCGAAAAAGGTGTGGTGCCGCGCGGTGTAGCCGACGTTGTCGAGGTCGTTGTGCTTACCGCCGGCCCGCACGCACTTCTGCGCCGTGGCGGCGCGGCTGTAGGGGCGCTTCTCCTGCCCGGTGAAGACGTTCTTGAACTGCACCATGCCGCTGTTGGCGAACATCAGCGTCGGGTCGTTGCGTGGCACCAGCGGCGAGCTTTCCACCACCGCGTGCCCGTTGCGCGCGAAGTAATCGAGGAAGGTGGCGCGGATGTCGTTGCTGCTGATCATCGCCGTGGTGGGTTCCGTCCGTCAACCCGAGCGCGGTGTACGCCCACGCGCGGGACCGTTGCGCCTCCTACCGTGCGCCAGGGGGCGCGTCGAGATCACGCCGGAGGGAGGGACATGGCACCGAATTCAGCCGCCCCCCACCGCAGCGACAGCCGATGCGCGCCAATCTCGACCGGTCGTTCGGGGGGCAGCGCCCCTCGGGAGGCACCGGCGCTCGGCCATACCCGGCGAGCCGACGCCGTACTCGGCAGCGAACTATGGCGGCCACGGGCCGGCGGACCCTTCCGACCGGCCCTTTTTCTTTCCCGCGGATTTGTCCGGGCGCTGCGCCGCCAGCAGCGCCAGCAACCCTTCCAGCACCTGAGCCGGCGTCGGCGGGCTGCCGGGGATGACGAGGTCCACCGGAACCGCCTCCGCCACGCCCCCGGTCACGGCGTAGGAGCCGCGGAACGGCCCGCCATCGGCGGCGCAATCGCCCACCGCCACCACCCAGCGCGGCTCCGGCATGCAGAGGAGCGCGCGCTCCACCGCCTCCGCCATGTTGCGCCCGAGCGCCCCCACCACCAGCAGCACGTCGGCGTGCAGCGGAGTCGGGACGAAGCGCAAGCCGAAGCGCTCCAGGTCGTAATGCGGCCCCGCCAGCGCCGCCACCTCCACGGCGCAGCCGCCGCACCCTGCCGCCTGCATGGCGAACACGCCCAAGGACCGGCCGAGCCGCGCCTGCGCCGCCGCGTCCAGCCGCTCGGCCAGGGCGCGCGAAACCTCGTCGGGCACCGCCGGCGGCGGTTCGGCAGGCGAGGGTCGGAGCAGCTGGCGGAGCGGGCGGGGCAGGAAGCGGGGCGGCGTCACGAGTGCCATCCTAGGCGCCCGCGTCCGTCCGGCCTACAGCGCGTCGCCTCGGGGCGGCAGCGGCGTGGCCGCCCCCCGTCGGGGGTGCTCGAGGCGCGGACCGGCCTCAAACGATGAGGATGTCGTCCAGCGTCAGGTCGGCGAGGCGGGTGTTCAGCAGCGTGACGACCCCTATGAAGCCCTCGGGGACGATCTGCACGATGGTTTGCCTGCCCTCCACGCTGCTGGTCCATCCTTCCCGAGCGGCCGCGAAGGCTTGCTCGCGCGAAGCGAACATGTCGCGGGGGAACGCCACTTGGTCGTTGGAGCCCGCGCCTGGCCAGAAGTCGGTTATGGTGATGCCTGTCTGCCTTTGCAGGAAGAACATGTCGTCGCCGGCGCCGCCGGTCAGGGTGTCGTTGCCCGTCCAGCCCACCAAGCGATTGTCGAGTTCGTTGCCGATGATGCGGTTGTCGCGGTCGTTGCCGGACCCCCAGACCGCCGCCGTCCCCTCCAAGAGGGTCAGGTTCTCCACGTTGGTCGGCAGCTCGTAATCGACGGTTGCCAGGACCTCGTCGATCCCGAAACCCGGGCCGAAACGCGTGCCCTCCTCGACCACGCGGTCGCCCCGGCCACCCACGAGGTAGGTGTCGCTCCCGGCGCCGCCCCTGAGCTCGTCGTCGCCGCCGAGCCCGGCGAGGACGTCGGCTTCGCCGCTGCCGACGATCAGGTTGCCGGCCTCGTTGCCGACCCCCCTCCTGGCGCCGCCGGTGAGGACCAGCCCCTCGACGTGCGCGGGTAAGGTGAAATCGACGCTCGCCCAGACCGCGTCCCACCCCTCGTCCAGCCGCTCGATGGCTTGGTCGCCGAGAAAAGCATAGACGCGCATGCTCCCGAAGGGCGGGTGGGTCGTATTGTCGACCTCGTAGGTGTCGTTCCCCGTTCCGCCGGCCATCGAGTCGGCGCCCGGCCCGCCGGCGAGGAAATCATCGCCGCCGCGGCCGTCGAGGTAGCCTGTGCCCGGTCCGCCAACGATTCGGTTGTCCAGCTCGTTGCCGGTCGCCAAGAACGTCCCCAATCCGGGCAGGGCCAGCGAGCGCACGCCGGGGCCGAGGCTGAAGCTGCCGATACCCGGGTAGGCGTAGTCGATGGTCAGATCGTCGATCGTCACGCGGGCGCTGGGGGGGGCGGCTGAAGTTGCCCAGGTTGGCCCCGTGACCTCGATCCGGTCGCCCGGGGCGGAGGCGTTGACCGCGCTTTGGATGTCGGGAGGGTCTTCGGGCACCCTGCGAACAGCCATCGCGTCCTCCGTCGCAAGAGCAGGCACCGTTTGCCGGGGGACGATTTTCGTGCAGGGCGGGCGAGCCAGGCAAGACGCGAGCGCGTTCCTTGCGGGCGCCGTCCCCGTCCCGTGCAGTGCGGCAATGCCCAAAATGCCCAGAAGAACGGGCTCAGCCGGTCGGCCGTGTGGTCCTACCCGCGATCCTTGCTGCACCCGTGTCGGGGAACACCGCCCCTGACAAGCCGCCGGAAAAGGCGCCGGTCCAGCAAGCAGCGGTGCTCAACCGGCGCTGCCGTGCCCGTAGGGTCCCGGCGCGCCGGCGTTTTCCCGCGGCTTGCTAAAGGTCCACCCCGCTCGCCGAACACATCAGGCTCCGCTCCGCCAGCGGCAGCTCCGAAACCGGCGCCCCCGCCATCGCCGCCGCCAGCAACGGCCAGTGCCCCCAGGCCGGGTCGAAGGCGAAGGCGGCGCGGATCTGCCCGTCGTCGTCCAGGGCCAGCCAGTGCAGGCACAAGCCCCGCGGCCCTTCCGCCACGCCCACCCCCTCGCCGCCCCGCTGCGGCCAAGGCGCGAGCACCGCCTCGCCCGGCGGCGGCATCCCGTCGAGCAGCGCCTCCGCCAAGCCGGCCGACGCGCGCAGCTCCGCCAGCAGCACGCCCTGCCGCGCCGCCGCCTCGCGCAGC
>NZ_BAAAFZ010000058.1:0-11998 GCF_039523795.1 Craurococcus roseus | reverse complement strand
CTCCGGGCCGGCACGCCGGCGGTGCTCGCCGCCAACGCCGCCGACCTCGTCGCCGCCGGGGACTTGGCGCCGGCCTTCCGCGACCGCTTGGCGCTCGACGCCGGCCGGGTGGAGGCGATGGCCGCCGGCCTGGAGCAGGTGGCGGCGCTGCCCGACCCGGTGGGGCGGGTGCTGGCGGAGTGGGAGCGGCCGAACGGCCTGCGCATCCGCCGGGTGGCGCAGCCGATCGGCGTGATCGGCATGGTGTTCGAGAGCCGGCCCAACGTGATGGCGGACGCCGCGGCGCTGTGCCTGAAGTCGGGCAACGCGGCCATCCTGCGCGGCGGCTCCGAGAGCCTGCGGAGCGTCGCCGCCATCCACGCCCGCGTCGTGCAAGGGCTGCGCGAGGCGGGTCTGCCGGAGGACGCGGTGCAGGCCGCGCCCACCGCCGACCGCGCCTTCGTTGGCGCGATGCTGGGCGCGTCCGGGCTGCTCGACCTGATCGTGCCGCGCGGCGGCAAGGGCTTGGTCAACCGCGTGCTGGAAGAGGCGCGGGTGCCGGTGCTCGCCCACGCCGAGGGGCTTTGCCACACCTTCGTCCACGCCGCGGCCAACCCCGCGATGGCGCGGAAGCTGCTCGCCAACGCCAAGATGCGCCGCACCGGCATCTGCGGCGCGACCGAGACGCTGCTGATCGACGCCGCCGTGGCGCCGTCGCTGCTGCCGCTGCTGGTGGAAGACCTGCGGGCGCTCGGGTGCGGTTTCCGGGCCGACGCGCGGGCGCGCGGCATCGTGCCGGAGTTGCCGCCCGCGACGGAAGCGGACTTCGCCACCGAGTGGCTGGACGCGGTGCTCTCGGTGGCGGTGGTGGACGGCGTGGAGGGGGCGCTGGCGCACATCCGCCGCTTCGGCAGCGAGCACACGGAATGCATCGTCACCGAGGACCCGGCGGCGGCGGAGGCGTTCCTGAACGGCATCGCCTCCGCGGTGGGGATGTGGAACGCCTCCACCCAGTTCTGCGACGGCGGCGAGTTCGGCTTCGGCGCGGAGATCGGCATCGCCACCGGCCGGCTGCACGCGCGCGGGCCGGTCGGCCTGGAACAGCTCTGCACCTACCGGTACCATGTGCTCGGGAGCGGGCAGACGAGGCCGTGATCCGCGCCCCGGGGAAGGGAACGTCCATGCGGAAAACGGTGCTGCTCGCCTGCGCCCTCGCGCTGCCCGCCTTTGGCGCACGGGCCGCCTGCCCGGCGGACGAGGCGGTGGAGAAGCTGGCGCTCGGCATCGTCGAGAACCGGCCGGGCGAGCCGCTTTCCGGCATGGCGTCGCTCGCGGACGGGCAGTGCGCGCAGGACAAGCTGGTGCCGCTGCTCGCGAAGCAGTTCGGCCGCCCGGTGGGCTACAAGGTCGGCCTCACCAACGCCGGGGCGCAGCAGCGCTTCGGCGTGCCGCACCCCGTCACCGGGACCATCTACGAAGCGACGCTGCGGCACCGCGACGGCGCGGAGGTGCCGGCGCGCTTCGCCGCTGTGCCGGCGGTGGAGGCGGACCTCTTGGTGCGGGTGCGCGACGAGGGCGTCAACGCGGCGCGCACGCCCGAGGAGGTGCTGCGCCACATCGACCAGGTGATCCCGTTCATCGAGCTGCCCGACCTCGTCATGCCGCCGCCGAAGCTGGACGGGCCGAACCTGCTGGCGATCAACGTCGGCGCGCGGCTCGGCGTGTCCGGCGAGCCGATCCCCGTTCGCGCGGACGCCGGGTTCGCCGCGGCCCTCGGCGCCATGACGGTCACGATGGCGGACGACACGGGCAAGGAGTTGGCGAAGGCGCCGGGCACCGCGCTGCTCGGCCACCCGTTGAACGTTCTGCCCTGGCTCGCCGAGGACTTGGCGAAGCGCGGCAAGAAGCTGCAAGCGGGCGACATCGTCTCGCTCGGCGGCTTTTCGCCGGCGCTGCCCGTGGAGGCCGGGCGGCGCTACACGGTGCGCTACGAGGGTTTGGCGCCGCAGCCGGTTTCGGTGAGCGTCCAGGTCAGGTGACGGCGGCAGAGGCGGCCGGGCCTTGGGGGGACGGGCGGCGGGTCCGGATCGGCCTCCTCGGCGGCAGCTTCAACCCGGCGCACGAGGGGCACCGGCACGTCGCGGAGCGGGCCTTGGCGGCGCTCGGGCTCGACCAGGTCTGGCTGCTGGTGTCGCCCGGCAACCCGCTGAAGCCCTCCCGCGGCATGGCGCCCTTCGCCGAGCGGCTGGCCTCGGCCCGGCGGATCGCGGACGGGCGGCGGATCTTGGCAACGGGGATCGAGGCGCGGCTCGGCACGCGCTACACCGTGGACACCCTGGCGCTGCTGCGCCGGCGCTTCCCGCGGGCGCGCTTCGTCCTGCTGCTCGGGGCCGACAACCTGGAGCAGTTGCCGCGCTGGCGGCGCTGGCGGGAGATCGCCCGGACCACGCCGATCGCCGTGGTGCCGCGGCCGGGCGCCACCCGGCGGGCGCTGGCGGGCCGGGCGGCGCGGGTGCTGGGCCGGAACCGGCGGCGGCCGGCGGCCTTGTTCGGGGGAACGGAAGGCGCACATGCGCCCTGGTGCCTGGTCCCGGCGCCGGAGCACCCGGCCTCGGCCACCGCCATCCGCGCGGCGCGGTGCGCGGCGGCGGCCCGCGCCGAGCACGGCACGCCCAAACACGCAAAGGAGGCGCACATCGCGCGCACGCCCAAGCAGCCGTCCCCCGCGGGGACCGGCGATGAAAACGAAGCGCCGGTCGAGGTGGCCCGGCCGCGCCGCGCCCGGACGGCGAAGGAGCTTTCCGCCGCCGGGCCGGAGAAGGCGCCTGCGGCGCGCGCGCGGGCGCCGCGCCGGCCCAAGCCCCCGCTGGAGCGGGTGGAGGAGCTGGTCTCGGCCGTCCGCACCAGCCTGGAGGACGACAAGGCCGAGGACATCCAGGTGCTGGACGTCACCGGCCGCGCGTCCTTCACCGACCGCATGGTGATCGCCACCGGCCTCGCCGAGCGGCAGATCCAGGCCATGGCGACGCACCTGGAGGAGGCGCTGGAGAAGAACGGGCTGAAGCTCCGGCGCGACGCGATCCAGGGCTCGCCCGACTGGGTGCTGATCGACGCCGGCGACCTGGTGATCCACCTGTTCAAGCCGGAGGCGCGGGCGACCTACGCGCTGGAGCGCATGTGGGGGCCGGACAGCCCGGTGGAGGAGCAGCACCAGCAGGGCGCCGCCCCCGGGGAGGGGGCGGCGGAAGGGGCTTGAGCCGGCCGCCCCCGCGCCTGGTCGCGGTGGGGCGGCTCAGGGCCGGGCCGGAAGCGGCCTTGTTCGCCGAATACAACGTGCGGCTCCGCCCGCCGCTGGCGGTGACGGAGATCGCCGAGGCCCGCGGCGCCCCGGCCGAGGCCCGTCGGCGCGAGGGCGCGGCGATCTTGGCGGCGCTGCCGCCGGGCGCGCTGCTGGTGGCGCTGGACCTCGGCGGCGCGGCCCCGTCCAGCGAGGCCTTCGCCGCGCTGTGGACGCGATGGGACGAGGGCGGGCGGACGCCTTGCTTCGCGGTGGGCGGCGCCGAAGGGCTCGACCCGGCGGTGCTGGCCGCTGCCGACCACCGCCTGTCGCTCGGGCCGCTGACCTGGCCGCACATGCTGGTGCGCGTGCTGCTGGCGGAGCAGCTTTTCCGGGCGCAGGCCATCCGCGCCGGGCATCCCTACCACCGCGCTTGGCGGCCTTGAGGGGGTCAGGTCGCGGGGCGCTGGCGGACGGAGAGCGGCGTCGCGCGGAAGGCGACTGCCAAGCGGTTCCAGCCGTTGATGGCCGCCACGGCGAATCCGAGGTTGGCGATCTCGGCCTCGCTGAAGTGCTCACGGGCCTCGGCGTAGACGGGGTCGGGCAGGTCGCCGCGGTCGGCGAGCCTGGTCAGGGCCTCGGCCAGGGCGAGGGCGGCGCGCTCCCGCGGCGCGAACACCGGCCCCGCCTCCCGCCAGCCGGCGATCATGTCCAGCCGCGCCGGGGCTTCGCCCGCCTTCCGCAGCGCGGCGCCGTGCATGTCGAGGCAGAAGGCGCAGCCGTTGATCTGCGAGCAGCGGAGGAAGACGAGTTCGACCAGCCGCTCCTCGAGGCCGGAGCGCTTCACGGCCCGGGTGAGGGCGAGCATCGCGCGGTATGCTTCCGGCGCGGCGGCAGGGTAGTCGAGCCTTTGTGCGTGGATTTGCATGGCGGGCCTCCGGCGCGTGCGGCGCCTCCAACGGGATCGCCCCGGCGGCCCCGTGCCGGCAAGCCCGCGCCGCCGCGGGGCAGGGCTGCGCCGGGCGAGGGTCGCGCCACCGCGCCGGCGTGGTATCGTGCTCCGCCTCTGGCCGCGGATGCTCGCCATCCGGCGCGCCCCGCCGTCGTCGGAGGCCGTGACGGCCGGCCGCGCGGGGAAAGTCCGCCGCGGCGCCCTCGGAGGAGGTCCGGCGTTGGAAGGTGTGGGCACGCTCGCGCTCGCCGCGCTCGTGTGGGTCGGGGTGCATGTCGGCATCGCGGGGACGGCGGTGCGCCGGGCCGCCGTGGCGCGCCTCGGCGAGAACGGCTTCCGCATCGGCTTTTCGGTGCTGTCGGTGGCGGCGATCTTCTTCCTCGTGCGGAGCTATGGCGCCTCCGGGACGACGGTGCTGTGGACAGCGCCGGAATGGCTGCGGTGGCTGCTGGCGCTCGTGATGCTGGCGGCGTTCGTGCTGTTCGCCGCCTCCGTTTCGGCGCCCAACCCGACCATGGCCGGGGGCGAGCGGGCCTTGGGCGGCGAGGCGCGCGGCGTCCAGCGCATCACCCGCCACCCCATGCTCTGGTCCTTCGCGCTCTGGGCCGCCGTCCACATGCTGGGGAACGGCGACACCGCCAGCCTCCTCTTCTTCGGCGCCTTCGGGGTGACGGCGCTGGCGGGGATGCCGTCGATCGACGCCAAGGTGGCGGCGCGCGAGCCGGAGGCGTGGAGCCGCTTCGCGGCCCGGACCTCCATCCTGCCGTTCGGCGCCATCGCCGCCGGGCGGAACCGGCTCGACCTCGCGGAGCTGGGCTGGAAGCCCTGGGCGATCGGCCTCGCGCTGTGGGCCGTGCTGCTCGCGTTCCACCGCACGCTGTTCGGCGTCCCGGCCGTCCTGCCCGGCTGAGTTCCCCCTTGAACCCGGCCGGCCGCGGGACCATTGCTGCGCCGCACGGAACCAGCTCGGGAATCGGAGATGCAGGAACGGCTCACCACCGCCGACCACGCGGACACGCCGCGCGCCGCCGCCGCGCGGCTGACCTTGTCGCCCGTGTTCCAGCGCGTCGTGGTCGGCCTGATCCTGCTGAACGCCGTCACGCTCGGCCTGGAGACCTCCGAGGCGGCGATGGAGCGTTGGGGCGGGGCGCTGCACGCGATCGACACGGCGCTGCTCTGGGTGTTCACCGCCGAGCTGGCGTTGCGGGTCTACGCCTTCCGCGGCCGGTTCTTCCGCGACCCCTGGGGCATCTTCGACCTCCTCGTGGTGGGCATCGCGTGGCTGCCGGCGACGGGGCCGCTGTCCGTGCTGCGGGCGCTGCGCATCCTGCGCGTCCTGCGCCTGGTGAGCGTGGTGCCCTCGCTGCGGGTGGTGGTGGAGGCGATGCTGGCGGCGCTGCCCGGCATGGGCAGCATCGTCGCGCTCATGGCGCTGATCTTCTACGTCGCCGCGGTGATGGCGACCAAGCTCTACGGCGCCACCATGGAGGAGGAGTTCGGCACGCTCGGCGCCAGCTTCTTCACCCTGTTCCAGCTCATGACCCTGGACGACTGGGCGAACATCGTGAAGCCGGCGATGGAGAAGCACCCCTATGCGCTGCTGTTCTTCCTGCCCTTCATCCTGATCGCCACCTTCGTGGTGCTGAACCTGTTCATCGGCGTGATCGTGGAGAGCATCCAGAGCCTGCGGGAGCAGCGGGAAGCGGCGGGCGTGGCGGAGTCGCGGGAGGAGGCGCACGCGGACGCCGCGGCGCTGATGCGCGAGATCAAGGCGCTGCGCGCGGAGGTGGCGGCGCTGCGGGCGGAGCGGGGCGGCAGCGGCGGCTGACGCCGGCCCTGGCGCGCGCTTGCCCGTCCCTCCCGCCGCGGCGCAGGCTCGCGCGCTCGACGGGGAGGGAACGCCACATGGAACAGGGCATCGCCGCGGACCTCGAAGGCAAGGCCGCGATCGTCACCGGAGCCGGCTCCAGGCCCGGCGAAGGCGTGGGCAACGGCCGCGCCGCCGCCATCCTGCTGGCCCGCGCCGGCGCGCGCGTGGTGCTGGCCGACGCGCGGGAGGACTGGGCCGAGGACACGCGGCGCATGATCGCCGAAGAGGGCAAGGGCGAGGGCGTGGTCGCCACGGGCGACGTGACGAAGCCGAAGGATTGCCGCCGCATTGTCGAGGCCGCCACGGGCCGCTTCGGCCGGCTCGACGTGCTGGTGAACAACGTGGGCGTCAGCGGGCCGCGCGGCACCGCCGAGGAGGTGGACCTCGACGCCTGGAACGCAGGCCTCCTGGTGAACGTCACCTCCATGATGCTGATGGCGAAGTTCGCCGTGCCGGCCATGCGGAAGGCGGGCGGCGGCGCCATCGTCAACATCGCCTCCGTCGCGGGCCTGACCGGCGGGCACCCGTCGCTGCTCTACCCCACGAGCAAGGGCGCGGTGGTCAACATGACCCGCGCCATGGCGGTGCACCACGCGAAGGACGGCATCCGCGTGAACTGCGTCTGCCCAGGCATGGTCTACACGCCCATGGTGCAGGAGGGCGGCATGTCGCCCGAGCTGCGCGACGCGCGGCGCAGGCGCTCGGTCCTGCAAACGGAAGGCAGCGGCTGGGACGTGGGCGCGGCCGTCGCCTTCCTTGCCTCCGGCAACGCGCGGTGGATGACGGGCGCCATCGTGCCGGTGGACGCGGGCGCGACCGCGGTGACGGCCATCGCCACCGGCACCGACCCGGCGACGGCCTGACCCTCTTTTTCCCCGATCGCGTCGTGACGGCAGGCGCCGGGTGGTCGGCCCGGCGAGTTGCGGACCGGTCACGGCGGCGGCGCGAACCTCGTAGGCACGCGATCGCGACGCTCCGACGGATTGGTGTCCTATAGGATGGCATGAAAACGGACACGAAGCCGTGGGAGGAAGCGCATGACAAACCTCGTCTTTTCGGCTGACGACGGCTCCACCGGCCGGGAGCTGTGGACGACCGACGGCACGGTCGCGGGAACCCGTCTGCTGGCCGACATCTGGCCCGGCGGCGGCTCCGCGAGCCCGTCCTCCCTGACCTCGCTCGGGGATGGCCGCGTCGTCTTCGCCGCGGCTGATCCGGTGCACAACACGGAACTCTGGGTCACGGACGGCACGACGGCGGGCACGCAACTGGTGCTCGACATCAACACGGCGTCGTCGGGCTACGGCACCAGCTATCCCAGCAACTTCGCCCTCCTGGAGAACGGGCGCGCCCTCTTCGTGGCCAGCGACCCCGGGCGCGGCTACGAGCCTTGGGTGACGGACGGCACCGCGGAAGGGACCCGCGCGCTGGAGACCAACCCGGAGTCGGCCTACTCCTACCTGAGCGGCGCCTTCGTGGCCCTCGGCGACGGCCGCGCCCTGTTCAGCGTGAGCGACAGCGAGATCGGCACCGAGCTCTGGGTCACCGACGGCACCCAAGAGGGCACCGGCCTCGTGGTGGACATCGCCCCCGGGCCTCGCGGGAGCTCCCCCGGGAGCTACTTCGGCGGGTCCGGCATGATCGCCCTGGGGGACGGGCGGGCCATCTTCGGCGCGGACGACGGCGTCAACGGCCGCGAACTCTGGGTCAGCGACGGCACGGAAGCGGGCACCTACCTGTTCGCCGACCTTTGGCCCGGCACCTACAACCCCTACCCGGGCAGCGGCGACGTCCCCGGCAGCAGCAACCCCGCGAACTTCACCGCCCTGGAGGACGGGCGGGTCCTGTTCACGGCGGCCGACCCGGACCGGGGCACCGAACTCTGGATCACCGACGGGACCGCCGGCGGCACGCGCATCGTCGCCGACATCTGGACGGGCACGACCGTCCCCTACCAGGGAGCCAGTCCCACACCCGCCAGTTCCTCGCCGGGCAACATACGCGCGCTCGGCGACGGTCGGGCCGTCTTCGCCGCGGACGATGGCGTGCATGGCCGCGAACTCTGGGTCACGGACGGCACGGAAGCGGGCACCTGCCTGCTCGCCGATGCGTGGGAAGGCGGCGGTTCCGGCAACCCCGGCGGCGGCGGGAGCTACTCCCCCGCCCCATCGCCTTACGGGCCGCCGCCCTACGGGCCGGGCGGCGCGCCGGGCGGCATCCTCGCCCTGGGCGACGGGCGCGCGGTGTTCTCGGCCACCGATCCCGTGCACGGCAACGAGTTGTGGATCACGGACGGCACCCCGGACGGCACGCGGCTGGTGGAGGACATCAACCGCAACGCCCAGGGCTACGCCAACAGCGTCCCCAGTCACTTCGCCGCCCTGGACGACGGGCGGGTCGTCTTCACGGCCGACGACGGCGCGAACGGCGCCGAGCCCTGGATCACCGACGGCACCGCCGAAGGCACGCAACTGCTGCGCAACATCAACCCGGGGAACGCCGGCAGCGGCGCTTCCGCCTTCGTCCGCTTGTCAACGGTCGACGAGGCCCACGCACCGGCGGCGGGGGAACCTTCCCCGGCAGCCGGCGAGTGGTTCGTGGCCTAGCTCGCGTCCGCCGCTGGACACGCGGCGCGCATCCGGTGTCCTCCGGTCGGAGGGATGCCGGCGCGCAGGGCGGGAACAGGCCGCGCCCGCCCTACGCCGCGTCGTGGAAGATGATGCCGAGCGTGTGCCGCTCGCCGCGGCGCACGCGGCTGACGCCGTGGCGCATCGTGACGCGGTAGGCGCCGCGCGTGCCCTGCACCGGGCGGTGGTTCACGGCGAAGGCCGCCGCCTCGCCTCGACGCAGCGGCACCACCTCGGCGCGGGATTGCATGCGGGGGCGCTGTTCCGTCAGCACGAATTCGCCGCCCTCGAACACCTCGCCCGGGGCCGACAGGAGAACCACGACTTGCAAGGGGAAGGCGTGCTCGCCGTAGAGGTCCTGGTGCAGGCAGTTGTAGTCGCCGGGGCCGTAGCGCAGCAGCAGCGGCGTGGGCTTGGTTTGGCCGGCGGCGTGGCAGCGGGCGAGGAATTCGGCGTGGTCGGCGGGGTAGCGCGTCGGCAGCCCCATCGCCTCGCTCCAACGGTTCGCCACCGGCGCCAGCCGCGCGTAGAGCGCCCCGCGCAACGCCGCCACCTCCGGGGGCAGCGGGTCGGCGAAATACTTGTACTCGCCGCGCCCGAAGCCGTGCCGGGCCATGACAACGCGGGAGCGGAAGCGCTCCTCGCCGCTATCGTAGAGGGCGGACAACCGCTGGCATTCGTCCGCGTCGAGCAAGGGGCCGAGGACCGCGGCGCCGGCCTGGTCGAGCGACGCTTCCGCCGCCGCCCAGTCCAGCGCCGCCAACTGCTCTTTCATCGCCATCGCGCCTCGGTCCCCCACCCAGCCTTCCCGCCAGCATGACGGGTCCGGCCCCGGCGCGCCCTCCGGCGGTTGCGGTTCTCCGCCCGGAGAGGCGGCGGGGAAGGCGCCGGCTAACGCGCGCCCCGCGCAGCGGAGATGAGGCGCTCGCGCAGGCTCTGGTCGGCCTGGGCGAGGCGGATGACGCTGTTGTACTCGTCCAACGTCAGGCCGCGCGACGCGAGCGCGGCTTCGGCGGCGCCGCTGGCTTCCGCCGCGATGGCCTCCTGTTCCGCCGGCTGCGCGCTCTGCATGCGCTGGGTGAAGCGCGCCTGGATGCCGGACAAGTCGCGGATCGCGGCGCCGGCGCGCTGGACCGTGGCCTCCGGCACCTGCGCGCCCGCCGCGTTCGTGCCCTGTTCGGCCCCGGGCTGGGGACCCGGCGACGCCTGCTGCGCCCCGAGCGGGGCGGCCGCGAAGCCGAAGGCGGTGACCAACACGGCCGCGCCCAGGGCCTTGGCGAATGCGCTCTCCATGCTTTTTCCAATCTTTGATGGTTTCTGGAACCCCAACTGGGGCCTGGCGCGGTAACGGCGCCTGTGGCCGGAGGTTCTGAGTTCATGGACCGGGGATCGCGCACCGCGACCGCCGCGTTGCGAACGACCGCGCCATGTGTTCTCGCTGATGTGAGCGCGGGCGTCGGCGCTTCCGGCTTCGCTTCGGGGCCACCATCGGCCCGCGGCCCGCCCGTTGACCGGCGGCGCGGGAACCTTGCGGCGGCGGGTGGCGCGTCTTACGCAACCCGCCCGCCATCACCCGCCCGGAGTCCCGACAGCGATGTCGAGCAGCGCCCCGCACCGCCTCCGTCCCGTCATGCTCGCCATCCTCGATGGCTGGGGCTGGCGCGAGGAGGAGGCGGACAACGCCGTCCGCCTCGCCAGGACGCCCGCCTTCGACGCGCTCTGGGCCGCCGGGCCGCGGTCCTTCCTCCGCACCTCGGGCGCGGATGTGGGGCTGCCGGACGGGCAGATGGGCAATTCGGAGGTGGGGCACCTCAACATCGGCGCCGGGCGGGTGGTGATGCAGGACCTGCCGCGGATCGACACGGCGGCGGCGGACGGCTCGCTCGCGGCCTCGCCGGTGCTGGCGGGGTTCATCGCCAAGCTCCGCGCGTCGGGCGGCACCTGCCACCTGCTCGGCCTCGCCTCGCCGGGCGGCGTCCACAGCCACCAGCGCCACGCGGCGGCGCTGGCGCGCGCCGTGTCCGCGGCGGGCGTGCCGGTCGCGGTTCACGCCTTCACCGATGGCCGCGACACCGCGCCGCGCGCCGCGCCCGAGCAGTTGCGGGCGCTGGAAGAGGACTTGGCGGGGCTGCCGGGCGTGCGGATCGCCACGGTGATCGGCCGCTACTGGGCCATGGACCGCGACAACCGCTGGGATCGCGTGTCGAAGGCCTACGCCGCCATGGTGGACGCGGAGGGCGAGGCGCGCGCGGCCGATGCCGTTTCCGCCGTGCTCGCGGCCCACGCGCGCGACGTGAACGACGAATTCGTGCCCGCCACCGTGGTCGGCGACTACGCGGGGATGCGCGACGGCGACGGGCTGCTCTGCTTCAACTTCCGTGCCGACCGGGTGCGGGAGATCCTGTCTGCCCTGCTGGAGCCGGACTTCAAAGGCTTTCCGCGCGCGCGGGTGCCGCGCTTCGCGGCGGCGGCCGGTCTGGTGGAGTATTCGGCCGCGCTCAACACCAGGATGTCGGCGCTGTTCCCGGCGCAGTCGATGGAGGACATCCTCGGCGCCGTGGTGTCCGCGGCCGGCCTGAAGCAACTCCGCACGGCGGAGACGGAGAAGTACCCGCACGTCACCTACTTCCTGAACGGCGGCATCGAAACGCCCTTCCCCGGCGAGGAGCGGGTGATGGTGCCCTCGCCCAAGGTCGCCACCTACGACCTGCAACCGGAGATGTCGGCGCCGGAACTGACGGAGAAGGCGGTGGAGGCCATCCGCTCCGGCCGCTTCGACCTCGTCGTGCTGAACTTCGCCAATCCGGACATGGTGGGCCACACCGGCAGCCTGCCCGCCGCCATAAAGGCGGTGGAGGCGGTGGACGCGGGGCTCGGACGCATCGCGGCGGCGATCCGGGAGGCCGGGGGCGCGCTGCTCGTCACCGCCGACCACGGCAACTGCGAGCTGATGCGCGACCCGGAAACGGGCGGGCCGCACACCGCCCACACCACCAATCCCGTGCCGGTGGTGCTGGCCGGCGGGCCGGAAGGGGCACGGCTCGCGGAGGGCGGCCGCCTCGCCGACATCGCGCCGACGCTGCTCGCCCTGCTCCGCCTGCCGCAGCCGGCGGCGATGACCGGCCGGTCCCTGCTTCGCGCCGGGTGAGGCGGCCGGGCGCCGCCGACGCCTGCCTCGCCTTCCTGGTGCTCCTCGGCGGCGCCCAGGCGGCCCCGGCCCAGCAGCCGACGCCGCGGGAGGCCGGGGAGGCCCGGCGGGCGGCGCAGGCGGAGCGGGGCGCGGCGGACGCCGC
>NZ_BAAAFZ010000057.1:0-2176 GCF_039523795.1 Craurococcus roseus | reverse complement strand
GCGGCGGGCGCCGCCGCGGCCGCCACGCCCGCCGCGTTCCCGTCGCCGCCCGGCGGTCAGCGGGCCGCGCGGCGCCCCGGGCCCTGCGCCACCGCGAGGTTCCGCAGCAACTGCGTCGCCTGCTGCAACTGAAAGTCGGTTTCCGGCTTGGTCGGGTCGAAGGCCGGCGCGCCTTCGGCCGGGAGCCGCGTGACGCGCTCGGCCACGCCGGCCGGGAGTTGCAGCGGCGGAATCGCCGCGCCGGCCGGTTGCTGCTGCACGGCGCCCTCGTTGCGGAGCGCCCGGCGCAGGTCGGCCTCCCGTTCGCGCGGGATGTTGGCCGTGGCCTGCTCGCGCTGCGCCAGCACCTCGATATCGGGCTCGATGCCGGTCGCCTGGATGGAGCGGCCCGACGGCGTGAAGTAGCGCGCCGTGGTCAGGCGGATGGCGCCCTGGCCCGGGATCGGCATCACCGTTTGCACGCTGCCCTTGCCGAAGGACTTCACGCCCAGCACTATCGCCCGGCGGTGGTCCTGGAGCGCGCCGGCCACGATCTCGGACGCGGAAGCGGAGCCGCCGTTGATCAGCACCACCACCGGCAGGCCGCTGGCGATGTCGCCCGCCTTCGCGTTCCAGCGCTGCGCGTCTTCCTGGCGGCGGGCGCGGGTGGAGACGATCTCCCCCTGTTCCAGGAAGTCGTCGGCCACCTGCACCGCCTGGTCCAGCAGGCCGCCGGGGTTGTTCCGCAGGTCGAGCACCAAGCCCTTCAGGTTGCCGCCGGCCTGGCCGCGGAGCGACTGCACGGCGCGGCGCAGCCCGGCTTCGGTCTGCTCGTTGAAGGAGGTGAGGCGCACGTAGCCGACGTCGTTGCCCTCCATCCGGAAGCGCACCACTTGGGGGCGGATCACGTCGCGCGTCAGGGTCAACTCGATCGGCCGGTCGGCGCCCTCGCGGCGGAGGGTGATGCGGATGGTGCTGCCGCGCTCGCCGCGCATCTGCTCCACCGCCTCCTGCAAGGTGAGGCCCTGCACGGAGTTGCCGTTGAGGTGGGTGATGAGGTCGCCGGGCTTCACCCCGGCGCGGAAGGCCGGCGTCTCGTCGATCGGCGAGATCACCTTGATGTAGCCGCCCTCCTGCGTGACCTCGATGCCGAGGCCGCCGAACTCGCCGCGCGTCTGCACCTGCATGTCGCGGTAGTTGCGCTGGTTCAGGTAGGAGGAGTGCGGGTCGAGCCCGGTCAGCATCCCGTTGATGGCGTTCTCGACCGCGTCGCGGTCGCTGATCGGCTCCACGTATTCGGCGCGGACGCGCTCGAACACGTCGCCGAACAGGTTGAGGAGGCGGTAGGTCTCCGCCCGCCCGCCGTCCTGTGCCAAGGCGCCGACCACGGGCCCGATCGCGACCCCGGCCGCGAAGGCCGCCGTCACCGCCGCAACGCTGCGCATCTTGAGTTTCATGCGGCCTTTCGATCCTTGCTTCCCGCCGTCGCCGGCGCGCCCACGCCCGACCGCCCGCCGATCCGTCCCCGGGCGGGGCCGTCAGCCCCGCGCCGCGAACCACGGCCGCGGGTCGACCGGGTCGCCGCGGCGGCGGAGCTCAACATACAACGTCGCGCGGCCGGGACCATCAACTGTTCCCGCACCGGGCGACGACGACGACCCGCCCCCGAGCACCCCCACAGGCTCGCCCGCCAGCAGCTTCTGGCCCGGGGACACATCCAAGCGGTCCAGCCCACCCAGGACGAAATGGTAGCCTTCGCCGCAATCCACAATCAACAATCGGCCGTAGGAACGGAAGGGCGCGGCGAAGGCCACCCGGCCCCCGCAAGGGCTCACCACCCGGGCACCGGCCGGGGCCTGCAAGGTGAGGCCGCGCGCCGGCCCGCCCTCCCCCGCCGCCCCGAATTCCCGTGCCACCTGCCCCCCGGCGACGGGCATGACCCTGCCTCCACGAGCCGCGACGGGCGGCGCGGCGGCGGCGGCCTCGCGCCTCTCCTCGGGCGCCGGTGGCTGTTCCCGCGCCTCCGCTCCCCCCGACCGGCCGTGCGCGGCGGCGGCAGGCTCTCGCTCCTCCGGCGGCGGCGGCGGCTGTTCCCGCGGCTCCGGGCGGGGCCGGGCGCGGGCCGCGGCGGCCTCGCGTTGGGCTCCCTCCCGCGCTTCGCGCTCCAACCGGGCGAGCGCGCCTCCCAAGTCGGCGG
>NZ_BAAAFZ010000056.1:0-1031 GCF_039523795.1 Craurococcus roseus | reverse complement strand
GGCGGCGGCGGGCGCCGCGTCGGTCACTGAGGTCGCCGCCTGCGGCGCGACCGGGGCCGGCGGGGGTGCGGCGGCGCTGCCGGACGGCGTGGCGTCCGTCGCCGGTTGCGCCTCCGGGGTCGCGGCCGCGGACGCGGGTTTCGGCGTTTCGGGCGTCGTCGGTTTCGCGGCGTGTTCCGGAAGTGCCGACGACACGGCGGCCGCGGGAGGGGCATCGGCGTCCTTCGGGGTCGCCGCCGGCGCCGTGGCGCTCGTCGGCGCGGACGGGTTCGCCGCGGGAGGAGCGGCCGCGGCGGTCGGCGCCGTGACGACCGGCTGGGACGCGGCGGCGGTGGAAGGCGTCGCGGGCGCGGCGCCGTCGTGCGGCTGGTGGGTCGCGCCCGTGGCCGGCGGCTTAGCAGGGGGGGTAGCGGTGGCGCGGTTCGGAGTCGCGGAGGGCGTCGTCGCCGGCTGCGCCGCGCCGGCGCCGTGGGTCGAGGAGGGCATCGCCGAACCGTTGGACGGCGCCGCGGCGGGGCCTTGGCCCGAAGCCGGGGCGGCCGGACCGGCATGGGCGGCCGGGGCGCCCTGGGTCGCCGTCGCCGGTGCGGCCGGCTTGTTCGGCGCAGACGCGGCGGAGGGCGTGGCGCCGCCGGACGCCGGTGGCTGGGTGGTGCTGGAAGCGGAGCTCGGCGCCGCGGCGGCGGAGCGC
Source organism: Craurococcus roseus (assembly GCF_039523795.1). NCBI lineage: Bacteria > Pseudomonadati > Pseudomonadota > Alphaproteobacteria > Acetobacterales > Acetobacteraceae > Craurococcus > Craurococcus roseus. Next base: position 340 of record NZ_BAAAFZ010000056.1, on the reverse strand, counting down.
GCCGCGTTCTCGTTCGCGGCCGGTGACGCCGTGGCGGCGGGGCGTGCCGCGTTATCGGTCGCGGCCGGCGACGCGTCGGCGGCATGGCCGTTCGCCGGCGCGCTCGGAACGGCGGCCATGCCGGCGGACGTGGGTTGCTGGGCGGTGGTGGCGGCGGGAGAAGCCGTGCCGTGGCCCGCGTCGCCGCCGGGCGCCGCCGCGGTGGTCGCGGCCTGGGCTTGCGGGGCTTGGGGCGCGGCGACGGTCGGGGATCGCGGCTGCGAGGACGGAGCCGTCGCCGCGCCGTCGGTCGTCGCCGCTGCGGACGGCGCTTGCGCTTGCTCGGTCGCGGCCCGGGGGG
>NZ_BAAAFZ010000055.1:120254-127638 GCF_039523795.1 Craurococcus roseus | reverse complement strand
TCGTGGCCGCCTATGTGCTCGCCCGCAGCCTCGGCCTGATCGGATGAGCGGCGCGAACCACCGCCCCCTCCAGGACCAACCCGCGCCACCTCGACCCCGGGACGGACACCTAACCGCCCACCAGCGCCAGCGTGTGGCGGACGATCACGCGGTTCTCGTCCGTCGGGACCACCCGCGCCTCCACCCGGCTGCCCGGCGCGCTGATGCGCGGCCCGTGCGCGGCGTTCGCCGCCTCGTCGAGTTCCACGCCCAGCCAGGCGCAGGCGCGGCAGATCGCGGCCCGCACCGGCGCCGCGTTCTCGCCCACGCCCGCCGTGAACACCAAGCCGTCCAGCCCGCCGAGCGCGCCGGCGAGCGAAGCCACGTGGCGCGCCGCCCGGTGGCAGAAGACCTCCACCGCGAAGGCGGCGCGCGGGTCTTCGCTCGCCAGCAGGTCGCGGAAGTCGGACGAGACCCCGCCCGACAGGCCGAGCATCCCTGAGCGCCGGTAGAGCAGGTCCTCGACCGCGCGCGCGTCCATGCCCGCCTGGCGCAGCAGGTGCAGCACCACGCCCGGGTCCAGGTCGCCGCAACGGGTGCCCATGGGCAGGCCGTCGAGCGCCGTGAAGCCCATGGTGGTGGCGACCGACACGCCCGCGCGCATCGCGCATGCCGAGGCGCCGTTGCCGAGGTGCGCCGCCACCACGCGCCCGCCGGCGATGCCCGGCGCGCGCTCCGGCAGGACGGAGGCGATGTGCTCGTAGGACAGGCCGTGGAAGCCGTAGCGCCGTATCCCCGCTTCGTGCAGCGCGAGCGGCAGGGCGTAGGCCTGCTCCACCTCCGGCATGGTGCGGTGGAAGGCGGTGTCGAAGCAGGCCACTTGCGGGATCGCCGGGTCGAGCGTGAGCACGGCCCGGATCGGCGCCAGGTTGTGCGGCTCGTGCAGGGGCGCGAGCGGCACCAGCGCTTCGAGCTCGTCCAGCAGCCCGGGCGTGACCAGGGTGGGCCTCGTGTGACGGACGCCGCCATGCACCACGCGATGGCCGATGGCGGCGATCCGCCGGCCGCCGAGCCAGTCCCGCAACCACGGCAGCAGCGCCGTCACGGCTTCCCCGGGCGTGGCGGGCGGCGGGTCCGGGAGCGGCGGCGCCAGCTCCGCGCCGCCGGCCTCCGCCGCCCGGGCGCGCGGGCGGCGCGTGCCGATGCCGTCCACCGCGCCGGACAGGACGCGGCGCTCCGCCTCGTAGAGCGCGAACTTGAGGGAGGAGGAGCCGGCGTTGACGACGCCCACCAAGGGCCCGCTCATCCGGCCGCGGTTCCGCGCCGGCGCGCCGACACGACGAGCTGCGCCAGGGCCGCCGAAGCCAAGCGGGCGGTCACGCTGTCCGCGCGGCTCGTGAGGATCACGGGCACCTGCGCGCCGAGGACGAGCCCCGCGCTCTCCGCCCCGGCGAGGTAGGAAAGCTGCTTCGCCACCATGTTCCCGGCCTCCAGGTCCGGCGCGAGGAGGACGTCCGCGTCCCCGGCCACCGGGCTCTCGATCCGCTTGGTCTTGGCGGCGGCGCGGCTCACCGCGTTGTCGAAGGCGAGCGGGCCGTCCACCAGCGCGCCGGTGATCTGGCCCCGCTCGGCCATCTTGCTGAGCATGGCGGCGTCCATCGTGGCCGGCATCGCCGGGTTCACCGTCTCCACCGCCGCCAGCACGGCGATCTTCGGCAGCAGGACGCCGAGCGCCCGCACCAGGTCCGCCGCGTTCTGCGCGATGTCGGCCTTGGCCATGAGGTCCGGGGCGATGTTGATGGCGGCGTCCGTGACGAAGAGCGGCTTCGGGTAGGCCGGCACGTCGAACGCGAAGACGTGGCTGATGCGGCGGCGGCCGCGCAGCCCGTTCGCGCGCGACACCACCGCCGCCATCAGCTCGTCGGTGTGCAGGCTGCCCTTCATCAGCGCGTCGGCCCGCCCGTCGCGGCACAGGGCGGCGGCGGCGGCCGCAGCGGCGTGCGGGTCGTCCGCCTCGACCAGTTCGGCCCTGTCGAGGTCGACACCCGCCGCGCCGGCGGCCGCGGCGATCAACGACCGCGGGCCGACCAGCACCGGGCGGAGGAAGCCGCGGTGGGCCGCCTCCAGCGGGCCGAGCAGGCTGTCGCGGTCGCAGGGCCAGGCGACGGCGGTGCGCAGCGGCTCCTCCTCCGCCGCGCGCGCCAGCAGTCGCGCGAGGTGGGGGTGGCGTTGCAGGACGATGGCCGGGCGCTCCGTGTGCGGGATCGTCACCCTTTCGCGCGGCGGACGCACCAACAAGCGCCCGGCCGCCAATTCCCTGCCGCCGGCGCCCGACACGGCGGCTTCCAGCGCGACCTCGCCCGCCGCCCTGTTGCCACAGGGGACGACGGTCAAAGCGGTCGTCACCTCCTCGTCCGGGGCAGGCGCGCCGAACATGCGGAGCTCCGAGGCCAGGATCACGGTGCCCGGCCCCGGCAGTTCCTGCGCGGCCAACTCGGCCACCAGCGCCCCCAGCAGCAGCGCCTCGTCGGCGGTGGGTGGCCCGTCGAGCGGGTAGAACGGCGGCAGGCCCGTCACGGCGGCGGCGAGGTCGAAGGCGCGCGGCGGCACGCGGCCGGTGCGGCTGGCCCGGCGGCCGGGGAGCAACTCGGCCGCCGTGAGGCCGATCAGGGCGTCGGGCGCGTCGGTCGGCATGGGGGTTCTCCAAGGCGGTGCGCGAGCCTTGGCGCGGCGGGGTCGGGGCCGTGCGGGTGGCGCGGATGGTTTTCGACTTCGAAGGGTCCGCGTGCGATGCGGGGCGGCCGTTTCCATCCCATCTGCACAGCCGCAACCGGCGCTCCGCAGCGCGAAGGCCGGCCTCCGCGGAGCGCAACGCGGCCCGAGGCGCGGGGTTGACCCGCTCCGGGATCGGCCATCCAACCCCGCCAAGGGACGCGCCGTGCGGCCGCCGATCCCGTTGCGAGCGGGGCCGGCCGCCGGATCACCGCCTCACCCGTGCGAGGACCACGACGCCGCCACGCTCAACACGAGGAGCACCTCGGCCAAGCGCGGCGCGTGCCGGTTTCCGTCGGGCCGCTGCCGTGTGCCCGGGCGCCGCGCCCGCGACAGGTCAACCGTCCCGGCCAAGCATCGCCCACCAATGAGCGAGCGCGGGCCGGTGCGTGGGCCGCCATTCAAGCGCTGCGGAAGTGGCGCGATTCCAGCGTGCCGCGAGTGGAAGGTGGTGGAGCCAGGCGGAATCGAACCGCCGACCTCTTGAATGCCATTCAAGCGCTCTCCCAACTGAGCTATGGCCCCGGGCTCCGGCCCCGCAAGGGCCGTGGAGAGGCGGCGGGTATAGCCGCCGCCGCCCGCGCCGGCAAGGCTTTCCCGCGCCGCCGCGTCCAGGGGCCTTCCGCGCCCGTGCCCACGCCACTACCTTGCCGGGGACGATCCCGGCCGCACAGGAGCCACCCATGCGAAAGGTCTACCCGGACGCGCGCGAAGCGCTCGCCGGACTCTTGCGCGACGGCATGACCATCATGTCCGGCGGCTTCGGCCTGTGCGGCATCCCGGCCGTGTTGATCGAGGCGGTGCGGGAAAGCGGGGCGAAGGACCTCACGGTGGTCTCCAACAACGCCGGCATCGACGGCGTGGGCTTGGGCGTGCTGCTGGAAACGCGCCAGATCCGCAAGATGGTCTCGTCCTACGTCGGCGAGAACCAGACCTTCGCCAAACAGTACCTGGCCGGCGAACTGGAGATCGAGTTCAACCCACAGGGCACGCTGGCGGAACGCATCCGCGCCGGCGGCGCAGGCATCCCGGCCTTCTACACCAAAACCGGCGTCGGCACCGAGGTCGCAAAGGGCAAGCCCACGCAGGAGTTCGACGGCGAGACCTACGTGATGGAGCGCGGCCTCTTCGCCGATCTCGCCCTGGTCCACGCCTACATGGGCGACCACGAGGGCAACCTCGTTTATCGACGCACGGCGCGGAACTTCAACCCGATCATGGCCACCGCCGCCAAGGTCACGGTGGTGCAGGTGGAGCACCTGGTCCGGCCCGGCGAGTTCGACCCGGACCACATCATAACGCCCGGCGTCTTCGTGAAGCGCATGATCGCGCTCCCCGCGGACTACGAAAAGCGGATCGAGCAACGCACCGTCCGCAAGCGCGAGCCGGCCGCCGCCGGCGGCGTGGCGTAAGAACGAGGGGAAGCGAGACATGCCCTGGACCCGCGACGAGATGGCGGCCCGCGCCGCGCGCGAGCTGCAAGACGGCTTCTACGTCAACCTCGGCATCGGCATCCCGACGCTGGTGGCGAACCACGTGCCGCCCGGCATGACGGTGCAGCTCCAATCCGAGAACGGAATGCTCGGCCTCGGCCCGTTCCCCTACGAGGGGGAGGAGGACCCGGACCTCATCAACGCCGGCAAGCAGACCATCACCGCGCTGCCGACCTCCTCCTACTTCGACAGCGCCCAGAGCTTCGGCATGATCCGCGGCGGCCACATCGACCTTTCGATCCTCGGCGCGCTCCAGGTGGCGGAGAACGGCGACCTCGCCAACTGGATGATCCCGGGCAAAATGGTGAAGGGCATGGGCGGCGCGATGGACTTGGTCGCCGGCGTCAAGAAGGTGGTGGTGCTGATGGAGCACACCGCCGGCGGCAAACCGAAGCTCCTCAAGCGCTGCACCCTGCCGCTCACCGGCCAGCGCGTGGTGGACATGGTGATCTCCGAACTCGGCGTCTTCGCCATCGACAAGAAGGGCGACGGCGGCGTTTCCCTGGTGGAAGCCGCGCCCGGCGTGTCGGTGGACGAGATCAAGGCCAAGACGGAAGCGGAGTTCCGCGTCGAGGCGCAGCGCGCGGCATGACCGGCCGCCCCTCCCGCGAGGAGGCCGAGGCCGCCGTCCGCGTCCTCCTGCGTTGGGCCTGCGACGACCCGGAGCGGGAAGGGCTGCGCGACACGCCCAAACGCGTCGCCGAGGCCTACGAGGAATTCTTCACCGGCTACTCCGTCGATCCGGTGGAGCTGCTCGCGCGCTCTTTCGAGGAGACGGACGGTTACGACGAGATGGTGGTGCTCCGCGACATCCGGTTCGAGAGCCACTGCGAGCACCACATCGCGCCCATCATCGGCCGCGCCCATATCGCCTACCTCCCGGACAAGCGGGTGGTCGGCATTTCCAAGCTCGCCCGCGTGCTGGAAGCCTTTTCCAAGCGCCTCCAGATCCAGGAACGCCTGACCGCGCAGGTGGCCAACAGCATTCAGGAGGTGCTGAAGCCCAAGGGCGTGGCGGTGGTCATCGACGCCACGCACCAGTGCATGACCACCCGCGGCGTCCACCGCCCCGGCGTGACCATGGTGACGAGCCACATGCTCGGCGCCTTCCGCACCGACCCCGCGACCCGGCGCGAATTCATGGCGATCATCGCCGCCCCACGCGGTGTGAACGAGGGCTGACACCCGCCGCCCCGGCCCGTCGGCGGACACTTCAAGCCGGCTCAAACTAAAGCGGGGGTTGATTTTCCCCCTAAGTTATAATATCCCGTCTGGAGTGCGTCGTCTTCAGTCGTCGCGCTTTGAATGATTTTCAGGACGGAAGGGGCCGGCTCATTTTTTGGTTGTCTTTCCCTTGCGACGAGGGGCCTGCCGCTCTCGTGTCCCACTCGCGCGCTGGCCTTGTTGCCGTTTCGCCGCTGCTCCGCTCGCCACGGCAGCGCCGGTTGCGCTCGCCCGGGGACCACGGCTGAAGCGTCGCCTTCCGTCGCCGGAGAGGCCGGGACGGGACGACACGGCCTCCGCGGCCAAGCATCCCACGCGCTTCGATCCCGGTGGCGGCTCGTGCGAACAGCCGGATGCGGCCCGCGCGCGGCTGGTAGGCGCCCGCGCTGCCCGGCGCGAACCGGACCGGGCCGGGCTGTTCGGCGCGCTCACCTTCGAGTGAACGGCCGGGCCCGGTAGTGCCCGTCCGCGGAACACACGCACCGGCCGCCATCGGCAAGGGAGAAGCCGTTCTTGAGCCCTGACACACCAACGAGCCGCCGGGTGCTCCTCGTCGAGGACGAGGCGTTGATCGCCATGAACGTGGAAGACATGCTGGACGCGCTCGGCTACATCGTGGTCGCCGCGGGGGCGGGGGCGGACGAGGCGCTCGCGGCCGTGGAGGGCGGCGGCATCGACGCCGCCCTGCTCGACGTGAACCTCCGGGGGCGAACCAGCTTCCCGGTGGCCGACGCGCTCGCCGCGCGCGACGTGCCCTTCGTCTTCGCCACCGGCTACGGCAACCGCGGCCTGCGCGAGGACTTCCGCGACCGGCCGGTGCTGCAGAAGCCCTTCAAGCTGCGTGACATGGAGCTTGCCTTGTCGGGGGCGCTCGCCGCGGATCGCTGATCGGCCCGGCATCGGGCTTCGGCGCCGTCGCGGCCTCAATCCGCCGCTTCCGCCTCCACTTCGACCTGGAAGCGCGGGTGGGCCAACCCGGCCACCACCAGCAGGGTGCTCGCGGGCGCGTGGCCGTCGAAGAAGGCGTCGCGCGCTTCCCGCCAGAGCGGGACGAGTTCCTGGTCCGTCAGGAACACCGTGATCTTGGCGACGTGGCGCGGCCCCATGCCGTGCGCGGAGAGGATGGCGCCGAGGTTGGCCAAGGCTTGGCGCATCTGCTCCCAGGGATCGTGGTCGAGGTGCCCGTCCGGTCTCAGTCCGACCTGGCCCGACACCAGCAAGCGGCGCCCGCCGCCTTCCACCAGGGCGGCGTGCGAATAGCGCGAGCCCGGCGGGAACACCCCGTCGGGGTTGCTGAACGTGACCGGCATCGCGTCGTCACTCCTCTGGATCCGGCGGTGGCTGCGGTCGTCCCGTGGCGGCCCCGCCCGGCGCCGCCGCGCCTCCACCGGGAGGCAACTCCTCGCGGCTGACGGGCGGCGGCACCGCCGCCCCGCCGCCGGCCGCCGGCGCCACCGCGACGAGCCAGCGCCGGAGGTTGCGCCGGAGCTGGAACTCGAACTCGACGTTCAGGTCCTCCATGGTCCGCCGCAACAGCAGGTCCGCGGCCCGCGGCCGCGACGCTTCCGCGCCGGACACGCCGCGCTGCGCCGCCGCCTCCATGAAGCCGCCGCCGCCCTCCTCGCCGCCCTTGCCCGCGACGTCCACGCGGCAGCCGAGGGAGCAGCGGAGCGCCCCGCCCGGCTCCCGCACCACACTCGCCGCCGTCACCGAGAACACCGCCTGCCCCGAGCCGCCGGCGGCGGAAAGCCGGTCCCGCGCCATGCCCCGCACCGCGTCGGCGGGCGTTGGCGACAGCAACGGCCCGACATCCCCCGGCGGCGATGGCGGCGCCGAAGGCACGATCTCCAGCGCCGCCACGTCCAACGGCAGCGGGGTGAGGTGCGTCCACGACATCGGGGGCAGGGGCGGCGCCG
>NZ_BAAAFZ010000055.1:92587-120245 GCF_039523795.1 Craurococcus roseus | reverse complement strand
GGCTCCGGCCGCGCGCAGGACGCCGCCGCGGCCGCCACGGCCGGCGGCAACAACAGGAAGGATCGGCGGGCCGCCGGCCCGCCGCGCCGCGAGGCCCGGGGTGTCATGGCGGCGAAGCTAGAACAACCCCGGCCCGGTTGGAAACGCGGGCGCCGCGCCGTCGCCGCGGACCCTGGACGGGGCCGCGGCCCGGCCCGAGGCCGTCAACCAAACGGGTCGAACCAGTGCCAGTGCATCCCGCCGCGGCCGCCGTCGCCGGCGCCCAGGGAAACGAACTGGCCCGGGGCGCTGCCCTCCGCCCCGGGCCGCAGGTCCTCGACCAACCGCGTGCCGTCCCCGGTGCCGTCCGTGATCCAGACCTCGCGGCCGTGGAAGCCGTCGTTGGCGCCGAACAGCGCGCGCGCCCCGTTTGCGAAGGGCGCGAGCCCGCCCGCGTCGCTGGAAGAGCCGGGGCCGGTGCCGGGCCGCACGTCCTTCAGCAAGCGGGTGCCCTCGGCCGTGCCGTCGCTGATCCAGGGCTCGATGCCGGTGGCCCCGTCGAACCCGATCAGCAGCACCCGTCCGGCGCCCAACGGCGCGATCCCGAACGCGCCGCTGTCGCGGCCGGGGTTGATGTCCTCCACCAGCCGGGTGCCCGCGGCGGTGCCGTTCGTGACCCAGAGTTCGGTGCCGTTCGCGGTGTCGCTCCCCAGGAACAGCGCCCTCCCGTCGCCGAGGTCGGCGAAGGCGCCGGCCACGCCGCCGGGCCCGAGGACCGGGCGGACATCCGCCAGGAACGCCGTCCCGGCTTCCGTGCCGTCGGTGATCCAGAGCCCGTTCGCGGCGGTTCCGCCGAACGCGCCGAACAGCGCCCGCCCGTCGCCGAGCGCGTGGTAGGCGGCGGGGAAGCTGGCGCCTTCGCCGGGGTTCAGATCCTTCACCAGCCGGGTGCCCGCTTCCGTGCCGTCGCTGATCCACAACTCGGCACCGGCGCCGCTCCCCGCCTCCTCCGCCCGGAACAGGAGCCGCCCGTCCCCGAGCGGGTAGAGGCCGAAGGGGCTGAACTCCGCGGAGCCGAAGTCCTTGATGGAGCGGGTGCCCGCTTCCGTGCCGTCGGTGCGCAGCACGACGTAGCTGCCGGCGTCGAAGGAGCCGACCAGCGCCTCGCCCTCGCGCAGCAGGCCGAAATCGGACTCGATGTAGGAGCGGCCGTTGGTCTGCGGCGAAACCAGCCGGGTGCCCTCGGCGGTGCCGTCGCTGACCCAGAGCGAGCGGCCGAAGGCCGCGTCACCGGCCGCGAACAGCGCCCGCCCGTCGCCGAGCGGCAGGAAGGAGCGCGGGTCGCCGCCGAAGGGGCCCGTCGTCAAATCCTCCACCAACCGGGTGCCGGCCCCGGTCCCGTCCGTGATCCAGAGTTCGACTCCGCCGCCCGAGCCGTCATCGGCGCCGAACAGCGCCCGGCCGTCGCCGAGGGCGCCGAACGAACCCGGGAAGGAGAACGGAAAGGCGTCGCCCGCGCCCGGGTTGATGTCCCGCACCAAGGACGTGCCCTCGGCGGTGCCGTCCGTCACCCAGAGTTCGCGGCCGTTGGAGCCGTCCTCCGCGCTGAAGACGAAGCGATCGTCAGGCGGCGGGGAAGGGGCCGGGAACGGCGGCGCGTGCTTCCCTTCCAGGATGCGGCGGATCGCTTCCGCCAGTGCGTCCCGATCGGCCGGTACAGGAATGGCGTGCGGAGCGGCCCATTCGCCGCCCCGACCTGCGGTGTGAGCTTCGGCCGGCGCCTGCAGCGCGGCCGCGCCCAGGTCCACAGCGATGTCCATGTCATCCTCCCCGGCGGCGGCGCACGGCTCCGGCCGCCGATGCCGAGGTGCATGCTATTTCACCCGCCGCGGCGGGGGTGCGGGCGGTGCGCCCCCGGCCGTCACAAGGCCGCGACGTGGAGGGCGCCGCGTCCGCCTGTCACGCGTGCGCGCCGCCGCCTTTGCCCTCCGCGGCCCTCACCTCCGCCCGCTCGAAGCGGAAGTCGATGTTGCAGAACTCGCAAGTCATGGTGATGGCGCCGTCGTCCTGCGCCATGTGGTCGAGGTCGCCGCCGCCGAAGCCGGACAGCACGCCGGCGAGCCGCGCCCGCGAGCAGCGGCACCCGTAGGCCAGCGCCCGCGGGCGGTCCACGGCCAGCCCTTCGGCATGGAACAGGCGCCGCAGCAGCTCGGGCCCCGGCAGCCCGTCGTCCAGCAGCTCCTCCTCCGTCAAGGTGCCGGCGAGCGCGAGGGCGGTGTGCCACGCGTCCTCGGCCTCCTCGGCCTCGACCTCCGGCCCGACGATGCCGCCCTCCGGCGCCACCCGCTCCAGGATCAGCGCCGCCGCCCGCCATCCGTGTGGCGTGCGCGCGCAAGCGAGTTGGAGGTGGGTGCGGAGCTGCTCCGAGGTCTGGAAGTAGTGGTCCGCCATCTCCATGAGCGTCCCGCCCTCGATGGAGACGATGCCCTGGTAGCGCTCCATGTCCGGCCCCTGGTCGCAGGAGAAGGCCAGGTAGCCGCCGCCCAGCAGCGCGCCGGCGCCGGGCGCTTCCGGCGCGGCGGCGTCCAGCATGGCGCCCAACCGCCCGCCGTCCACCCGCGCGTAGCCGCGCAGCGCGCCGGACTCGGTGCAGTCGGCCAGCAGCATGGAGACCGGGCCGTCGCCCTTGGCCTGCACCGAAAAGCTGCCGCGAAACTTCAGCGCCGCCGCCAAGCCGGCGGAGAGCGCCAGGGTCTCGCCCAGCAGCCGGGCGATGGCGGGGTGGTTGTCGTGCCGCGTCAACAGCGCGTCGGCCAGCGGCCCGAGCCGCACCAGCCGGCCGCGCACCGGCTTGTTGTGCAGGTGGAAGGGCTGCACGCCGCGCGGCACCACGATGTCGGGCACCGGCGGGCGGTCGTGCTGAAGGAAATCGGGCGTGGCGGAGGGCTGAGTCGGATCGGGCAAATCGAGGGCGGTCCCGGCGTAAAGCCGAAAGATGGGGGCTCCCCGGCCGGCAGCCAATCGGGTGCCGGGTTCCGCTTCGTGGATCAAGCGGCATCCCCTCAGCCGGCGGGAGAAACCCGCCGCGTAAATATATGAAATAACACCCAATCAAAATGCATCCGGTACGGCGGCCTGCACGTAGGCCTCAAGAGCCTCGCCAAGTTACGAAACGTCCATTTTTTGTTCAACCGAAGCGGACGTCCCCGCTGCTCTCTGAAGGTCGACTACGCGCATGAAACAAGGAGATTTCACCTCGTCCGTCTGCCCCGACCAGAGCCAGGATCGCGCCGGTGAGGCGACGCCGGACGCCGTTGAGCAGTCGCTCGCGGAACTCGCGGCGGAGATCGCCGCCGCGCGGCGGGCCTCCGGCGGCGCGGGGAGCGGCGCGGGCGCGAAGGCGGAACACGCCCTGGGCCGGCTCCGGTTGGAACTCGCGGCGGAGCGCGCGAGGGCGGAGGCGCGGCGGGCGCTCCTCATCGGCGAGCTGAACCACCGGGTGAAGAACACGCTCGCGGTCGTGCAGTCGCTCGCGGCGCAGACGGCGCGCGGCGCTCCGGACCTCCCCTCCTTCGCCGCCGCCTTCCAGGCCCGGCTCCTCGCGCTCGCCCGCGCGCACGACCTGCTGACGCGCCGGGATTGGGAGGGCGCACCCATGGTTTCCGTGGTGCGCGCCGCGGTGGAGCCCTGCGGTTCCGGTCGCGTGGACCTCCGCGCCGGTCGTGCGCCGAGCGCGCTCCTCGCGCCCGCCCAGGTGCTGACCCTGGCGCTGGCGCTGCACGAACTCGCCACCAACGCCCTCCGCCACGGCGCCCTTTCGGAGCCGGGCGGCCGCGTGTCGGTGTGCTGCGGCCCGGACCCGGCCGAAGAGGGGGCGCAGCGCGTGGTTTGGGCGGAGCGGGACGGTCCGCCGATACCGGCGCCGCCCGTTCGCAAGGGTTTCGGGCTGCGCCTCTTGGAACGCGGGTTGGCGGGCCAAGCCGGCATGGAAGCCGAAACCCGCTTCGAACCCGAAGGCTTGCGCTGCGCGCTCCGCTTGCGGCCCGCCGGCCCCGCGCTCCAGTCGGCGATGACGACTTGAATTGGCAGGAAGAGCATAGGGATGCGGATCTATAAGGCCGGCGAGGGGGCGCTGCCGATTCCCGCCGCACCAAAGCCGGCTTCGCGCGTTGCCGCCCGACGCGACGGAGCGCCCCATGAACCACAAACGCCTTCTTCCCCGCTTGGCCACCGCAGCGGCGGTCCTCATGGCCAGCGCCCTCGCCGGTGGCGTCCCGGCCCAGGCCCAACAGCAGCAACGCCCCGCCGCCCCGTCCGGCTCCCCCACCTTGGACGCCGTGCGCGAGCGCCGCCTCTTGCTGTGCGGCGTGTCGGGCGAGTCCCCCGGCTTCTCCTTGCCCGACAGCCGGGGCGAGATGCAGGGCCTCGACGCCGACACCTGCCGCGCGGTCGCCGCCGCCGCTCTGGGCGACGCCAAGCTGGTACGCTTCGTGCCCCTTTCGCCCCAGGCCCGCTTCACCGCGCTGCAATCGGGCGAAGTGGACCTCCTGGTCCGCAACACAAGCTGGACCTTGACCCGCGAAGCCTCGCTCGGCCTCCTCATGGCCTGGATCAACTTCCACGACGGCACCGCCTTCGTGGTGAAGTCCGACGCCGGCGTGTCATCGGCGAAGCAGTTGGACGGCGCCACCGTCTGCCTCCTGCAAGGCACCAGCACCGAGCTCGACGTCGCCGAGTGGTTCCGCGCCAACAACCTGCGCTTCACGCCGGCGGTGTTCGGCGGCGTGTCCGAAACCCAGGCAGCGTTCCTCGCGGGCCGCTGCGACGCCTGGGCCAACGACGCCTCCTACATCGCCGCCTTCCGCGCCAGCCAGCCCAACGCCGGCCTTTCCCTGCTGCCCGACCGGATCGGCAGCGAGCCGGTGGGCGCCATGGTCCGCAAGGGCGACGACCGCTGGTTCGACCTCGTGCGCTGGACCGGCGCCGCGCTCCTGGCCGCCGAACAGGCGGGCGTCACGAGCGCCAATGCCGACGAGAAGCGCCGCTCCCCCGACCCGGCCTTGCAACGCCTGCTGGGCGCGCAAGGCGACCTCGGCAAGGCGCTCGGCGTGGACAACGCCTGGGCTTCCAACGCCGTCAAGCAGGTCGGGAACTACGCCGAGATTTGGGACCGCAACCTCGCCCCGCTCGGTCTGGACCGCGGCGCGAACCGCCTCGCTTCCCAAGGCGGCCTGATGTGGGCGCCGCCGCTGCGCTGACGCGCGGCCACAATTAGCAGGCGTCGCAAACTCCGGCCGCGGCGTCGACGGGGTTGCGAGCGGGCGAAGCGCCGCGGCGGCGTCCGCGCTTACCCGCGGCCGGCGACGTCCCACAAGGCGGCGATGATGGGCGCGATGCCGATCGGCTTGGTGAGCAGCCGCATCGGGCCGCGCCCGGTTTGGAGCGAAGCGGCGCCGTTCGGCGGCGGGTAGCCGGTCATCACCACCACGGGCAGGTCCGGGCGGCGGGCGCGCAGCTTCGCTATCAGTTCCTTGCCGCCCAGCCGGGGCATCTTGAGGTCGGTTAGCAGGAGGTCGAAGCCGGCGCCGCCGGAGGCTAGTTCGAAAGCTTCCTGCCCGTCGTTGGCGGCGAGCACCTCGAACCCGGCCTCGACCAGCCCTTCCTGGATCACCTCCGCGGCCAGCGGTTCGTCCTCCGCCATGAGCACGCGCAACGCCGCTCCCCGTGTCATCAAGCCGCACGCTCCGACGCAACGGGGGCGATCGATATCCATAAATTAGCATGCAACCTAGTCCCGGTCGGTGGCCGAGCTAGGCGAGCGCACGTGGGCGCGGCGGCGCCAGGATTCGTCTGCGTAAGAAGGCCCAACATTTCCCGTCCCGGCCACGAAGAAAAATGGATACAATGTTCGGATTTCTTGTTGGTTGGACCTTACCGTACAACTCATGGTGGCGGGAGGTAACGGAGGGGTTCCCTCGGCCTTGTGATGGACGTTACTCGACCTGTGTTACCGCCGCACCGCCCGCGCCAACGCCATTACTGGAAGTAGGCCGGTTACAACTATCAGCAGCGCCGCCGTGCTCGCCTCCGCCAAGCGCTCGTCCGCCGCCAAGCTGTGGACCCGCACCGCCAAGGTGTCGAAGTCGAACGGGCGGACGATGAGCGTAGCCGGCAACTCCTTCATGGTGTCCACGAAGACGAGCAGGCCGGCGGTAAGCAGGGCCGGGCGGGCGAGCGGCATCTCCACCCGGCGCACCGCCGCCCCCACGGGCGAGCCCAGCACGCGCGCCGCGTCGCGGAGGCTGGGCCGGATGCGCCCGAGACCGGACTCGACCGCCGACAACGCGACCGCCAGGAAGCGGACCAAGTAGGCGAAGACCAGCGCCGCCGCGCCGCCCGAGAGGAGCAGGCCGGTGGACACGCCGAAGCGCGCCCGCACCCAGCCGTCCATCGCGTTGTCCAGCAGCCCGAGCGGCACCAGAGTCCCGACCGCTATCACCGATCCCGGCACGGCGTAGCCCAAGCCGGCGATCCGCTTCGCCAAGCGCTGCGGCCAGCCCGGATGCAGCCGCGCCGCCCAGGCGAGCAGCGCCGCCGCCGCCACCGCGGCGACCGCCGTGGTGCCGGCCAGCAGCAGGCTGTTGGTGGCGAAGGGCAGGAAGCGCCGCGGTTCGAGGGGATCGCCGACCTCGACCATGAGCGTCAGCAGCGCCCCCGCCGGCACGCCGAAGCCCAGCAGCACCGGCGCGGCGCAAACGGCGAAAGCCAGCGCCGCCTTCCAGCCGGAGAGCGCGACGGGACGGACCGGCGGTTGCCGGTTGGTGGTGGGGTGGTAGCGCCGGCCGCCGCGCAGCATGTGCTCCACCGCCAGGAGCGCCGCCACCAACCCCATCAGGCAAACGGCGAGCTGGGACGCGGCGCCGCGGTCGCCGAGGCCGAACCACGCCTCGTAGATGCCGGTGGTGAAGGTGCGGACGGCGAAGAACTGGACCGTGCCGAAATCGGCCAAGGTCTCCATCAACGCCAGCGCGACGCCGCCTACGATGGCGGGCCGCGCCAATGGCAGGGCGAGCCGCAGGAAGCAATGCGGCAGGTTGTGGCCGAGGGTGCGCGACGCCTCGACCAGGCACACGCTCTGCTGCTGGAAGGCGCCGCGGCAAAGCAGATACACGTAAGGGTACAGCACCATCGCCAGCACGAAGGCGGCGCCGGGCAGGCTGCGGATCTCCGGGAACCAATACTGGCCCCAGCGCAGGCCGGTCAGGTCGCGCAGCGCCGTCTGCGCCGGCCCGGCCGCGTCCAGCAGCCAAGTGTAGGCATAGGCGCAGACATAGGCCGGCATCGCCATCGGCAGCAAAAGCGCGACGTCGAGCGCCCGGCTCCCGGGGAAGCGGCAGGCCGTCACCAGCCAGGCCGCCACCGCGCCGCAGGACGCGGTCATCGCCCCCACGAGCAGGACGAGCAGCACGGAGTTGCCCAGCATCTCCGGCAGCGTGGTCGCGGCGATGTGCCGCCACACGGCGCCCGCCGGCACCGCGGCGGTCACCGCCACCGCGAGGATCGGCGCCGCGATCAGCGCTGCGAGCGGCAGGGCGAGCAGCGTCCAGAACGGTGCTCGGCCGCGGCGCCGCGGCGCCGTGGGGCCGGGGCCGGCGGCTGCCGGGTCCAGGGCAGAAGCGGGGAGGGGGCGTGTCATTTGCGAGCGGTTCTCAACCACCCGCTATCACGGGCGCCCGTGCGCAGGAAGAGCGGGCGGTGCCCGCCGCGGTTACTCCGCCGCCTTTTTCCGCGCCTCCCACTCGGCGGCGGTGATGCGCTTCACCTCGAAACGGTCGGTGGTGCGGGCGTACCAGCCGCGGCCGTGCATGCGGCCGACGAGGCCGAGCTTCGGCGTGTCCACGTAGCGCTTCGCCGGGTCGAGCACGCAATCGTCCCGGATGTGCATGGCCAGCACCCGGCCGAGCACGATGGTGTGGCGCCCGGCAGGTATGAGCTGGAAAGTCTCGCACTCCAGCGCCACCGGGCTCTCGGCGATGCGCGGCGGCTTGACCTTGGCGGAGGGTACGGTGGTCAGCCCGGCCTCGGCCAACTCGTCCACACCCGGGGGGAAGTCGGCCGCGGTGACGTTCATGCCCTCGACGGTGGCCTCCGACACCAGGCAGACCACGAACTGGCCGAGGGCGCGTATGTTGGCCGCCGTGTCCTTCAACGAACCCTCCGGCCGCGGGCCGGCGCCGAAGCCCACCACCACCGGGTTGTCGGAGAAGGCGTTGAAGAAGGAGTAGGGCGCGGCGTTCACCGTGCCCGCCTCGTCCTGCGTCACCACCCAGGCGATCGGCCGCGGCACCACGCTCGACACCACCAGCTTGTAGCAGTCCTGCGCCGGCAGCTCGCCGAAGTCGAAGAGCATGGGGCCTGTCTCCCGCGGGTTTCCGGCGCGGACGGTGGCGCTTCGGCCCGGGGCTGTCGAGGGCACGGCCGCGGGCCTAGCCTGCGCGCCTAGCAGCACGGGAGGAGCGGGCATGGCGCGGCGGGTGCCGGAGCGGCAGGTGCCGGGGATCCACCACAGGCGGGTCGGGGCGGACGTGGTCGTCACGGCGGTGAGCGACGGCCACCTGGACGGCTCCATGGCGGTGATCCAGAACATCGAACCGGAGGAAGCGGCGCGGATGCTGCGCGAAGCCTTCCGCCCGGTGCCGCGCCGGACGGCGGTGAACACCTTCCTGGTCTATTCCGGCGGCAAGCTGGCGCTGGTGGACAGCGGCTGCGGCAACGCCATGGCGGCGACCGCCGGCAAGCTGCGGGAGAACCTCGCCGCCACGGGCGTCCGGCCGGAAGAAGTGGACGCGGTGCTGCTGACGCACATGCACCCGGACCACTCCAACGGCTTGGCGGACGCCGAGGGTCGCGCCCTGTTCCCGAACGCCGAATTGGTGATGCACGAGGCGGAGTGGGCGTATTGGCGCGACGACGCGGCGATGGCGCGGGCGGACGAGGCCTCGCGCGAGCGCAACTTCCGGGCCGCGCGCGCCCAGGCGGCGCCCTACCGGGACCGCCTCCGCTTGTTCAAGGGCGGCGAGGTGTTCCCGGGCGTCACGGCGATGCCCTTCCCCGGCCACACGCCGGGGCACACCGGCTACATGGTGGCGTCGGGGAGCGACAGCCTGCTGATCTGGGGCGACATCGTCCACGTGCCGGAGATCCAGGTGCCGCGGCCGGAGGTGACGATGGCCTTCGACGTGGACCCCCGGCAGGCCGAGGCCACGCGGCGGCGCGTGTTCGACATGGTGGCGGCGGACAAGCAGGCCTTCACCGGGATGCACCTGCACTTCCCCGGCCACTCGCACATGCTCCGCCGCGACGGCGGCGGCCACGCGCTGCTGCCGGAGGCTTGGGCCGCGGGGTTCTAGGCCGCGGTTCCCGCCCGCGCGGGTCCGAAAGGGACGCGAGCGCCGCTGGCGCCGGCGAACCGTCGGACGGGGGTGTCGCCGGCGCGGGAAAGCCGGGTCCATACTGCGGGGCGCCGGAGCTGCCCCGCCGGCCACCGAGCACCGGCGTGTTGCGACAGACGAGCGGGGACCGGGAGGCGGGTGATGGCCGTGCAGAGCTTCCGCGACGCCGAGTTGCAAGGCTGGGACCGAAAGGCCGTGTATTGGGACGACACCCTGGGCGCCGTCACCCTGGGGGCCGTCGGGCCGCTGCTCGACGCCGTCGGGGCCGCGCCCGGGACGCGCCTGCTCGACATCGCCTGCGGCACCGGCGCCCTCGCGGCCGAGGCGGCCCGGCGCGGCGCCGGAGCCATCGGGATGGACTTCGCCCCGACCATGGTCGCCGAGGCGGCCCGGCGCCACCCCGGCGTCGACTTCCGGGTAGGCGATGCCGAGGCGATCCCGCTGCCGGACGCGAGCGTGGACGCAGTCACCTGCTCCTTCGGGATGCTGCACATGGAGCGGCCCGAACGGGTGCTGGCCGAGGTCGCGCGCGTGCTGCGGCCGGGCGAGGGGCGCTTCGCCATGACCGCCTGGGCGCCGGACGGCGACTTCTTCGCGCTGGTCGGGCAAGCGGTGCAGGCGCACGCCGACACGGGGGTGCCGCTGCCACCCGCCCCGCCGATCTTCCGATTCGGCGACGAGGGCGAGTGCCGGTCCGCCCTGCTCGCGGCGGGCTTCGCCGAGCCCGGCTTCCGGCGGCTGCCCCTCGAATGGACGGGCGACGAGCCTGAGGCGGTCCTCGGCCTGTTGTACCGAGGCACGGTGCGCACGCCGATGCTGATCGAGGCGCAGGCGCCCGAAGCGCGGGCCGCCGTCGAGCGGGCCATCCTGCGCGGCGCGGAACGTTACAGGCAGGGCGGAGGGGGCATCGTCCTCCGTTGGCCCGCGCTGCTCACGGCCGCCCGGCGGAACTGAGGCGCATCGGCCCGGTACGCCCGCGTCGGCGCGAGCCTCAGCGGCGGTTTGGCCACCGCGCCGGGCTGTGACAGGCTGGCGCGACCGAGACCAGGGAAGGGGACGCGCCATGCTCGCGCCAGGACGGGCCAAGCCCAAACCGACGCCGGAAACCCGGCATTTCTGGAACGGGGCGAAGGAGGGCAAGCTGCTGCTCCAGCGCTGCGGCGACACCGGCCGCGCCTACTTCCCGCCGCGGCCGTTCAGCCCTTACACCGGCTCGCGCAACGTCAGCGTCTTCGAGGCGAGCGGCCGCGCGAGGCTCTACAGCTACGTCATCCACCAGCGCCCCGTGCCGGGCTTCACGCCACCCTACGCCATCGCAGTGGTGGAGCTGGAGGAAGGGCCGCGCATGATGACCAACATCATCGGTTGCGAGCAGACGCCCGAGGCGCTGGTGCTCGACATGCCGCTGGAGGTGGCATTCGAGCCGTTGGACGAGGAGATCACCTTGCCGCTCTTCCGGCCGCTGGCGAAGGGGGGCGCGTGATGATCAAGCCCGGTGAGATCGCCGTGGTCGGCGCGGCGGAGAGCACCAAGATCGGCGCGGTGCCGGAACTGTCGCAGATCGGCCTGCACGCGGACGCGGCGCTGAACGCCATGGCGGACGCGGGCCTCAAGCCGACCGACATAGACGGGCTGGCCTGCGTCGGCCCGATGATGCCGCAGCAGGTGGCGCACTACCTCGGCGTCACGCCGAAGTGGGTGGACGGCACGGGGGTGGGCGGCTGCTCCTTCATGCTGCACGTCCGCCACGCCGCGGCGGCCATCCATGCGGGGTACTGCACGACGGTGCTCATCACCCACGGCGAGAGCGGCAAGTCGCGCGTCGGCGCCACGCCGCGCCCGCCGGAGCCGGAGAGCCTGGCCGGGCAGTTCGAGATGCCCTACGGCCCGTTCGGCCCGCCGACGCTCTTCCCCATCCCCGTGCTGCGCTTCATGAAGACCTACGGCGTGACGGACGAGGACCTGGCGACGGTCGCCGTGGTGCAGCGGGAGTGGGCGGGGAAGAACCCGCGCGCCATGTACGGCGACCCGATCACGGTCGCCGACGTGCTGAACAGCCGCATGATCGCCTACCCCATGCGCATCCTGGAGTGCTGCTTGGTGACGGACGGCGGCGGCGCGCTGATCCTGACGAGCGCCGACCGCGCGAAGGACTTCCCGCAGAAGCCCGTCTACATCCTCGGCACGGGCGAGAGCGTGGAGAGCACCATGGTCTCACAGATGGAGGACTTCACCTCCTCCCGCGCCTTCCGCGTGGCGGGGCCGACGGCGATGCAGGCGGCGGGCGTCTCGCACGCCGACGTGGACCACCTGATGGTCTACGACGCCTTCGCGCACCTGCCGCTCTACGGGCTGGAGGACCTGGGCTTCGTCGGCCGGGGCGAGGCGGCGGCCTTCATCCGCGAGGGCAACACGCGCCCCGGCGGCAAGCTGCCGCTCAACACCAACGGCGGCGGCCTGTCCTACACCCACACCGGCATGTACGGCATGTTCGCCCTGCAGGAGAGCGTGCGGCAGATGCGCGGCACCGCGCCGGCGCAGGTGGAGGGCGCGGAGATCGGCGTGTGCCACGGCGTGGGCGGGATGTTCTCGGCGTCGGGGACGGTGGTGTTCGGCAATCGGCGGCCGTAGCAGCGGATTCCGCCAGCAGTCAGGAGGCGCGCGTCTACCGGAAATTTGGCAGCGTGCCCTCCGCCTCGGGAGGTTCGGCACGCGTACGCCGCCTTGAAGTCGCCAAAGAGCTGGCGATTAGCGGCGTGCCACTCGTAAAGCTTCATCAAGAACGGTCTTGTCTCCTTGATGCGCTCGGCAATCGACCTTGGCTTCAGCTTTGTGGAGCGAAAGGTACCCACCAGCGAGGTTGCCCATCCATCGTTCACCTTTCGAGCTGGTGCTCGTAAGGGTATCTTCTGTGAACAACCAGCTCACTTCGCTGAATGGCAATACGAAGAAGTCCAGGCTCCGCTCGACGGCCCCGTACACTATCAGACAGAAATCCTGACCTGTCTCTTTCTGCATCGATCGGAGTTTCCGGCTGTGGAAGTTGAACCAGTAACCCGGTGGGCTTGCCCGAGTAACGTAATGCTTCCTACCAAGTTCAACCTTATGCTGATGGACGAGGTCCAAAACTGGACTCCCGTTGATTTGCTCCACGGCGAAGCGCGCTCTGGTGATGGCACCACCCTTCTGGGTCAGCGCCGTTCCTGCGTCACGCGCAGTTCCACGCCGGCCTGCTTCTGCAGGTGGCCGATGACGCTGAACAGGTTGCGCGCTTGTGGATTGCCGCGCGGCCCGAACATGCGGATCAGGCTCTTGGGTTGCGTGCCCGTCGCCTCGCCCAGCTTTTCGAAGCCGATCGTCGCCTTGATGTAGTCGCGCAGCACCGCCTTGCCGGCGTCCACGTCGCCGGCCAGCATGGCGTCGATGCCCTCGCGCAGCAGCGCCTCACCGAAGGCGGGGTCGTCGGCCACGCGCTTCTGCACCAGTTCCTTGAAACTCCGGGTCAACGCCACCGTCAGCCTCCGCTCACCGCGCCCGTCGCCGCTTGTAGTCCGCCCACAGCGTCTTGGCCGTTTCTATGTCGCGTTGCTGGCGCTTCTTCGTGCCGCCATTCAGGAGGATCACCAGCAGCGCGCCGTCCCGGCCGAAGTACACCCGGTACCCCGGCCCCCAATCGATCCGGTACTCGAATACGCCTTCCCCAACCGCCTTGGCGTTCGAGAAATTGCCGCTTTCGAGCCGCACGAGCGCGACGGACACCTTCGCCCCCGCCGCGACATCCAGCCCGGAGAACCACTTCTCGAACGGGCTGCGGTCGTCTTCGGCTAGGTAGTAGCGCAACTCGACCACGCCGGTGGGTAACACAAAGGTCACCTTGGGAGCAAGCTTCCGCTTCCCGCCTTGCGCTACCCCTGGTACCCCGCCTGCCGCGGCAGCCAGAGCGCGATGCCGGGGAAGGCGATCAGCAGCGCCGTGCCCGCGGCCAGCATCAGCATGTAGGGCATGATGCTCCGGTTCACCTCGGACAGCGGCGCGCCGGTGATGGCCTTGATGACCACGAGGTTCATCGCCACCGGCGGGCTGATCAGCGCCATCTCCAGGCTGAGCGTCAGCAGGACGCCGTACCAGACCTTGTCGATGCCCAAGCTGTCCATCACCGGCAAGATGGCCGGCATGGTCAGCAGGATGATGGAGAAGCTCTCCAGCACCAGCCCGAGCACGAACAGCAGCGCCATCATCGCCACCAGGAAGCCGGTGCGGCCCAGGTTCCACTCGGCCACCAGCGCCACCAGCTCTTGCGGCACCAGCAGCTTGGTCAGCATGTAGCCGTAGATGGCGGCGCCGGCGATGATCATCAGCAGCATGGCGGAGGTGCGCGTCGCCTCCGCCACGCCGTCCAGGAAGTCGCGGAGGGTCAGCGCGCGGTACACCAGCGCGGCGATGAGGATGGCGTAGAGCGTGCCGGTGCCCGCCGCCTCCGTCGCGGTGAAGACGCCGAAGTAGATGCCGCCCAGCACGAACACCGGCAGCGAGATGGACCACCCGGCGCGCCGCAGCGCCACGGCGGCGCGCTCCGGCGGCGGCTCGTCGGCCGGGGCGCGGGCGTGGCCTTCGGTCAGCCAGCACCACGCCGCGAACATCGCCGCCATCATCAAGCCCGGCACCACGCCGGCCAGGAACAGCGCGCCGACCGAGGCCTCGGTGACGTAGGCGTAGAGCACCATCGGCGCCGAGGGCGGGATCAGGATGCCGAGCGTGCCGCCGCCCGCTACCACGCCGAAGGCGCCGCGCCGCGACATGCCGTAGCGCAGCATCTGCGGGATGGCGATCTTGCCTACCGTCAGCGCCGTGGCGACGGAGGAGCCGGAGATGGCCGCGAACACCGTGCAGGCTGCGACGGTGGCGATGCCGACCCCGCCGCGCACCCGGCGCAGGAGGGCGAAGGCGGCGCCGTAGAGGTCGTCCACCACCCGCCCGCGCACCATCACGTGCGCCATCAGCATGAACAACGGGATGGCGACCAGCAGGTAGCCGTCCAGCTTGCCGATCACCATTTCGCCCAGCGCCGGCACGCCGCCCTCGACCCAGAGCAGCACCGCGAGCGGCAAGAGGAACAGCGCCGCGAACATCGGCATGCCGAGGTAGAGCAGCCCGATCAGCGCAGCCAGCAGGACGAGGAAGGTCATTCGGCGCACGCGACCTTGCCTGCGTCCAGCGCTTCCTCGGGGTTCCCGCGCGGCAGGTGCGGCGGCTCGCGCCCGAGCGCCAGCGCCGCCGCCTGGGCCAGCGCCACCAGGAGCAGCAGCGCCGCGCCGACGGGCAGCAGCGCCTGTATCCACCACTCCGGCACGCCTTCCACGTCGGTCATCATGCCGATCATGCGGCTGAACTGGACGGCCTCGATGCCGGCGGCTAGCAGGATCGCGGCGACCAGCGCCACGGACAGCGCGCCGAGCAGGTGCGCGTAGCGCGCGAGCCGCGGCCCGATGCGCCCGACCGCGACGTCCACGCCGATGTGCTCGAACCGCCGTTGCGCCTCGGGCGCCGCCAGCAGCACCAGGGCGACCACGAGCCAGCCCGCGACCTTGTCGCTCCAGCCCATCGGCGCCGCGAACAGGTAGCGGGCGGCGACGGAGGCGCAGACCAGCAACAGGCAGAGCAGCGTCGCGGCGGAGGCGAGCCAGCCGGCGGCGCGGGCGAGGCCGTGGGCCGCGGCTTCGAGGAGCCTCACAGGGCTTGCAGCAGGTCGAGGATGCGCTTGCCGCCGTCCGGCGCCTGCTTGAGGAACGCTTCCACCACCGGCGGGCGCATCGTCGCGCGCCACGCCTCCGTCTCGGCGGCGGTCTGCTCGTGCAGCGTCATGCCGCGGGCGCGGAGTTCGGTGACGGCCTCGGCCGCCGTCTGCTCCGTCACGCCTATCTGGTCCGCCTCCGCCTTGCGCGCGGCGCCCTCGACCGCCGCCCGCTGTTCGGCGCGCAACCCGTTCCACCAGCGCGGGTTGACGTAGACGTGGCTGATGACGGCGAAGTAGGGCGCGACCGTGCCGAAGCGCTGGAACTCGTAGAACCGACGGGACACGGCGGCGGAGAGGTCCGTGAGCCCCGCGTCCAGCACGCCCGATTGCAACGCCTGCGGCACCTCCGGCCCCGGCATCGACACGGCGGCGGCGCCGGCGGCGGCCAGCGCGTGGTCGGTCAGCGGGTTGAGGCCGCGCACCTTCAGCCCGCGGAAGTCCTCCAGCCCCACGATCGGCTTGCGGTTGGAGGTGAAGATCGCCTGCCGCGAGGTGTAGACCCACATCAGGTTCTTGACCGCGCGCCGCTCCAGCAGCCCTTCCAAGAACTTGGCCGCGTCGCTGCCCGGGAATTTGCGGATGCGCTCCAGCTCCGTGAACCCGTAGGGGATGGTCACGGCGCTCATCTCCGGCAGCGTGTTGCCCCACTGGAAATTCACGGCCGCCGCCGCCTCGAAGGCGCCGCGGGCCACGCCGGGGAAGTTCTCGGCGGCGCGGGCGAGCTGCTCGGCGGGGAACACCTGCACCTCCACCGCGCCGCCCGAGCGCGCCTTCGCGTCCTCGGCGAAGGCGGCGAGGACGCGGGCGTTGTGGTGCGCGGGCGGGAACTGGTGCGACAGGCGCATCACGGCGGGCGCGCCTTGGGCGCGGAGGAGGCCGGGCGCCGCCAGCGGCGAGGATGAGGCGAGGGCGAGCAGGGCGCGGCGGCGCATGGCGTGGACCTCCCGTAACGTTGGCCGGGCAGATGCCGCGCACGGTCCGGGCGGTCAACTCGAAGGACGCGGCGGACGGCGACGTTCGTTAGCGCGGCAAAACAGGCGAGTCGTCGAACTTGACTCTCGCGTCCCGGTTGCCGAAGCCTTGTCCTGCGTTCGATGGTTTGTCGCGCCTTCGGGTGCATGGAGCGGGCCGCCCGCGGCGGACCGCCGCACAGGGTGGCCCGACGTGGCAGGAGTTGGGCCGATGCGGGACCGTATCGCCGAAGTCACCGAACGGATCGTCCGCCGCAGCCGCGGCGGCCGCGAGCGCTACCTCGACCGCTTGTCCGAGGCCGCCGAGCGCGCGGCGCGCGCCCCAGGCCGCGCCCGGCTCGGCTGCGCCAACCAAGCGCACGCCTTCGCCGCCTGCGGCGCTGGCGACAAGGCGCTGCTGGCCGGGGGGCGGACGCCGAACCTCGGCATCGTCACCGCCTACAACGACATGCTCTCCGCCCACCAGCCCTACGAGCGCTTCCCCGAGCTGATCCGCGCCGCGGCGCGCGAAGCCGGGGCCACCGCGCAGGTCGCGGGCGGCGTGCCGGCCATGTGCGACGGCGTGACGCAGGGCGAGGCCGGCATGGAGCTGTCGCTGTTCTCGCGCGACGTCATCGCGCTCTCGACGGCCGTTGCCCTGTCGCACCAGACCTTCGACGCGGCCGTGTTCCTCGGCATCTGCGACAAGATCGTGCCGGGCTTGGTGATCGGCGCCCTGTCCTTCGGGCACCTGCCGGCCGTCTTCATCCCGGCCGGGCCGATGACCTCCGGCCTGCCCAACGACGAGAAGGCCCGCATCCGCCAGCTCCACGCCGAGGGCAAGGTGGACCGCGCCGCGCTGCTGGATTCCGAGATGCGGTCCTACCACGGGCCGGGCACCTGCACCTTCTACGGCACCGCCAACACGAACCAGATGCTCATGGAGGTCATGGGCCTGCACCTGCCGGGCGCGTCCTTCGTGAACCCCGGCACGCCGCTCCGCGACGCGCTGACGAAGGAAGCGGCCCGGCGCGCGCTGGCGCTGACCGCGAACGGCAACGAGTACACGCCGATCGGCCGGGTGCTGGACGAGCGCGCCTTCGTCAACGGCGTCGTCGGGCTGCACGCCACGGGCGGCTCCACCAACCACACGCTCCACCTCGTCGCCATGGCGCGCGCCGCCGGCATCCATCTCACCTGGGACGACTTCGCGGACTTGGCCGAGGTCGTGCCGCTGCTGTGCCGGGTCTACCCGAACGGGCAGGCGGACGTGAACCACTTCCATGCGGCGGGTGGGATGGGCTTCCTGATCCGCGAGCTGCTCGACGCCGGGCTGCTGCACGGGGACGCGGCGACCGTCTGGGGCGAGGGGCTGCGCGCCTACACGGCGGAGCCCGGCCTGGCGGCCGACGGCGGCTTGGCTTGGCGGGACGCCGCGGCCGAGAGCGGGGCGCCAGCCGTCCTCCGCGGCGCGGCGGAGCCGTTCCAGCCCACGGGCGGCCTCCGCCTGCTGGAAGGCGACATGGGCCGTGCGGTCATCAAGACTTCCGCGGTCAAGCCAGAACGACACGTCGTCGAGGCGCCCGCCATCGTGTTCCACAGCCAGGAGGAGCTGCAACGCGCCTTCAAGGCCGGCGAGCTGGAGCGCGACTTCGTGGCGGTGGTCCGGTTCCAGGGGCCCAAGGCGAACGGCATGCCGGAGCTGCACAAGCTGATGCCGCCGCTCGGCGTGTTGCAGGACCGCGGCTTCCGCGTGGCGCTGGTGACGGATGGCCGGATGTCCGGCGCCTCTGGCAAAGTGCCGGCGGCGATCCACGTGACTCCCGAGGCCCTGGACGGCGGCGGCATCGCCCGTGTGCGCGACGGCGACACGGTGCGGGTCGACGCCCCGGCCGGGCGGCTGGAGGTGCTGGTGGACCGGGCGGAGTGGGACTCGCGCGTACCGGCGGAGGCCGACCTCTCGGCCAGCCACGCCGGCGTGGGGCGGGAGCTGTTCGCGGCCTTCCGCGCCGCGGTGGGCGGCGCCGACACGGGCGCCGCCGTTTTCTGACCGACGCGAAAGAAAGCCAAGTTCATGTCGCTCCTCACCGACGTCACACTGAGCCAACGGCGCCCGACTCCCACGGGCTACCCGCTCGCGGCACGCCGGACGCCGGTGCCGGAATTCGACTTCGTGCTGTTCGGCGCGACGGGGGACCTCGCCACCCGCAAGCTGCTGCCGTCCCTGGTCCGGCGCGAGGCCGAGGGCGTCCTGCCGCCGCGCGGCCGCATCATCTGCGTCGGCCGCCGGCCTGTCGGCACCGAGGAGTTCGTCAAGCAGGCCCTGCGGCCGGCCGCGGACCTGGATGAAGCGACGCTCGACCGGTTCCGCTCGCGCGTCCGCTACCTGGCGATGGACGTCACCGACCCGCGCGGCCACGCCGAGCTCGCGGCGCTGCTGGGCGACACCCCGGCGGTGCGGGTGTTCTTCCTGGCGGTTGGGCCTAACCTGTTCGCGCCCATCTGCGCCCGCCTGGCCGAAGCCGGCTCGGTGACGCCGGCCTCCCGGGTGGTGCTGGAAAAGCCGATCGGGCACGACCTCGCCTCCTCGCGCGAGATCAACGACGCGGTGGGCCGGGCCTTCGCCGAGGAGCAGGTCTACCGGATCGACCACTACCTCGGGAAAGAAACCGTCCAGAACCTGATGGTCCTGCGGTTCGCCAACACGCTGTTCGAGCGCCCCTGGTCGGCGGCCGACATCGACCACGTCCAGATCACCTGCGCCGAGACGCTCGGCGTGGAGGGGCGCGGCGACTACTACGAGCACTCCGGCGCGCTGCGGGACATGGTGCAGAACCACATGCTCCAGCTCCTGTGCCTGGTGGCGATGGAACCGCCGACGGCGCTCGAGAAGGATTCCGTGCGAGACGAGAAGCTGAAGGTGCTGAAGGCCATCCGGCCGATCCAGGACGGCGCGGTCCAGGCCGTGACGGTGAGGGGGCAGTACGGCCCGGGGGCGATAGACGGCGCGCCGGTCGGCGGCTACCTGGCCGACATCGGCGCGGCCGAGAGCGACACGGAGACCTTCGTGGCGCTGAAGGCGGAGATACGCAATTTCCGCTGGTCGGGCGTGCCGTTCTACCTGCGCACGGGCAAGCGCCTGCCGTCTCGTTGCTCGGAGATCATCGTCTCCTTCAAGCCGCCGCGGCATTCCATCTTCCCCGACGCGGCCGGCACGCCCGCCGCCAACCAGCTCGTCATCCGCCTGCAACCGGACGAGGGCATCTCGCAGCTCACCACGATGAAGGCGCCGGGCAGCGGGCGCATGGTGCTGATGCCCGCCAGCCTGCGCCTGAGCTTCGGCGAGGACGGCGGCCGGGTGCCCGAAGCCTACGAGCGCCTGTTGACGGACGTGATCCGCGGCGACGCCACCCTGTTCATGCGGCGCGACGAGGTGGAGGCGTCCTGGCGCTGGGTCGAGCCGATCCTCGAAGGCTGGCGGGCCCAGGGCCAACGCCCGCTCCGTTACGCCGCCGGCACCTGGGGGCCTTCGGCCGCGATCGCCCTCATCGAGCGGGACGGGCGGTCCTGGCACGAGACCGAAGTTCCGATCGGACGCCCGGCCGCGGTTGTCGGCGCGGCAGGGCGTTGAGCGGCCGTTGCCGTTGTCCGGCCGGCCGGAGGTTCCGGAGTGGGCACAAACCCGTTAGGTTCGCAGAACATGGCTGACATAGCGCACGGGAAAAAGGGGGCCGACATGGCGATCGCCTCGGCGGAAACGCCGCCGGTGTCCTGGCGGCCGTTCGCGGAGGATGCCGCCGGTGCCGACGCGCTGCGGCGCCGCATCATGGATAAGCTGCTGCACAACGTCGGCAAGCCGCCAACAGCGGCCAGCGAGCGCGACTGGTTCGTGGCGACCGCGCTCGCGGTCCGGGACGCGGTGGTAGGGCCTTGGCTGGACTCGACGCGCCGGGCCGCCGAGACGGGCGCCAAGCAGGTGCATTACCTGTCGCTCGAATTCCTCACCGGGCGGCTGCTGTCCGACGCGATGGGCAACCTCGGCCTGACCGGGGCGGTGCAAGAGGCCCTGGCCGCCGTCGGCGTGGACGCGGAACGCCTGCAAGAGCAGGAGCCCGACCCCGCCCTCGGCAACGGCGGCCTGGGGCGCTTGGCGGCCTGCTTCATGGAGAGCATGGCCACGCTCGGCATCCCGGCCGTCGGCTACGGCATCCGCTACGAGCACGGGCTGTTCCGCCAAGCCTTCGAGGACGGCGAGCAGATCGAGCTGCCCGACGACTGGCTCGCGCTCGGCAACCCTTGGGAGTTCGCGCGGCCGGAGGTGGCCTACACCGTTGGCTTCGGCGGCGAGGTGAGGATCTCGGAAGACGCCGAGGGGCGCGCCCGCCGTGTGTGGGAACCCGCCGAAACGCTTTCTGCGGTCGCCTACGACATGCCGGTCATCGGCGGCGGCGGCCGCCATGCCGCCACGCTGCGGCTGTGGTCCGCCCGCGCCGGCTCGCCGCTCCACTTGGAGGAATTCAACCGCGGCGACCACGTCGGCGCCCTGCGCGACCGCGTGCGGCTGGAGGCGATCTCGCGCGTGCTCTACCCCGGCGACGAATCGCCCGAAGGCCGGGAGCTGCGGCTGCGGCAGCAGTTCTTCTTCGTCACCGCGTCCTTGCAGGACATGTTGCACCGCCATCTCGGCCTGTTCGGCGACGCCCGGACGCTGCCGGACAAGGCCGCGGTTCAGCTCAACGACACGCACCCGGCCCTGGCCGTGGCGGAGCTGATGCGCCTGCTGGTGGACGTGCACGGGATGGGGTGGGACGAGGCTTGGCGGACCACGGTCGCCACCGTGTCCTACACCAACCACACCCTGATGCCGGAGGCGTTGGAGACGTGGCCGGTCCCGTTGATGGAGCGCCTGCTGCCCCGGCACATGGAGATCATCTACCGCCTGAACGCGACGCACCTGGAGCAGGTGCGGGAGCGGGGCCTTGGCGACGACGCCGCGCTGGCGGCCGCGTCGCTGATCGACGAAGGGCACGGACGGCGGGTGCGCATGGGGCACTTGGCGTTCGTCGGCTCGCACGCCGTGAACGGGGTGTCGGCGCTGCACACGGGCCTGCTCGGCAAGACGGTGTTCGGCGACCTCGACGCCGTCTACCCGGGCCGGATCAGCAACAAGACCAACGGCGTGACCTTCCGGCGCTGGCTGCACCGCGCGAACCCCGGGCTCACGCGCCTGCTGGTGGACGCGCTGGGCCCGCACGTGCTGCGGGACGGCGAAGCCCTCGCGGGATTGGCCAAGCACGCCGACGACCGCGGCTTCCAGGCCGCCTTCGCGGCGCAGCGGCGCGCGCGCAAGGAGGCGCTGGCCCGGTTCATCGCGGATCGCGCGGGCGTTGCCGTGGACCCGGAAGCCTTGCTCGACGTCCAGGTGAAGCGCATCCACGAGTACAAGCGCCAGCTCCTCAACATCCTGCATGCCGTGGCGACGTGGCACGCCGTGCGCGACGAGCCGGGCCGGGACTGGGTGCCCAGGGTCAAGCTCCTGGCCGGCAAGGCGGCGCCTGGGTACCGGATGGCCAAGCACATCATCCGCCTCGCCCATGACGTGGCGCGCACGGTGAACGCCGACCCGGCGGTGGCCGGGCGGCTGAAATTGGTGTTCCCGCCCAACTACGGCGTGAGCCTGGCCGAGCTGATCATCCCGGCGGCCGACCTGTCGGAGCAGATCTCGACCGCGGGCATGGAGGCATCGGGCACCGGCAACATGAAGCTGGCGCTCAACGGCGCCTTGACGATCGGCACGCTGGACGGCGCCAACGTCGAGATCCGCCAGCGCGTCGGGGCCGAGAACTTCTTCCTCTTCGGCCTGACGACCGAGGAGGTGGAGGCGCGGCGCGCGCGGGGCTTGGCGGCGCACGACGCCGTTTCGGCCTCGCCGACGCTCGCGCGCGTGCTGGAGGACGTGGGCTCCGGCGCCTTCTCCCCGGGCGACCCGCACCGC
Organism: Craurococcus roseus; assembly: GCF_039523795.1. Classification (NCBI taxonomy): domain Bacteria; kingdom Pseudomonadati; phylum Pseudomonadota; class Alphaproteobacteria; order Acetobacterales; family Acetobacteraceae; genus Craurococcus; species Craurococcus roseus. The sequence goes on along the minus strand of NZ_BAAAFZ010000055.1, from coordinate 98,075 downwards.
TACCGCGGTCTGGTGGACGCGCTGGTCGAGCGCGACCCTTTCATGGTCGCTGTGGACTTTGACGGCTACTGCGCGCAACAGGAGGCGGTGGATGCGCTATGGCGGGACCCCGCGCGCTGGTGGCGGATGGCGGTGATGAACACGGCCGGCGTCGGCTGGTTCTCCTCGGACCGCACCGTAGCGGAGTACGCGGCCGGGATCTGGCGCGTCCCCGCGGGAGGTGCTTAGCCGTCGCCAGGGCGCGGCTCGGCGGGACGGGGAGGAGGAACCATGAACCAGAGGAGCCAACCCGGCGCTGTCCCGCTCGCGCGCACGGCCATGGCCTACGTGCTGGCGGGCGGCCGCGGCAGCCGCTTGATGGAGATGACCGACATCCGCGCCAAGCCGGCGGTCTACTTCGGCGGCAAGTCGCGCATCATAGACTTCGCGCTGTCCAACGCGCTCAACTCCGGCATCCGCCGCATCGGCGTCGCCACGCAGTACAAGGCGCACAGCCTGATCCGGCACCTGCAGCGCGGCTGGGCCTTCTTCCGCCCGGAGCGCAACGAGAGCTTCGACATCCTCCCCGCGAGCCAGCGCGTGTCCGAGACCGCCTGGTACGCCGGCACGGCCGACGCTGTGTACCAGAACATCGACATCATCGAGAGCTACGCCCCGCGTCACATCGTCGTCCTCGCCGGCGACCACATCTACAAGATGGACTACGAGGTGATGCTGCGGCAGCACTGCGAGCAGGAGGCGGACGTGACCGTCGGCTGCATCGAGGTGCCGCGGATGGAGGCGACGGCCTTCGGCGTGATGCACGTGGACGCCGAGGACCGCATCACCTCCTTCCTGGAGAAGCCGGCCGACCCGCCCGGCATCCCGGGCCAGCCGGAGTTCGCGCTGGCGAGCATGGGCATCTATGTGTTCGACTCCGAGTACCTGTTCCGCCAGCTCCGGCGGGACGCGGCCGACCCGGAGTCCAAGCACGACTTCGGCAGGGACGTCGTTCCTTACATCGTGGCGAACGGGAAGGCCGTGGCGCACCGGTTCGCCTCCTCTTGCGTGCGCTCCGCCTCCGAGACCACGCCGTACTGGCGGGACGTCGGCACGGTGGACGCCTATTGGGAAGCGAACATCGACCTCACGGATTTCGTGCCCGGCCTCGACATCTACGACCGCGACTGGCCGATCTGGACCCACGCCGAAGTCGTGCCGCCGGCGAAGTTCATCCACGACGAGGACGGCCGGCGCGGGCAGGCCATAAGCTCCCTCGTGTCCGGCGGGTGCATCGTGTCGGGCGCGTCGGTGAAGCGGTCGCTGCTCTCCACCGGCTGCCATGTCCACTCCTTCGCGGAGATCGAGGGCGCGGTGGTGTTGCCCTACGTCGACATCGGGCGGCACGCGCGTCTCCGCAAAGTGGTCGTGGACCGCGGCGCGCGCATCCCGCCCGGGCTGGTGGTCGGCGAAGACCCCGAGCACGACGCGGCGCGCTTCCGCCGCACGGAGCGGGGCGTCTGCCTGATAACCCAGCCGATGCTCGACCGCTTGCAGGCCTGAGAAGGGCGTCCCGCGTGCGAGAGCTCAGCAAGGTCGCCCTCTTCACCAAGGAGTACCCGCCGCACGTCTACGGCGGCGCGGGCGTCCACGTGGAGTACCTGGCCGCGGCGCTGGCCAAGCGCGCCTTCGTCGAGGTGCGGTGCTTCGGCGACCAGCGTTCGGGGGACGGCGCCAACCCGGAGGTCCGCGGCTACCCGCAATGGGACGAGACGGCGCGGAACACCGACACGCGCTTCGTCGGCGCCGTGGACGCCTACGCCCGCTCGCTGGCCATGGCCAAGGACCGGCTCGACGCCGACGTGGTGCATTGCCACACCTGGTACACAGACATGGCCGGCCTGCTCGCCAGCCAGCTCTGGGGCGTGCCCTACGTCCTGACCATCCACTCGCTGGAGCCGCTGCGGCCCTGGAAGGTGGAGCAGCTCGGCAACGCCTACCACCTCAGCGCCTGGATGGAGCGCACGGCGATCGAGAGGGCCGACGCCGTCATCGCCGTCTCGCGCGAGACGCGGGAGGACGTGCTGCGCCTGTTCGACGTGCCGCCGGGGCGCGTCCACGTCATCCACAACGGCATCGACCCGGAAGAGTACCGCCGGACGGAGGCCCGCCGCGCGCTGGACCGCCACGGGATCGACCCCGCCAAGCCGTTCGTGCTGTTCGTCGGGCGCGTCACCCGGCAGAAGGGCATCATGCACCTGGTGAACGCGATCCCGCGGCTGGACCCGGACCTCCAGGTGGTCCTCTGCGCCGGGGCGCCGGACACGCCGGAAATCGGGCGCGAGATGGCGGAGGGCGTCGCGGCCGTCGCGGCGAGGCGGCCCGGCGTGGTCTGGATTCGCGAGATGCTGCCCCGGCCGGACGTTATCCAGCTCTACTCGCACGCCGCGGTGTTCTGCTGCCCTTCGGTGTACGAGCCGTTCGGCATCATCAACCTCGAAGCCATGGCGTGCGAGACGGCGGTGGTCGCCTCGGCGGTGGGCGGCATCCCGGAGGTGGTGGTGCCGGGCGAGACGGGCCTGCTGGTGGACCCGGGCCTCAAGCCCGGCACCTTCGACCCGGCGGACCCCGCGGCCTTCTCGGCGCGGCTGGCCGACGCGATCAATGCGCTGGCCCGAGACCCCGCGCTGCGGGCGCGTTTCGGCGCGAACGGCCGCCACCGCGTCGAGGCGCACTTCAGTTGGGACGCGATCGCCCGCAGCACGCTCGACCTCTACCGCTCGCTCCTCACGGAACGGACCACGGGCGCCGTCAGGTGACCACATCCGGCTCCGCGCGGCCGGTGCGCGCGCGGATGCCGGCCAACTCGTCGGCGACGGCGGCGAGTCCGGCGAGGGCCGTTTGGGTGTCCTCGCCCTGCCGGTCGGGATCGGGCTCGAACCGTTCGATGTAGACGCGCAGCGTGGCGCCGGCGGTCCCGGTGCCCGACAGCCGGTAGACGACGCGCGACCCGTCCGCGAACCCGATGCGCACGCCCTGCCGCTCGCTGACGGACCCGTCCACCGGGTCGGTGTAGGCGAAATCGTCGGCGGTCGTGACCTCGTGGACGCCGAAGCGCCGACCCGGCAAGGCGCCGAGTTGCCCGCGCAGCGCCGACATCAGGCCGTTCGCCGCCTCCGCGTCCACCTCTTCGTAGTCGTGCCGCGCGTAGTGGTTCCGCCCGTGCGCACGCCAGTGCTCGCGCACGATGCCGAGGACCGGCTGCCGCCGCGCCGCGAGGATGTTGAGCCAGAGCAGCACCGCCCAGAGCCCGTCCTTCTCCCGCACGTGGTCCGAGCCCGTGCCGGCGCTCTCCTCGCCGCAGATGGTGGCCAGGCCGGCGTCGAGCAGGGTGCCGAAGAACTTCCAGCCCGTCGGCGTCTCGTAGCAGGGCACGCCGAGGCGCTCGGCCACCTGGTCGGCGGCGCGGCTGGTCGGCATGGAGCGCGCGATGCCCTTCGGCCCGCCCCTGTACCCCGGCGCCAAGTGCATGTTGGCTGCGAGGATCGCCAGGCTGTCGGACGGCGTGACGAAGACGCCGCGCCCGATGATGAGGTTGCGGTCGCCGTCGCCGTCCGAAGCGGCGCCGAGGTCGGGCGCGTCCGGGCCCATCATCTCGTCGAACAGCGCCTTGGCGTGGACGAGGTTGGGGTCCGGGTGGTGGCCGCCGAAGTCGGGCAATGGCGTGCCGTTCACCACCGTCCCCGCGGGCGCGCCCAGCTCGTCCTCGACGATCGCCTTGGCGTAGGGGCCGGTCACGGCGTGCATCGCGTCGTAGCGCAGGCGGAGGCCGCCCGCGAAGGCCGCGCGGATGGCGGCGAAGTCGAACAGGCGCGCCATCAGGTCGCGGTAGTCGGCGACCGGGTCGATGACCTCGACCTCCGCCCCGCCGAAGCGCTGCGTGCCGAGGCGCTCCAGGTCGAGGTCGGGCGCGTCCAGCGTGCGGTACTCGCGGATGGATTGCGTGCGGGCGAACACCGCGTCGGTGACGCGCTCGGGCGCCGGGCCGCCGTTGCCGATGTTGTACTTGATGCCGAAGTCGCCCTCCGGCCCGCCCGGGTTGTGCGAGGCGGACAGGATGATGCCGCCGTAGGCCCGGCGGCCGCGGATGACGCAGGAGGCGGCGGGCGTCGAAAGCAGGCCGCCCCGGCCCACCAGGATGCGGCCGAACCCGTTCGCCGCGGCCATCTTCAGGATGGTCTGGACGGCTTCGCGGTTGTGGAAGCGCCCGTCGCCGCCCACCACGAGCGTGGCGCCGGCGAAGCCCTCCAGGCTGTCGAAGACCGATTGCACGAAGTTCTCGAGGTAGCGGGGCTGTTGGAACACCGTGACCCGCTTGCGGAGCCCGGACGTGCCGGGCTTCTGCCCCTCGAACGGCTCCGTGGCCACCACGCGAATGTTCGCCATCCCGGTCCTCCCTGCGCTCGCGCCCCGCCAGGGGCCCCGTGCGGACCATCTGCCCCGGCCCGGGCGGCGCGCCAAGTTCCGGATCAGCCGAACCGGTGCGCCCGGCCGCCGCGGGCCAAGTGCGCGCGGCGGAACAGGTGCCTCGCGTAGCCGACGGCGCCATAGGCCGAGAGCATGGCCAGCGCCAAGCCGGACAGCGCGACCGCGCACCTGTAGGCCAAGCCGCCGACCTTGGCGGCGTGCACCGGGTAGGCGGAGTCCACCACGCGGTCGCCGAGGGGCGCCGCCACGGTGTCGTGCGCGTGGAGCAAACGGCCGTCATGGGCGGCGCGTATGGCGGTGCGGCCGTTCGGGTGCCACTCCGCGGGCTGCCGCAGCCGCACGACCACGGGCGCGCCGGGCTCCGCGGGCCAGGAGGCGATGCGCGGCGCGGCGTCCGGGAAGCGTTCCAACGCGGCCGAGAAAACCGCTTCCCACCCGATCGCGGCCACCGCCGGGTCGGCCGGTCCCGCCACCCCGCGGGCCTGCACGCCCACGCCGCCGAGCAGCGCGCGGGCGGCAGCCGGGAAGATCACAGCGGCCCCGCTCAGCATCAACACCAGCAAAGGGAGGGCGGCGATGAGGCCCAACTCGCGGTGCGCCACCGCCAAGCCGCCCCGCGTCCCGCTCCGGGGCCGAACCGTGCCGCGGAAGCGCCGCCGGGCCGCGGGCCAGGACAGCACGACTCCCGAGAGCGCCAGCGCCGAGCCGAGCAGCCCGACGACGCCCACGGCCATCGTGCCTGCGTCGCCGAGAAGCAGCGAATGGTGCAGCTCGAACAGCACGTCCACCACGCGCTCGTTCGCGCCCCAGCGGGCCACGACGGCGCCCGTGCCGGGATCGAGGTAGCCGCCGCCCGCATCGTCGCGCAGGTACACTTGGTCCAGCGCCAACGACGACCCGGCGAGCACCACGGCTTGCAGCCGATCGGCGCCGAACGCGGCTTCGGCCGCCGCCGCCCGGGCGTGCGGGCGAGGAGCTTGGAATGGAAGCGTTCCGCTTCGCCGAGGGCCTGGGCCGCCCT
>NZ_BAAAFZ010000055.1:24754-92539 GCF_039523795.1 Craurococcus roseus | reverse complement strand
GCGCCGCGGCGTGCGCCGGCGGCGGTGGCCCCGCGGCGCCGGGCTGCGCCAGCCGCAGCCAGTCCTCCTTGAAGGCGAGCACCCCGCCGGTCGCGCCGAGCAGCATGAGCCACAGCGACGCGATCAGGCCGAGCAGGCGGTGGGCGAGGCCGAGCGCGGGCCGCCAGCGCGAGCGGAGCGGCGGCGTCACAGGCGCGCGGCGAGGGAGAAGGTGGCGGTGAGCGGCAGGCCGACGCCGAGCAGCCCGTTGCCGGCGGTGTTCCAGTACCGCTCGTTCGTGACGTTGTCGATGTTCACCCGCGCCGTCATCGGCGTGCGGTTCACCTCGAAGTCGTAGGCGCCGCCGAGGCTCAGCGTGGTGTAGCCGCCGACATAGGCTTGGTTCAGGTTGTTGACCGGTCGCGCGCCGACGTGGAACACGCCGGCCGAGAGGCGCAGCCCCGGCGCCAGCCAGTCCGCGCGGTGCTCCGCGAAGACGGAGCCGGCGAAGCGCGGCGTGTTCTCCGGCCGCCTGCCGATCAGGCGCGGGTCGGCCGCGCGCTCCTGCTCCGCGTCGAGGAGCAGCGCCGTGGTGTAGATGGCCCAACCGGGCGCCACCTCGCCGACCGCCGCCATTTCCCAGCCACGGTAGATCGTGCGGCCGTCCTGCACGAAGCGCCGCTCGCTGTTGGTGAAGGCGCTCGGCCGGTCCAGTTCGAAGCGGGCGAGGGTGAGCAGCATCCGGCCGTCGAACGGGTCGGCCTTGATGCCGGCCTCCCACTGTCGGCTGATCGCGGGCTGCAGCACCTCGTTCGCGTTCACCGTGTTGGCGGGCGCGGTGCCGCCCTCCTCCAAGCCCTCCAGGTAGGAAGCGTAAAGGCTCATCCACGGCAGCGGCTTGACCACGAGGGCGGCGAGCGGCGAGGTGGTGGAGGTCTCGTATCGCTGGACGGTGGTCGCGCCCTGCTCGCTCTCGAAGCGCCCGAAGCGCACGCCGCCGGTGAGTTGGACGCGGCCCTCGAGCGCGCTCACGCGGTCCAGCAGGATGAGGCCCTGGTCGATCGCTGAAAAGGGCGTGCGGGCCAGCCGCTGGGTGACGCGCAACCGCGGCGGGTTGATCGGGTCGTACAGGTTCTGCCCGGTGAAGAAGGTTTGGTTGCCGACGCTGTTTTGGTCGCGCCAGAATTGCGTGACGGCGACCCGTAGGTCGTGCTCCAACGGGCCGGTGCGCAGGTTGCCCGTCAGCTCGGCGCGGAGGACGTGGTTCTGGTAGTCCTGGTTGCGGGTCAGGAAGGTCTGCAACCGGCCCTGGCCTGTCGCCAGGTTGTAGTCCTGGAACTGGGAGAAGTCGCGGTCGCGCCGCGTCTCCGCCCGGCCGGCGGCGATGTTCACAGACCAGCCCGGCGCGAAACGCCATTCGCCTCGCGCGAGCAGGTTCAGCGCTTCCGCGTCGTACCGCTGCCAGGAGCCGGCGAGGTTGCGGCTCGGGTCCGGCACGTTCGGCAACGCGATGCGGCCGTCGGCGCCGGCGGGCAGCAGCGCGATGGCGGCCGGCTCGGCCACGTCCTTGCGGATGTACTCGGCGTCCAGGCTGAAGGTGACGGTGCTGGTCGGGCGCCAATCCACGGCGCCGGAGAAGAAGCCGCGGTAGCCGTCGGCGCGGTCTATGCCGGTGTCCACGCGCCCGCCGAGCACGTTGAACCGCGCGCCCACCGTCCCGTCGGCCGAAGTGCGGCCGACGTCCATGTGGGCCAGCGCGCCGCCGTGGTGGTTGACCACGCCGGTCACCGTGGTGACGGGTTCGAGCCCGGCGCGCAGGTTCACCAGGTTCACGATGCCCGATGGCGTGCCGAAGCCGTAGGACAGCGCGGAGACGCCCTTCAGCACCTCGACGCGCTGCCGGTTCTCCAGTGGCAGGTCGATGAGGTTGATGACGGGCAGCGCGCCTTCGAGCAGGTAGTTGGTGCGGTTCTCCACCGGGATGCCGCGGATGGCGAGGTTGTCGTAGGCGACGCCGTTGAGCTGCGCGCGGGTGACGCCCGCGGTGTTGCGCAAGGCGTCGTAGATCGAACGGGCGTTCTGCGCGTCCAGCACGGCGCGCGGCACGGTGTTCACCGTCAGCGGCGTGTCCACCTGCTTCGCGCCGGCGAAGGGGCCGGTGCCCGTGTTCCGCGCGGCGAAATCCTCCTCCGCGCGTCGGCGGGCGGCGCCGGTCGCCACGACCGGTTCCAACTCCAGCGGCACACCCGCGGCTTCGGTCGCCGGCGGGTTCTGCGCCAAGGCCGGGAGCGCTGCGCTGGCGGCGAGCAAGCCGACACTGGCGGCGGAAGCCAGGAGACGCGGGCGGCGCGGAAGCCGCAGCGGGATGGGTGTAGGCATGGGCCTCCTCATGCGAGCGACACGCATTCGCAATTGGGGTAAGGAGCGACCTTCGGCATGGCGCGGTCAGCGGATGCGGAAGGTGATGGGCACGAGGAGTTCGAGCTGCGCCTGAGGCACCGCGGCCGGCAACGGCGGTAGCGGCGACACGCGCCGCAACAACGCCTCCGCCTCCTCGTCCAAGACGAGGTGGCCGCTGCCCCGCTGCACGCGCGGCGAAAGCACCCGGCCGTCGCGGGCCACGGCGAAGCGCACCAGCACGGTGCCCTCGTCGCCCCGGACCTCGGCGGCGCGCGGGTAGCGGTGGTTCGCGCGCAAGATGCGCAGCAGCGCCGCGCGGTACTCCGCGAGCCCGGCCGCAGCGGCCGCCGGATCGGCGGCCGGCGGGTCGGACTCGGCCGGCGCCTGCGCGGTCGGCGCGCCGCTGCGCGCTTCGGCAGCGGGCGCGCTCCGGGGCGGGCGCGGCAAGGGGCGCTGCGCCCTCGGTTGGACCGCGGGCGGGGGCGGCGGCGGTTCGGGGAGCGCGGCGACCTCCCGCGGGGGCGGCTCCGGCTCCGGCGGTTCTGGCGGCGGCAACTCCGGAAGCGCTGCGACCTCCCGAAAGGGCTCCGGCGGCGGCTCCCCCGGCGGCGCGGCGGTATCCTGCGGGGAGGCCGGCGGAGGCGGCTCGGGCGCGGGCTCCAATTCCGCCGCCGGCGCGAGCGGTTCCTCCTCGGGAAAGGTCTCCGCGGCCGGGCGCGCCGCCTCCGCCGCCGTGGGGGCGGCAGGCGACGGGAAGGCGAGGCTCAGGTCGAGCACCGGCGTTTCCGGCGCGGGCGGCGCCGCCGGGTCCGCCGCGAACAGCGCGGCGGCGACGGCCAAGCCGTGCAGCCCGACCGCCGCGGCCACCGCACCCGGGTGCGTGCCGCTTCGCGGCGGCAGCGCCTCGCGGCGCGCCCCCGGCCGACCCATGGCCGCGATCCGCTCGGCCAAGGTGCTCATCTCGGTTGGGGCGGCCGCGCGTTCTCGGCCAGGAGCGACACGCGGCCGAAGCCGGTGGCGGCGATGTCCCCCATGACCTCCACCACGCGCCGGTAGGGGATGGCGCCGTCCGCGCGCAGGTACACCACCGTGTCGGGGGCGGCTTGCGCGACGGGCGCGAGCCGCGCGGCGAGATCGCCTTCCGCCAGCTCCTCCTCTCGCAGGGAGATGCGGCCGGCGCCGTCCAGCGTGACCACGACCGGGTCGGGCGTCTCCTGGGCTACGCGCGGCGCCGTCGTGCGCGGCAGGTTCACCGGCACGCCGCCCACCATCAGCGGCGCGGCCACCATGAACACGATCAGCAGCACGAGCATCACGTCCACCAGCGGCGTGACGTTGATCTCGGACAGCACGGGCAGGGCCTCGTCGTCGTCGCCGCCGGAGGGGGAGGGGAAGTGCGCGGCCAACGCGCCTACTCCGCCGCCGCGGTGCGGAACCGGGCCGCCGGCGGCGGGCCTTGCCGGGTTTGGGCGGTGCCGGCTTCCATCACCGCCAAGCGGGTCGAAAGCCTTGCGATGGCGCCGAGGCAGGTCTGCCGCGCCGTCCCGATGCCGCTGGCCAGCCGGTTGTAGGCGAGCACGGCGGGGATGGCGGCGGCCAAACCGACCGCCGTGGCCGCTAGGGCCTCCGCGATGCCCGGTGCCACCGCGGTTAGGCTGGTGTCGCCCGTGCGGGCGATGGCGGTGAAGGCGTTCATGATCCCCCACACCGTGCCGAACAGCCCGACGAAGGGCGCGGCGGAGCCGACGGTGGCGAGGAAAGACAACCCGGCCTGCGCCGGCCGCAGCGCGTCCGCCAGGGCGAGGCGCATCGCCTCCCGCAGGCGCTCGCGGCGCTCGCCCAATCCCTCGCCCGGCGGCCGCTCCGCCGCCGCGACGCGCGCGTCGCGGAGCAGGGCCGCGGGCAGGCCGGGCGGGGCTTCATCCGAGGACGGCCCGTCGCCGCCGACGCGGGCGAAGGCGTCGAGCGCGCGGGCGCCCCGGCGCAGGCGGGCGACGCGGAAGGCACGGTCAAGGGCGATGGCCCACACGGCCACCGACGCGGCGACGAGCAGCAACACGACGCCCTGCACGACGGCGTCGGCGTGCAGAAAGAGGGCGACGGGCGAAAGATCGGGCGAACTGGGGTTCATGCATGGGCTCGCGCGGAAAGGACGCATCGTGCCTAACGTAAATGAGAATAATTCGCAATAGCGACACAGGAAGGGTTTTTTCATGCGAGGAAAGGCGGCGCGTTCCCCCGCTCTTGCGCTCGCGCGACGGTGCAGCGAAGCCTGTGGAGCGCTCATGGCGGGGTGGTCCCGAGGCGCGACGTTCCGCACGGGACGCCCTTCGGCACGGCACGCTTGATCACGGGGCTGCGCGGGCAGGGCCGGGGACGGCCCGAGCCCGCGGCCCCGCCGCCGCGTGTCAGGCCCGGTCGAACTCGACGACGAGGCGCTCGGCGAAGGGGCCGCGCTTGCGCAGCCGCCCCTCCGGCCCATCAGCGCGCCGAACGCCCCGGCGCAACAAGGGTTTGAGCAGCAGCGGCAACACGGTCCGGTTGATCGCGGCGGCGAAGCATTCGTGCAGCCCGTGCCCGAAGTGCATGAACTCGTGGGGCGGCCGGCGCGGGTCGAAGGCTTCCGGATCGGAGACCCGCCGCCCGTCCCGCATGGCGGAGGCCAAGCCCACGAAAACGGCCGTCCCCGCCTTGATCGGGGCCGCGCGCCGGGTGCCCGCCGCGATGGTGCAATCGCGCACCGCCACGCGCGGCAAGGCCGGCGCGATCGGGTCGAACCGCATGGCCTCGAATACATGGCCGGCGACCAGCGCGTCGTCGCCGGCGCGGGCGGCGGCGACCGCCCCCGCCAGCGCGTCCGGCCGCCGCAGCAACTGCTCCAGGGCCTGCGGCACGATCATGGGCTGTTGCGGCGGCCCGCCCACCACGAGGCCGATCAACCCGCTCCGGATCTGCGCGTCGGCGAAGCCGGGTTTCCCCGCGGCTTGAAGCGCGAGGCAGCGTCCGAGGACATCGTCCGACCCGCCTTGCCCCGCCTCGCGCCGATCCCGGATCAGCCCGTCGATGTGCGCCCGCAGCCGCGGCGCGATGTCGTCCACCTCGGCCCGCAGCGCCGGGTCGTCGCCGGGGTCGGCGAACTGGAACTCGAACAGCCGGGTCGCCCAGACGCGGAGGTCGCCGTTCGCGGGCGCGGCGACGCCGAAGTACCCCAACAGCACCTCGAAGGAGACGCGCCGCACCAGGGCGTCCACCACCTCGATCCGGCCGCCCGCCCCGCGCACCGCTTCCTCGGCCCGGCGCTCGAAGGCGGGGGCGAGGCGCGCGGGGATGTCCTCGTGCGGCACCGCGAGGCGCAGGGCGCCGACGGCCTGACGGTACGTCTCCCCGTCGGGCATGCCGAGGAAGAACGGCTCGCCGCCCATGATGACGTCGAGCTTCTCCCGGTAGGTCACGCCGAAGTCGGCGTCGCGCAGGAACACGTCGCGGACGTCGTCGTGGCGGGTGACCAGCGCCATGCCCCGCCCGCGAGGGATCGGCCACACTTCGCGCAGCACGCGGAACGCGAGCGGCGCTTGGCCCAAGGCCCAGTCCGTCAGCCGGGCCTTGACCCCGCCCCCGGCCGGCCGCAGCGGGTCCGCCGTTCCGATCATGGCCGCGCCTCCAACCAGTCGAGGGCGGCCATGCCGGGCAGGAAGAAGTACTCGCCGCCCGCGAACCGGATGAAGGTCTCGACGCCGAAGCGCCAGCGCAGCGGGTCGTCCGGCACCGTGAAGGGGCCGGCGGGGCCGCACAGCGGGTCGGTTTCGCCCTGCAGGGTGGCGAAGGCGCGGTTCAGGATCCAGGTCTGCTGCACGAACTCGAATTGGCGCGTGATGTCGGTGTTGAGCGCCATGAACAGCAGGCCGCGGGTCTTGCCGTCGTCCTGCCCATCCGCCGGGAAGTCGTCGCCGAACTTGCGCCCGCGGCGCAGCAGGCGATGGTTGTTCGCGGACTTTAGGAGGTCCGGAGCGGACTCGTCGTCCGGCGCTAGGCCGTCGCGCGGGTTCGACCGCCGCACGTGCGACCCGACGGGGCAGCCGAAGCCGTGCCGGTCCGTCGCGCGGAACCCGAAGGCGTTGTCCGGCCCGTGCGGCGCGTAGGGCACCCGTGGCAGCGTCTTGCCGCCGGGCAGCAGCAGGTCGCCGTCCATCTCGCGGCCGACCGCGCGCTCCGCGACCCAGCGGCCGTCCTTCGTCGGGTCGCCGAGCGCCGCGGCGGCGGCCTCCATCGACCGCCAGAAGGCCGCCACGTCCTGGTGCAGCTCGCGCACGACCAGGTAGCTGCCGTTGCGGCCGAGGTCGAAGAAGCCGGTGGCGTCCCCAGCCGCGCTTTTCTCTTCGACCGCCGGCCCGGGTGAGGGCTCGTTGTGCGAGTTCGGGTGCCCGAACAGGAAATCGCCCAGCGGCACGCCGTGCCACGGGTCGGGCTGCGGCCCGGAGTCCTTCCGCCGCACCGCGTCACCGTACGGGATGGGTTGGGACAGGCCGTCGGCGAAGCCGAAGTGCTCGCGCGCCACGCCGTGCCTGTCGAAGCGGAGCGAGAGGGGCAGTTCGCACGCCGCGGAAACGCTTTGCGCATCCAAGACCGACTCCACCTCCACGCGCCAAGCGTCGAGGTCGGCCGCATCGGCGGCGTAGAGCACGAGCAAGGCATGCACCGTCAGCGGCGTCGGATCGGCGCCCTTCGGGTTCCCGCTCCAGCGCGGCCCGCCCTCGACCAGCGTGGTCGCGCCGCCGTCGCCGGGCAGGTCCCCGAGGCGGCGGCGGCGGTCGGGATGGTGCATGCCCTCCCAGAACGGCCGCTCGAAGCCGCGCAACTCCGCCTCGCCCAGCCCCAACGCCGCCAAGCCGGTCGCGGTGAAAGCGATCGCGGCCGAACGCCCTTGTTGCTGGCCGTCGGCTCTCGTGGCCGGCGCCGCTTGGCGGACGGCCCGCAGCCAACCGCGTCGGGCCTTCCCGGCGTCCAGGAACAGCGCCACCGCCACCGGCAAGTGAGCGAAGGGGCTCACGACGAAGCCCTGCGTGTCCCTGGCGGTCCGCGCCTCCAGGGACCAACCGGGCGGCGCTACAACAGGCATGCCCATTCCGCGGCCTCCTTCGGCGTGAGTTCGGGGCGGCGGAGCCCCTCGGCGACGGCGTGCTGGCGCTCGATCTGCTCGACCGTGAGGTCCGGGTAGGCGCTGAACCAGAAGCCGCTCACCGCCATGGAACTCCGCGCCCAGGCCTTGAAACGGCGCCCGTGCGTCGCGCCCTCGAACCACAGGAACCGCGCCGGCGGGAAGCCCACGCAATTGCACCAGGCGAGCGTCAGCCCCCCGTGCGCCTTCTCGATGAAGTCGTCGAGGTAGCTTTCCCAGGTGCCGTCGTAGTTGCTGAAGAACATCAGCCGGCCGCCGTTGCCGACCAGGGCCCAATGCGCGAAGTGGATGGTGCGCATGCTGGACAGGTAGCCGCGGCGCGCCTCCGGCAGCACGCGGAGCAGCAGCCCGAGGCCCCACAGCCCGCCGCGGATCAGCACGGCCCGCAACGCGCCCGGCTTGACCAGCACGACGCTGCCCATGTGGTTCTGCAGCACGCGGTCCTCGCGCGCCGACATCCTCCGCACCTCCTCCTCGTCCACCGGCGGGGCGTCTTGGGGCTGGTCGCGCCCTTCCAGCCAACGGAGCCAGCACAGGACGCCCAGAACCACCGGCAGCACGCCGGAGAACAGCAGCAGCGCCAGCGCGCCCTGCACCCGCAGGGAGGGCGGCAGGAGGCCGCTCGACGTCTCCGGCCCGCCATACCTGCGGAGCACGAGGGCGAAGGCGAAGCTCGCGGCGAGGGAAAGCAGGGGCACGAGCCACCAGGGGAGCAGCAGCCAAGCGAGGATCGCCGGCGCCGACACGGCGAGCAGCGCGGCCAGCCCGAAGCCCGCCAGCCGCAGCCAGTCGGAGGTGTTCTCGGCCCGCGCGATACGCCGCGGGGACTCGGCCTCCAGCCACCCGATGTCCGGCAGCAGCGCCCGGCGGAGCGCCGCGTGGATTCCCGGCGCGGACATGCCGGCGAAGCGCTGCCGGTCCCCCAGTTCCTCTTGCACCGCTTGGAACAGCGCGGCCTCGGCTTCGATGCGCGCGCGCGTCAGGCCGCGGTTGCCTTGGTGGCCGGCCGCGGGCCGCACCGTCTGCGCCTCGAAGAACGGCGCGACGGGCAGGCGTGCGCGGTCCGCCACGATGGCGTCGAACATGGCCGCGGTTCCGTCGCGCGGCCGCTTGCAGCAGCGGACCATGTCGCGGAGCCACGGGCCGATGGCGGCTTCGAGCGACGCCCAGAACGGGCCCGGCGGGCCGTCGAAGTTGGCTTCGACGACCAGGACCGGATCGTGGTGCGCGTCCTCGAACACCGTCATGGAGATGAAGTGGAGCGTCGGCACCGCCTGCTTCAGCCGGTCGTACTTCGGCCGGGTCGCTTCCTCGTCGTTCCTGAGCTTCTCCAGGACGGCGCGCAGCATGGCCGCCTTCTTGGGGTCGACCTCGACGACGACCGACAGGATGGTTTGGCGGCCGGTGAAACCGCGAGGCTGCTCGGGAGGCTTCCGGGCGAGGATCGCGGGCAGCGCCGGGCGCCGCGGCGCCGCGCCGGCGGCCGCGTGGGGTCCGCTGGGGTCGAAAGCCGGGATGGCGAAGTCGTCGGCGGCTTGGCGCGCCGTGATCGCCGCCGGAGAAGGCATCAAATCCGCACTGCGCATGGACATCGGGTCGCCTCACGATCCGCGCGCGAACTCTATGAGGCGGCGTCGGCGCTCCGCAACGCATCCGCGCGTCGTCCTGCACGCAAGGTGAGGCGGCGCACACCACCGGCTTTCGTCCCCTGCGTCGTGTGAGGCGGCGCACATCCTTCGCCGATGCGCGATTCCGGAAGCGCCGCGGGAAACACGACGGCCGTCGCTCCGCCGCCGTCCGGTGCGCGCCGGCAGGCGGACGGATATGCGGCGTGCGGCCTACATCAGGGCTTGTCGAGCACCGGTTCAGCGACCTCTCGCCAGGCCGGCCGGCCCAGGAGGACGATCAACGGCCCGCCCGCGGCCACGCCGATGGCGACCTTCGCCGCGAGGAAGGCGAGCGGCGGCAGCGTGGGCGGAAGAACTCCGGCCGCTTCCGCGCCCAGCACCGCCGCCGCCACCGCGGCGGCGGGCAGCAGTGCCGTCGCCCAGGCGCGGAGTTGTCGCACCGGCCGGAAGCCCAGCCGCCAAGCGGCGAGAGCGCCCAGCGCCGCCACCTCCCCGGCCAGCATCAAGGCCCAGGCCGCGGCGGCGCCCTCGCCGCTGCCTTCCGGAACCAAAGAAGCGAGCAGCAAGACGAAGGCCAAGCCGCCGAGCGTGAGCCACAGGTTCACCTTCGGCATGCCGGCCGCGACGAAGGCCAAGCCCAACGGGAGCCCGAACGCAGCGAAGGCCAAGGTGGCCGAGAGCACCCGCACCGGCACGACAATGCCCGCCCAAGCCGGGCCGAGCAGCGCCGCTTGCACCTCCGGCGCGCAGAGCGCCAGGCCCGCGAACACCGGCGCGAAGGCCAGCCCGGACAACCGGCACACCGCCTCCAGCCGCCGGAGGAAGGCGGGGCGGTCGGCTCGCAAGCGGGACAGCGCGGGCAGCCCGTAGCGGTGGACGAAGGGCGTGGGAAGTTCGCGCGCCACCTCCACGATGCGGAAGGCGATTTGCAGGAGGCCCGCCAGCCCGGGCGAACCGCCCGCGACCACGAGCAGGAAGAGCCTGAACCCGATGCGCCCGGCGAGTCCGGTGGCGGCCGCCGTGACCGCGATGGGCGACATCTCGCGGATGGCGTCGCGGCGCAGCACCAGCGAGGGCACGAGGCGCGCGAACGCGGCCGCAAGCACGGCCGCCGTGCCGAAGAAGGCGAGTTGCTGGCCCACCAAGGCCCACGCCCCCCACCCCGCGAGCGCAAGGGATAGGCCGGCGGCCAAGCCGGCCGAGTGCGCGCCGATGCCGCGCAACGCTAGGACGCGGAAGGTGTAGGCGCGGAGGAGCACGCCGTTCGCCGTGCCCTCGACCGCGTTGAACGGCAGCATCAACGAGAGCGCGGCGAGCACGGGACCGACCCCGGGCCCCAACCAGTCCGGCAGCAGCAGCCCGGCCGCCGCCAAAGGCACCGCGAAAGCGAAGGCGAGGGCGAGGCTCGTCCACAGCACGCTGGCGATGTCCGCGTCCGAGAGGCGGGCGCGCTGGACCATGGCGTTCGTGAAGCAATAGCCGACGAAGGGTTGCGCCAGCATCACCACGGCGCCGGCGAGCGCGGCGCGGCCGACCTCGGCAGGGCCGACGATGCGGGAGACGAGGAAGGTCGTGAGGACCGTGCCGAGCAGCCCCGCCGCGGTTTCTGCCGCGATCCAGCCCGCTTGGCGCTTCACCCCCGGCCCTCGTGCGTCGGGATGGAGCGGTCGGCCCGCGCCCCGGTCGGGGGCGCCGCGGGCGCGTGACTCGCCCCGCCGGAGAATCGGCCGGGCGTGCCGATGGGTAGGCGCGACGACACGATCGCGGGGGCTCCAGGGAAACGAGAGATCCGCCGGGAAAACGAGGAGGCGGGCGCGCCGGTCCGGGTAGCCGAACGCCGTTGGCGTGTCAGGTCCGCACCGGAGTCCCCCGGGCGGCCCTGATCGCAACGCCGCCCCGGGGCACGGCTCCTTTCTCGAGGCCGGACGCGAGGTGCAGCACCACGTCATCCGGGCCTTCGACCGGGCACGGCGCGCCCGGAAGCGCCGGCCGACCGCCTTTGAGGCGCCGGCGCACCGCCCCGGCCGCCGCGCGCGCGTGGCGCAGGAGCCTGGCCGGGCCGCCGCAATGCGCGTGCTTCAGCGCAGCCAGGACGCGCCCTTCATCCAGCAAGCGCGCGAAGCAGTCGATGTCGATCAGGCGCTGCCTCCGGCGTAGCAGCGCGGCCGCTTCGGAGTCGCGTTCCCGGACCGCGAGGCGCAGCATCCTGCGGTTCGCGGCGCTGAGATGCAGCATGGCGTCCCGGCCCCTGGAATGCGAGTCCCCCCGGACGCGCTGGACGTAGTGCGCGGCGGGCACCAAGTGGAATCGGCCGCCCCGGGCGATGCATTCGATGTAGAGCAGGAAGTCCTCTCCGACCTGGATGTCTTCGGCGTACCGGAGGCCGTGCGCGAGCAGGAACTCGCGCCGGATGATGGGTTGCAGGAAGCCGAACAGCCCGTCGTCACGAGGCTTGCCGCCAGGCATGTCGCGCCGCACCGCCTCGGCCAGCGTGACGGGCTTCCCCAGGTTCATGGCGGCGTCGCGGAAGCGCGGCCCCAGCGGCTCCCCGGTGGCGAAGTCGACCCGCAGCATGTTGTCCGCGACGAGGTCCGCGTCCAGCGCTTCGGCCGCGGCGATCATGTGCTCGAGCCGGCGCGGTGCGTAGAGGTCGTCGGCGTCGAGCACCGCGAGCCACCGCCCTCGCGCCCGCGCTATAGCGGCGTTCCGCGCGGCGGCCGGGCCCGCCCGGCGCGGCTGCCGGATCGGCACTACGCGCGCGTCACCTCGGGCGCAGGCTAGGATCGCGTCCCAGGTTCCGTCGGAGGAGCCGTCGTCAACCACGACCACCTCGATGTCCCGGCGGGTCTGGGCGAGCGCCGAGAGGATGGCGTCCTGCACGAAGCCGGCTGCTTGGTGGGCCGCCACGATGACCGATGCGGAAGGGGCTGCCGCGTCCCCGCTCCCCGGGATGTTTTTCTCGATCATCTTTCGAACAGGAAGACCTCGAAGGGCCGGTCGACGGCGGAAAGCAGCGAAGCCGGCAGGTGGAAGCCGTTCGGGTCATCGGCAATGACACCGGTGTGCTGCGACGCGTGGGCCGCGATCGCGCGGCGCTTGGCCGGCAGATGCCGCGCGATGTCGAGCCTCGCGCCGGCCACCGCGTCGACCGGCAACCGTTGGCGCGGCGGCAAGGCCCAGCCCCAAACGGGGTAGGAGACGAGGCGCGTCCCGGCGAGGCGCGCCGCCGAGCGTCCGATAACGTACGCAGCGACGTGGTCGGCGTGGGGATCGTGCTGCCAAGTGGTGAGGATCGCTCTAGCCTGATACAGTTGCGCGAGTTCCGCGACACGCGCCGCAGCCTCTTCCATGGCGGCCCCTGCGCACGGGGCGCGGCCGTCGGGGAGGCCCAAGAAGTGCAGTCGTCCGCCTTCCACGCCCAGGGCACTCACGGCCGCCTGCGTTTCCGTCTGACGTAGCGCCCGCAAGCGTGGCGCCGGATGGCTCCGGGATGAAGGATGGGACATGGAGCCGTCGGTGAGCACCACGACGACCGGCGGACGGCCGCGGGCGCAAGCCTCGGCGATCAGCCCGCCGCAACCGAGGCTCTCGTCATCGGGATGCGGCGCCAAAACAAGGGTCGTGCCGCCGACAGTGATCTCGTCCAGGGTCCCGAACGGCAGGCCCGCCATCCGCTCCAGGACCGCGCCTGCGCGTGTTAGGCGCGATGGCCCCGCCCTTCCGAGGTCGAGCAGACCGAACGCCGATTTTTTCAGACGACTCGCAACGATGAGCGGCGAAAGGCGGAAAGACGCAAAAGGCGCTACGCCTGCGCGCAACAGTTGATCTTTAGGAGGCGTCCTTCCCATTTTCAAGCCTATTCTCAAGCCACTCGGAGTGCTGACCCAATCAGTAACCAATAAGGAACGAAACCGACTCAGCTTGGAAGCTATACTTCAACGACAACAAGGCGGACGCGTTCACGATATTCTTTAGCGCTCAAAATTGCGAGAAGAAATGTTTCGATGGCGCTAGGTTCCTGTGAGATTGGTCTGAATCTGGATCGACACGGGCTCCGCAATGGCGATGTTACATCGTGAGGTGCTTTCACGATGCCTTGGCTATTTCGCAACGACTGTGGGCTTCGGTCGCGCGTGATGCCTCGCCGTCGTATCGTCCCCTCCCGCACAATCGCTGCATGCGACGGGTCGCCGGCGCGTTGGACGCCTTCCTGACTTCATGTTTTTCACGTCCGTTGCGCGCCGGGCGAGCCGCATTCGGCGTGCCCTTCCGCGCGTCGATCGCCGCATGGTCGTCGCGCGGGTTGCGTCCCGTCCCCGGAGCCGGCGCGTGCGGGTGAACGTCCTTCGCCCGGAGGAGCTGGACGAGGGCCAGCTCGCCGCATGGACGCGCTTCCAAAACGGCGACCCGCTGCTTGCGAGTCCTTTTCTCCGGCCGGAGTTCACGCGACTCGTCGCCCTCGTGCGGCGAGACGTGATGGCGGCAGTCCTGGAGGAGCACGGGGAACTGCGCGGCTTCTTCCCCTTCCAGCGTCGCCGGCGCTCGGGCCGGCCGGTGGCGGGAGGCCTTTCCGATTGCCAGGCCGTCATCGCCGCGCCGGGCTGGGACTTCGACGCGCGCGCCCTCGTCCGGGCCACCGGGCTCGCGGTGTACGAGTTCACGCGGATGCGGGCGGACCAATCCCCCTTCGCCCCGTTCCATCGCAAGGTCGTCGACTCGCCCGCGATCCGCCTGGACGGCGGCTTCGACGCCTACGCCCAGGAGCGCCGCGCGGCCGGGCGCAACGTCGTCACCCAAACCATGTCGCACGCCCGGCGCCTCGAGCGGCAGCTCGGGCCGCTGCGGTTCGTCATGCACGACCCGGACCCGCGGTCCCTCCACCGCTTGATCGACTGGAAGCGCGGGCAATACCAGCGGGACCGCTGGGGCGGCGCCCTGGACGTGTTTTCACACCGTTGGACGGTGGAACTGCTGGAGCGGGTCCACGCCGCGCAAGGGGCGGGCTTCGCGGGCGTGCTGTCGACGCTGTGGGCCGGGGACAGGATGGTCGCGGCCCACATGGGCATGCGCTCCTCCACGGTCCTGCACTACTGGTTCCCGGCTTATGACGAGACCCACGCGAAGCTCGCGCCCGGTCGGATCCTGCTGCTGGAGATGATACGCGGCGCGGCCGCGGCGGACCTCCGCGCGATCGAACTCGGGGCCGGCGACGACGGCTACAAGGACAGGTTCGCCAACGCCGCGTCCGCCGTCGCGTCGGGCTTCGTCGGCGCGCCCTCGCTCCAGCTCTGGGGCCGCAGGCTGTGGCACGCGGCCGAGGCCGTCGCACGCCGTGTGCCCGTCGCGTGGGGCAGGCGGCGAGCCGACGAGTTGCTCTTCCGCCTCGAATGGGAGCGGAGCCACAGGTAGGCCGCGGCCCGGCGCCCGGGAGCGGTTCAGGCCGTCCCCCGCCGCACGGAACGCACAAACCGCTTCACCGGGCCGTAAAGGCCGAGGCGCCGCAGCGCCCGACCCGTCACCGCCCGGATCGGCGAGGAACGGGGAGGCAGCAGCCCGGCCTTCCGCGCCTTTTCCAGCGCCGGCGAGACGTCGTACTCCACGCGCTTGACCGCCGCCGTGCAGCGCGCGGTGTCCAGGACGACGTAGGTGGCGCGGCGCTCTTCGGTCCTCGGCTGCCCGACCGTGCCGGGGTTGATGAGGTAGAGAGCGTCGTCCCGGAGGGCGACCTCGTCCTCCGCGCGGCTCCGAAAGACGCCGTTTCGTAGTTCATAGACGCCGAGCCGGTGCGTGTGCCCGAAGGCGCACACGCGCGCCCCCGACGGGTGCGCGGCGAGCGCTTCGAAGGCCCGCAGCCGGCGCTCGCAGGTGTCGAGCCTCGTCATCTCGCAACCGCCCTCGGGGAGCAGCGCGCCGTGCACCGCGACGACGGCGCCTTCCACGCAGGCCTGGAGCGGCATCTCTGCCAGGAAGCGGACGGCGCCGGCGCTCAGCCGCTTCCGCGTCCAGGCGACGCCCCGGGCGGCGTCGGCGCTGAATCCTTCGGTGGTGATGCGCCCGGCGACGGCCCGGTCGTGGTTGCCGGCGACGCAGATCGGGTCGCAGCGGCGAAGCAACGCGACGCATTCTTCGGGATCGGCGTGGTAGCCGACGATGTCGCCTAGGCACAGCAGCCTGTCCACGCCGTCCGCGGAGACGCTCTCCAGCGTGGCGCGCAGCGCTTCCAGGTTGGCGTGGATGTCCGAAACGATCGCAAGCCTCACCGCGGCCGCCCTGCCTCAAGCCCCGGCGTCGCGCGGGGCCGTTTCCGGCGCGCGGGGCCGCAAGCGGCGCAGCCATCCCCCGCTCAGGCGCCGGGCGCGTTGGTACACCTCTCCGTTGAGGCAAGGCATCGGGTCGCGCCAATCCAGGGACGCGTTCGCGTCGCAGCGCAGCATCCAGGGCAGCCACTCCGAAACCGGCACGCCCGCCGCCCTGGCGGCGCGCCAATCGTCCAGCGGTCGGCACCACGTCGCCCCGGCCCGCGCGGGAGAAACGGCGGGGCGCGGCGATCCGCACATGTCGGCGTGGACGAGGGCGGGCAGGTTCACGCCCGCGACCGCGCCCAGGTGGTGCCACAGGTTGAAACGGGGGTTGATCTCGAGGAGATGCAGCGTGCCGTCCGGGGCGCGCTTGAAATCGAGTTTCGCCACCCCGCGCAGGCCCAACTTCCGCACCAGGGCCCGGCCCAACACGGCGACGTCCGGCGCTTCGGAGAGTTCCAGCGCGGTGCTGTGGCCCAGCGACGGCGGGAGCGTCCGCACCTTCCGCCCGGTGAACTCGCCGGCGACGCCGCCCCGCTCGTCCACGTAGACGTGGTAGCTCTCCATGCGCGTCTCGGGGCCGGGGATGAGCTCTTGGACCAGGAGTTCCGCGCCCGCCGCGGACAAGCGCGGCCACAGGTCGCGCAACGCTTCCGGCGTTTCCGCGCGCACAGCCTTGCCGGCGCCGCCGATCGCTGACCAGCGGCGGTCCCGCGTGAGCGGCTTGACGACCACCGGGAAGCGCAACCCGAAATCCGCCGGCCGTCCGCCCGCCGCCGGATGGACGCGGCGCGTCGCGGGAACGGGCAAGCCGTGGCGTTCAGCCAGCGCTTGGAAGCGGCCCTTGTCCACGAAATCCTCCACCAGCTCCGGATCGGCGACCACGAAGCGGAAGGCACGCGCCAAGCGTTCCCGCTGCCGGGAGACGAGCAGGAGCTGCGAGTCCTCTTGGAAGTACAGGACCGGCGGCTCCGGCTGCGCCGATCCGAACCGCACCAGCGCCTCCACGAGTTCCTCGCCGCCCTCCCAGAAGTCCTTCCACGGGATGGCCGTCCGGGTGAAGCGGGAATGGACAGGCGGGCTTCCGGGGGCGGCTACGACGGCGCAGGCGATCCCCGCGAGGCCGAGCGGCCGGACGAGGTCCATGTCGCCCATGACGCAGGCCAGCGGCAGCGTTTCGGATGGTGTTTTCACAGGACCTGACCAAGCCTCCGCCAACTCGTTCCCAGGCCATTCTGCACGGGTCGCTGCGCATGGCCGGCCGCGGCTCGGCGGTTCCAAGAGGCGCGCGGCGGCACCATGTCCGCGCCCTGGACCGGAATCCACCGCGTGCCGCCGCGGTTGTCCAGATCGTGACTCGGGGACCGCCGCATGAGCGCCTGATCCCGCTTGGCTTGCTGTCCGGCCCCGGCGAGGCACGGCTCGGCCGGCACGGGAGAGGAGGGTCCACAGCCGGCCGAGCCGGCGGTGACCGCGTGACCAATTACATATCAGGTCCGCGGCGGAGCCCCCCTGGGACGGGGAGGAACGACCGGCAGGCTCGCCGTCGGGAAAGGCGCGCCGTCGTGGGAACTTCAGCCGAGAGCTACAAATGGCGGGACTCCGCGCGCGTGCGCAGCATCTGCGTGCGGTGACGCTTACTTCCCGGCGGCGCCGCGCGGTCCGGTCCGATCCGCGGCCCGGACCGCGCGGTCGCCCCGGGGACCGCGGCCGCCTGGGGAGGCCGGTCCCGGCCTCCTATCAACCGTTGCGCGTCGTCGTGCCCTTCACGCCAGGCAGCAAGAAGGCCGCGGGGCGGCGGTGCGGATCGGGGGTGCGGGGACGCCTGCCCGACTGCCAGGGCGAACGATCCGATCCGGTCTTTGTCCGTCCCGCGCCGCCAGGGGATGTTCCGGCCAAGTGCTTGGAAGGATGACAGGCGACAGCGGGATTGAACCCTGGCCTTCGCCGTGCCGGGAGATGCTCTGCCACGACAAACCCAGACATCATGGCGGTTCTGATGCATGGCCACCGGCTTTGGTGGAGCGGCCGATCGAGGAGGCGTTCGCGGCGCCCGGCCGTGCGCGCGCGCTGGCGCAGGACCGGATGGTGCTGGCGGCGCGGGCCGGAGAGCCCGGCTTGGCGCGCCGGCTCGAACGGGCCTATTTCGGCCAGGACGTCCCTACGGCGCCGCACGCCTGAGACGGCGCGGGCCGTGGGCCTCTTTAGGCGGCAGGAATCGGCATGAGCGGCTTCACCATCGCGCGCATCGGGGCCTTCGTCCTCCGTGCTCCCATCGCCGAGCCGGTGGTCACCTCGTTCTTCACCATCCGCGACCGGGTTTCCGTCCTGGTCCGGGTCGAGGACGCGGATGGCGCGCACGGCTGGGGCGAGGTGTGGTGCAACTTCCCGAGCTACGGCGCAGAGCACCGCGGCCTCGTGCTGCACCGGACGATCGCTCCGATGGCGCTCGGACGGACCGTGGACGACCCGGTCGCCTTGTGGCGGGAGCTGGCCATGCGCACCCACGCCTGGGCTCTGCAAAGCGGCGACGCCGGCGCCTTCGCCGCCCCGCTGGCCGGGCTGGACGCCGCGCTTTGGGACTTGAAGGCCCGCCGGGCCGGCCTGCCGCTGGCGCGCCTGCTCGGGGGCGAGGTCCGCGATGTGCCGGTCTACGCCAGCGGCCTCAATCCCGGGAACGGGCCGGAAACGGCCGAGCGCGCCCGCGCCGAAGGGCACCGGCGCTTCAAGCAGAAGATCGGCTTCGGGGAGGAGGTGGATTTCTCCAACCTCCGCCGCATCGCCTCAGGCTTGCGCGGAGACGAGGCGCTGCTCGTGGACGCCAACCAGGGCTGGACCGCCGAGGAAGCGCGGCGGATGGCGCTGCGGCTGAACGAACTCCCGCTCGGATGGGTCGAGGAGCCCATCGCCGCCGACCGTCCGGAGGCGGAATGGCGCGCCCTCGCGGAGGCCTACGCCGCCCCGTTGGCCGCCGGCGAGAACCTGCGCGGCCAGGACCTCCTGCGCGCCGCCTCCGATCCTTGGCTCGGCGTGGTGCAGCCCGACATCGGCAAGTGGGGCGGCGTGTCCGGCTGCTTCGCCGTCGGCCAAGCGGCCGTCGAGGCGGGCAAGCGGTACTGCCCGCACTGGCTGAGCGGCGGGATCGGCCTGATGGCGTCCGCCCACCTGCTGTCCGCCGTGGGCGGTCAAGGCCTGCTGGAGGTCGACAGCAACCCCAACCCGCTGCGCGCCTCCCTGGCACAACCGTTCCCGGACTTGGTCGAAGGGGCCTTCGTCCTCACCCACGCGCCGGGCATCGGGGTGGAGCCGGACATGCGAGCGGCAAGCCCTTTCCTCGTCGCCGAGCACGAAGCGGCGTAGCGGCGTACCCCCGCTGTGGGCGGCCGGTCCGACGAGGGCGGCTCGGTTTTCCCTTCGAGGCAGACCTTGGCAGCCGTCCAAGGGCGCAGGCCAATCCGGCGAAGCGCCCGACGCCGGGCAGTCACCGAGGATCACGGCCGGTTCGCCGGGCCGGCTCCGAGGTGGCGGCACCCGCCGTCCTGGGCGCATGATGCCGCATCAAGCCAGGGAGGAACCGCCATGACCGCCCTCAGCGCCCGCGACCTGATGACCGCCGAAGTCGTGACCTCGCCGCCCGAAACGCCCGTGATGGCGCTCGTCCGCCTGTTCACCGACCGCGGCGTCTCGGCGGTGCCGATCACGGACACCTCCGGCACCCTGCTCGGCATCGTCACCGAGCGCGACCTGATCCGGCGCTTGGCCGATGAGGACGAGCGGCCCGCGGGTTGGCTCGCCCGCTTGACCGATCGGCCGAACGCCAGGGCCGAACGCTACGCCCGAAGCCACGGCGCCACCGCGCGCGAGGTGATGACCGACGTGGTGGTGACGGTCGCGCCCGACGCCACCGCCAACCACATCGCCCACCTCATGGAGCAGCACGGCATCCGCCGCGTCGTGGTGGCGGAGCAGGGGCGCCTGCTCGGCATGGTCACCCGCACCGACCTCCTCCGCGCCCTCGTGGCGGACCAGCCGCCGGAAGGCGAGGTGTCGGACGAGCGCATCCGCGCCGCCATCCTGGCGGCGATGCAAAGGGAGTCCTGGGCCGACACCCTCCACGTCACCGTGGATGTGCGCGGGGGCGAGGTGGAGTTCTACGGGTTCAGCCGCTCCGCCTCGGTCCAGCGCGCGCTCCGCGTCCTGGCCGAGAACGTGCCCGGAGTGGGCAAGGTGACGGACAACACCCAGCAACTCCGGACGCTGCTCGAAAGCTGACGAGCCGCGCCCCGAAGCGCAGGCGCCCGCAGTGGGACGGGCTTTGTGATGCCTGCCGACACGAAGGGGCCGGTGCGGCAGGTGAGCGCCGTCGCTCACGACGCCGAGCGGCCAAGGTCGTCCGGGCTCCTGGCCACCAAGCCCCCCGCTGGGCTCGTCGGGTCGATGGCGCCCGCGCCCTAACCGGACCGACGCCGAGGGTGGGCTGTGCCGCCCCATCGTTGGGGGGCGGGACCCCCCTCCCTGCGCATCTGGACGCTCGCGCCGGCTGGAGGGGGACTAGGTGCGGCGCCCGGCTTCCATCCCCGCAGCGCGCGACCATCTGCCAGGCACGGGCGGACAGCGGCGGGGAACGGGCGATGACGGCACCACGGCGACTGCGGCTCGGCGCCTTCATGCGCCCCGTGAGCATCCACACCGGCGCTTGGCGCTATCCCGGCGCTTGGCCGGACGCCAACTTCAACTTCGCCGCCTACAAGCATTTCGCCCGGACGCTGGAGCGCGGGAAGTTCGACGCGCTGTTCCTCGCCGACCACATGGCGGTGCTGAACATGCCGACGGAGGCGCTGAAGCGCAGCCACACCGTCACCTCCTTCGAGCCGTTGACCCTGCTTTCGGCGCTCTCCACGGTGACGGAGCGCCTCGGGCTGATCGCAACGGCCTCGACCACCTACAACGAACCCTACCACGTCGCCCGCAAGTTCGCGTCGCTGGACCACATCAGCGGCGGCCGTGCTGGTTGGAACCTCGTCACCACCGCCAACCCGGACGCGGCGCTGAACTTCGGCCATGACGAGCACATGGCGCACGGCGAGCGCTACAAGCGCGCGCGCGAGTTCTTCGACGTGGTGACCGGCCTTTGGGACAGTTGGGCGGACGACGCCTTCGTCCGGGATGCCGGGAGCGGCGTCTTCTTCGACCCGGACCGCTTGCACGTCCTGAACCACAAAGGGCCGGAGCTGTCCGTGCGCGGTCCGCTCAACATCGCCCGCCCGGTCCAGGGCTGGCCCGTGGTCGTGCAGGCCGGCTCGTCGGAAGCGGGCCGGCAGATCGCGGCCGAGACGGCGGAAGCGGTTTTCTCCGCCCCTTCCACGCTCGCGGACGGCCAGCGCTTCTACGCCGACGTGAAGGGCCGCATGGACCGGCTCGGGCGCGACCGCGACAGCCTCAAGATCCTGCCCGGCTGCTTCGTCGTGGTGGGCGAGACGCTCGCCGGAGCGCGCGAGAAGCGGGCGCTCCTCGACAGCCTGGTCCACTACGACAGCGCCGTCGCGTCGCTCTCGGTCGCGCTCGGCGTGGACGCCTCGCGCTTCGACCCGGACGGGCCGTTGCCGGAGATCCCGGAAACCGAATCCAGCAAGAGCGGCCGGGAGCGGGCGATCGCGCTGGCGCGGCGCGAGAACCTCACCGTGCGCCAACTCGCCCAACGACTGGGCGGCTACGCGGGCTTGGCGATGGTGGGCACGCCGGCCTCGATCGCCGACGCGATGGAGGAGTGGCTCGCGACGGACGCCTGCGACGGCTTCAACGTCATGTTCCCCTACCTGCCCGGAGGCTTGGAGGAGTTCGTCGACCACGTGGTGCCTGAGTTGCAGCGGCGGGGGCTGTTCCGGCGCGAGTACGAGGGCGCCACGCTGCGCGAGAACCTCGGCCTGCCGCGGCCGGCCAACCGGTTCTTCCCGCCTCGCCCTTAGAGCAAGCGAGAGCGGAGGCCGACCGCCGCGGCGGTCCGGCGGGAACCCTGGCGACGACACCCGCCATTTCCCGAGCGTCGCCGGGAACGTGGCCGCGCCCCGTGGCCGAAAGCGGCACTGGGCGAGACATCCCGCGCTTCGACCAGGGCCGCACGGTTGGTCCAAGCCACCGCCTTTGTTGGCCACCCGCCACGCGGCGCCCCAGTCCGGCCGCGCAGGTCGACGTCGCGGTGGGCCTGCGCGCGTCGCGTCGCCAAGTCGTGCAAGGTTCCACCGTGTGCTGCCGCTCGGCTCCTCGGCGTCGAAAGCCGGACGGGCTTGCGCTTGCGCTTGCCTCCGCCGCAGCCTACCCGGCCCGCGCAGCGAAAGGCACCGAGCATGCCGCGAAAGACCACGCACGCACCGCCGCCGCCGAGCCGCAACGGCAGGGTCAGGGGCGCGGTTGGCGGTACCCCGGCCGACCGCCTGATCCGGGCGTGGCTGGACGGGGACCGCGACGGCTTCGAAGACCTCGCTGAGGAGTTCATCGCCGGCGGCAGGGACGGCGTGCTGGCGGCGGCCGTGCGGAAGCTGTCCGAAAGGTACGAGGACGACGCCGTCGAGGATTTCGCCGACGACCTGACGGAGGTGGCGGAGGCGGCCGAAGGCCAGCGCGATTTCAACTTCGCCAGCCTCGTGCTGCTGCCGGTCGTGGCCGAGGGAGGCCCCCCGCCCGACCCGGCGACGCTGGCCCGCGGCTTGGCCGCTTCGGGCGCGTTCCCGCCCGGGGCCGAGGTGGCCTTCGCGGCGGGATGGAGCACGGCCGAAGCCGTCCAGGCTTTGTCCCCGTGCGCCGTCCGGCGCGTACTGCTCGACGTCGCGGGCGGGCGGCCGTCCGCCGACCTGCCCCTTGCGCCGCCCGGCGGCGGATCGGACGGCGGGATCGCGGTGCTGGCCGGCGCCGTGGTGTTCAGGACCGAGCCATCCGAGGACGACGCCGATCTCGACCCGGAGGCGCTGGACGCCGCCGAGGAGGCGCAAGACCGCGAGCGCATGGACGCGTTCGAGCGCTGGCGGGCCTCGCTCGGACCGGAGGCCACGGAAGGCGCTCTCATCCTCCCGTTCTGCACGCCGTCGGCTTTGGCGTACGAAATCGGAGCCTTTCTCGACGGGGCCGGGCCAGAAGGCGGCGATGTGCTCGACGAGATCAGAGATTTCGTCGAAACGGCGAAGGGCGAGGCGGACGGCGAGGAGGTGCTGGCCCGTTTGACCGCCCGCGAAGGCGGCGTCGAGTTGGCGGTCCTGACGCGGTCGGGCCGGGAGCTGGACCGCCGCGTCTTCGACCTGGGGGACAGCGGCCTCACGGGCGCCGACGTATCGCGCTTCCTGGAAGGCAGCGTGCCCATCGTGGACGGGACCGGGTAGCCCGATCAACCCCGCGCGGCTTGACCGCCGAGCTCGACCCGGTGCTGGTTGGCTGGGGGCGGCATCCACCAAAAGGCGGATCAGGCTCCAAGAGGAGGCGCCCTTGGCCCGCATACCCTACGCCGACCCGAACAAGCCCGAAACCAAGGAACTGGCGGACCGCATCGTCCGCGAGCGCGGCAGCGTGCTGCACCTCTACGCCATGCTGCTGCACAGCGGCCCGGTCGCCGAAGGCTGGCTGCGGTACCTGACCGCCATCCGGCACGAATGCGCGCTGCCCGGGTCGCTCCGGGAACTGGTCATCATGCGGATCGCCCACCTGAACGGCGCGGCCTACGAGGCCGAGCAGCACGCCCCGATCGCGCTCAAGGAAGGGCTGACCCGGGCCCGGGTGGACGCCCTGCCGGACTGGAGGGGCACCGGCCTGTTCGACGTCACCCAAGAAGCGGTGCTGGCCTACTGCGACTCGATGACCCGCGAGATCCATGTGCCCGCCGAGACCTTCGCGCCGGTCCGGGATGCCTTGGACGAGCGGTGCTTGGTCGAGCTGACGGCCACCATCGGGGCGTACAACATGGTGTCCCGCTTCATCGAGGCCCTGGGCATCGACTCGAAGGACGACCTGTCCACCAAGGAGGCGAGCGGCCATGTTCGGCCTTGAAGGGAAAGTCGCCTTCGTCACCGGCTGCGGTTCGCAGTCGGCGGGGTGGGGCAACGGCAAGGCCATCGCCGTCCTGTTCGCGCGGCGGGGCGCGGCGGTCTACGGCGTCGACGTGAACCGGGAGGCGGCCGAGGAGACCCGGCGCATCGTCGAGGGCGAAGGCGGCACCTTCGTCGTCGGCGTCGGGGACGTCACGGATAGGGCGGCGGTCGATGCGCTGGTGGCCGATTGCGTGGCTCGCCTGGGGCGCGTCGACATCCTGGTCAACAACGTGGGCCATTCGTTGCCCGGCGACCCGGCCACCATGACCGAGGAGGCCTGGGACAGCCAGATCGACGTCAACCTCAAGAGCGCCTTCCTGTGCTGCAAGGCCGTCCTCCCGCGGATGGAGGCCCAGGGGAAGGGCGTGATCGTCTCCATCGCCTCGACCGCCGCCATCCGCTACACCGGAAAGCCCCAGGCGGGCTACGCCGCCGCCAAAGCCGGACTGGTGCAGTTCAGCCGCGTGGTGGCGATCGACTACGCCCGCCGCGGCGTCCGGCTGAACTGCGTGCTGCCGGGATTGATGGACACCCCGCTCGTGGAGAAGATCGCGCAGGACTTCGCCAGCCGCGAAACCGGGATGGACAGGGACGCCTTTTACCGCCGCCGGCACGGGCAGGTGCCGATGGGCCGCATGGGCGAGGCGTGGGACGTCGCGAACGCGGCGCTGTTCCTGGCGTCCGACGAGTCGAAGTACATCACGGGGACCGAGATCCTGGTGGACGGCGGGCTTTGCGCGGCCGCTCGCGGCTGAGGCGCGGCCCGCCGCACCGCCGATCGGCGGAAGGCCGGACACGCAGGGAGGGCAACGAGATGACCAAGTTCGCGGGACAAAGCATCGGCAGGCGGGCGGTCCTCGCCGCCGCGGCCTGGAGCGGCGCGGCGCCTGCGGCCGCTCAAAGCCGCTTCCCCAACCGTGCCGTGAGCATCGTCGTGCCGATCCCGGCCGGCGGCGGGACCGACTACGCCGCCCGGCTGATCGCGCCGCCGATGGGAACCTTGTTGGGCCAGCCCGTGGTGGTCGAGAACCGCCCCGGCGGCAACGACGTCGTCGGGCTGATGCACGTCGCCCGGTCGCAGCCCGACGGTCACACGCTCCTCATGGGCTACTGCGGGACGATGGCCGGGCGGGCGGCGATCGGCGGCACCGGCGGCGTGAGCACGACGGACGACTTCGTGCCCATCGGGCAGGTGTCCGACACACCGCAGCTCTTCGTCGTGCACCCCTCGCTGCCGGTCAACAACCTGCAGGAGCTGGTCGCCTACGCCAAGGCCAACCCCGGCAAGATCAGCTACGCCTCGGCGGGCAACGGCTCGATGCACCATCTCGGGACCGAACTGCTGAAGTCGCGGACCGGCATGGACATGCTGCACGTCCCTTACCGGGGGACCGGGGAAACCATCGGCGACCTCATCGCCGGCCGCGTCCAGTTCTACATGAACTCGCCCCCGCCGCTGGTCAGCTTGGTGCGGGACGGCAAGGTGCGGGCGCTCTGCGTCAGCTCCAACGAGCGGCATCCGGGCCTGCCGGACGTGCCCTCCTTGACCGAGAACGGCCTGCGCGACCTGCCCCTCAACGTCTGGTTCGCCCTTTACGCGCCGAAGGCCGTTCCAGCCGACGTCCGCCAGAAGCTCACCGAGACTTTGGAGCAGGCCCTGTCCGACGAGGGCCTCAGGAAGAGGGCGTTCGAAGCCGGGTCGCTGGTGAGGTACGCCGGGCCGGACGAGGTGGCCCGGAGGCTCCGCTCCGAGATCGCGGGCTGGAAGGACACGGCGCAAGCCGCCAACATACGCGCCGACTGAACTGCTTGGACGCGGCACTGCATCGCCGCCGGTCGCGGAGCGGGCGGGCAGCATCCCGGCGAGGCGCTCCGTCGCCGTGGAGTGCGGCGCCGGCGACGCCAGGGTGTGTGGCGCACGCGGCCCCGCTCCTGGTGTCGGACGGAGCTCGCTGCTCCGTAGCGGCCGAAATCGTCGTTGGGCGCGAGCGGACCCCGGCAGATCATCGAGGAGGGAGGGCCGCTTGCCGAACGCATCGGACAACGAGGCGCCGCTGCCGCGCGTGGTGGCGCTCGAAGGGTGTTCCAACCTGCGCGACCTCGGCGGCTACCGCGCCGCCGACGGCCGCCGCGTGCGGTTCGGGCGCGTGTTCCGTTCCGCCTCCCTCGCCGGGCTGACCGAAGCGGACCTGACGGCCTTCGGCGCGACCGGCATCCGCACCGTCTGCGACCTGCGCGGCGAGCGCGAAGCCGCCCGCGCCCCCTCGCGCCTGCCGGCCGCGGACGCGCCGGAGGTGGTGCGCCTGCCCATCGAACCGCGGGTCGGCGCTTCGCTGCGCGACCTGCTCGCCCGGGAAGAGGCGACGGGCGAGGACGTCCACGACCTGCTGCGCACCGCCTACACGGCCTACGCGACCGACCACCTGCCGCGCTACCGGGCCTTGTTCGACTTGCTGCTGCGCGAGGAGCGGCTGCCGTTGCTCTTCCACTGCTCGGCCGGCAAGGATCGCACGGGGTTCGGCGCGGCCTTGGTCCTGACCGCGCTGGGGGTGCCGCGGGAAACGGTCGCCGCGGATTACCTCTCCACGAACCGCATCTGGAAGCGCGAGCACGCGCTGCCGCCGAACACGCCGGCCGATGTGCGCGACACCCTGCTGACCGCCCACCGGCCGCTGCTCGAGGCCGCGCTCGACCTAGCCGTTTCCCGCCACGGCGGCAGCCTGGAAGCGCTGCTGGAGCACGGCCTCGGCCTCCATCCCCCACGTCTCGCCCGGCTGCGCGCGGCGCTGCTGGGATAGCGGCCCGCTACGTGCCGGGGTCGATGCGCCGCGCCAGTTCCCAGGCGCGCTCGGCCATGTCGCGGTAGCGGTCCCTGTAGCCGATCGCCCGCGGGTCCGCGGCGTTGCCGTCCAGCGCCCGGCGCCACACGCCGGCGATGATGGACGCCAACCGGAACATCGAGAACGCCACGAACACGTCGAGCACCGGGGGCACAGGCCGCCCCGCATGGGCGCAGTAGCGGGACACGAATTCCGCCTCTGTCGGGATGCCGGTGCCGGACAGGTCGGTGCCGAGCACGCCGGAAACGCCGTCCGGCCCCGGCTCGAAGTGGTAGGTCAGGCAGGCGTAGCCCAGGTCGGCCAGCGGGTGGCCGATGGTGGCCAGCTCCCAATCCAGCACGGCGACGATCCGCGGCTCGGTCGGGTGGATGATGAGGTTGCCCAGGCGGAAGTCGCCGTGGGCGATCGTCGCCTCCTCGTCGGCCGGCAGGTGCCGCGGCAGCCAAGCGGCGAGCCGGTCCATCTCCGGCATCTCCTCGACGCGCGCCGCTTCCCATTGCTGCGTCCACAAGGCCACTTGGCGCGCCATGTAGCCCTCGGGCCTGCCGAACCCCTCCAGCCCCGCGGCGCGCCAGTCCACGCGGTGCAGCGCCGCCAGCACCCGCGCCATGTCCTCGTACACCGCCGCGCGCTCGGCCGGCGTGCCGGTCCTCATCACGCGGTCGAAGAAGACCCGGCCGGGGACGTGGTCCATGACGAAGAAGGCGGTGCCGATGACCGACGCGTCCTCGCACAGCGAACGGACCGGCGGCACCGGCACCCCGCTGCCGGCCAGCGCGCGCAGGATGCGGTACTCGCGCTCCACCGCGTGGGCGCGGGGCAGCAGCTTGCCGGGCGGCTTCTTGCGAAGGACGTAATCGCCGGCTTCCGTGCGCAGATGGAAGGTCGGATTGGACTGGCCGCCCTGGAACTGCCGCACCTCCACCGGGCCGTCGAAGCCCGGCAGGTGTTCGCGCAGGTGGCGCGCCAGGGCGGCCTCGTCGAAGCGGTGCCGGTCCAGCACCGGCACCAGCTCGGGCATGCCGCCGCCGGCGCTCATGTCACTCCGCGGCCCGCGCCGAGGCCTCCGCCCGCGGCGGCTTGTGCTTCGCCAGTTCCATGCGGCCGAGCTGGAAGCGGTGCACCTCGTCCGGCCCGTCCACGATGCGGAGCGTGCGGGCGATCTTGAAGAAGTGGGCGAGCGGGAAGTCCTCCGTCACGCCGCCGCCGCCGTGCGCCTGGATCGCCCAGTCGATCACCTGGCAGGCCATCTGCGGCGCGGCCACCTTGATCTCGGCGATCTCCGCGCGCGCCACCTTGTTGCCCACCGTGTCCATGCGCCAGGCCGCGTGCAGGGTCAGCAGCCGCGCCTGGTCGATCAGGATGCGGGATTGCGCGATGCGCTCGATGATCACGCCCTGCTCGGCCAGGGGCTTGCCGAAGGGCCGCCGCTCCAGCGAGCGCTTGCACATCAGCTCCAGCGCCCGCTCGGCCAGGCCGATGGCGCGCATGCAGTGGTGGATGCGTCCGGGGCCGAGGCGGCCCTGCGCGATCTCGAAGCCGCGGCCTTCGCCAAGCAGGATGTTCTCCGCCGGCACCCGCACGTCCTCGAACAGCAGTTCGGCGTGGCCGTGCGGCGCGTCGTCGAAGCCGAAGACCGGCAGCATGCGCTTTATCGTCAGGCCGGGCGTGTTTCGCGGCACCAGGACCATGGATTGCTGGCGGTACTTGTCCGGGCTGTCCGGCGCCGTCTTGCCCATGACGATGAAGATCGCGCAGCGCGGGTCGCCGGCGCCCGACGACCACCACTTGCGGCCGTTGATGACGTAGTGGTCGCCGTCCCGCACGATCCGCGTTTGGATGTTGGTGGCGTCCGAGGACGCGACGTCCGGCTCCGTCATGGCGAAGCAGGAGCGGATC
This sequence comes from Craurococcus roseus, assembly GCF_039523795.1. NCBI lineage: Bacteria > Pseudomonadati > Pseudomonadota > Alphaproteobacteria > Acetobacterales > Acetobacteraceae > Craurococcus > Craurococcus roseus. The sequence continues at coordinate 64,246 of NZ_BAAAFZ010000055.1, read as the reverse complement.
TCGCCTTCCAGCAGGGGGTCGAGCCACTCGCGCTTCTGCGCGTCGGTGCCGTAGCGGTCGATCGTCTCCATGTTGCCCGTGTCGGGCGCGGAGCAGTTGAACACCTCGCTCGACCAGGGGACGCCGCCCATGATCTCGGCCAGCGGCGCGTATTCCAGGTTGGAGAGGCCGGCGCCGCGCTCCGAATGCGGCAGGAACAGGTTCCACAACCCGGCGGCGCGCGCCTTGGGCTTCAGCTCCTCGACGATCGGCACCGGCTGCCAGCGGTCGGGCGCTTCGGCGAGCTGCTGGTGGTAAAGCCGGTCGTTCGGGCGGATGTGGTCGTCGAAGAAGTTCAGCAGCCGGGAGCGCAGCTCCTCGACCCGTTCGGAATAGGCGAAGTCCATGGCGCTCCCTCCCCGGCGCGCCGGGGCCGGGAAAGCCGGTCCGCAGCGGCCTTGCTGCCCGTTGCCGCGCAGCGTGGCCCAGCGGTCCCGCCCGGGCAAGGCGGCCGCGCGATGCTTGCCAAGTGGCGCGGCGCCGGCCAGCGTTTCGCGCGTCCCCGCCTCGAGAGGGTGCCAAGGTGAAAGCCGTGATGTGCCGCGCCTTCGGACCGCCGTCGGGGCTGACGCTGGAGGAGGTGCCCGCGCCGCGGCCTGGGCCGGGCCAAGTGCTGATCCGGGTCGAGGCCTGCGCGGTGAACTTCCCGGACACGTTGATCATCCAGGGCCGGTACCAGACGCGCCCGCCGCTGCCCTTTTCCCCGGGCGGCGAGGTGGCGGGCGCGGTGGCCGAATTGGGCGAAGGCGTGGCCGGGCCGCCGCCGGGGACCCGCGTGCTGGCCATGACGAGCCACGGCGGCTTCGCCGAAATGGCCGTGGCGGGGGCGGACGCCGTGGTGGCGGTCCCGGAGGGCGTGGACGCCGTGACCGCCGCGGCGCTCTCCTACGCCTACGGGACGACGCTCCACGCCCTGCGCGACCGCGCCGCGCTGCGGCCGGGCGAAACGGTGCTGGTGTTGGGCGCGGCCGGCGGCGCCGGCTTGGCCGCCGTGCAATTGGCGAAGCTGATGGGCGCGCGGGTGGTCGCCGCAGCGTCCGCCGGCAAGCTGGAAACCTGCCGGGACGCCGGCGCCGACGCGGTGGTGGACTATCGGCAGGAAGGATGGCGGGAAAGGGTGCGCGAGCTGACCGGGAGCACCGGGGGCGTGGACGTGGTCTACGACCCCGTGGGCGGCCCGTACTCCGAACCGGCGTTGCGCTCGCTCAATTGGGGCGGCCGCCACCTGGTCGTCGGCTTCGCCGCCGGGGAGATCCCGCGCATCCCGCTCAACCTGCCGCTGCTCAAGGGCTGCGGCATCCTCGGCGTGTCCTACGGCGCCTTCGCCAAGCGGGAACCGAACGCGAACCGGGCGCTGGTGGGCCGGCTTTTCGCCTGGGTGCTGGAAGAACGGCTGCGCCCGCGCATCTCGGCCACCTACGGGCTGGAGGACGCGGCCGCGGCGCTGGACGCGCTACTGTCGCGCAACGTCACAGGGAAGGTCGTGCTGGTCACGGAGCCGCAGCCCGCCGCACGATGAGCGCGTCCGCCGCCGCCTGACGGCCGCCGGCTCCGATACGCGGCGGACGTGTAGTCGAGCGCCCCAATGAATTCCGGCCCGGCCAACCGCCTCAGGCCGGCGGCAGGACCCTGGCCGCGCGATAGCCCGCGATCTGCTCCGTGAACATGGCCCAAGTGTCGACGGAGCCGGTGAAGCCGGCGGCGCGCGCCGCGGCCATGGAGGACAGCACGTCCCACTCCAGGCCCAAGAAGAAGTCGGCGAACGCCCAGTCCGCCACCCGTTCGAGCGGCAGGACGAGGCCGTGCCGCGCGCGGACGCGCTCCCAAACCGGGGCCTTGTCCGCCATCCAGCGCGCCAGCGGCATGGTCCGCACGGCGCCGACCCGCAAACCGAACAGCTCCGCCAGATGCGGCCAAAGCTCGCGCCAGCGGAAGCAGTCGCCGTTGGCCACATTGAAGGCGCGGTCGGCGCAGCGCGGCTCGCCCAGCATCCACAGCACGCCGTCCGCCAGCAGGGCCGCGTCCGTGACCTCGAGCAGCGCCTCCCAGGCGCCGGGCTTGCCGGGGAAGTCGAAGGGCAGGCCCAGCTCCCGGCAGATGGCGGCGTAGGCGCCGAGCGTCGAAACCATGTTGCGGGCGCGGCCGGGGACCACGTCGAGGACGAAGCCGGGCCGGCTCGCGGTCCACGCCCAAGCCTTGCCGCGCCGGCGCTCGGAGACGAGGTCCTGTTGATCGTAGTAGAAGTTGGGCGGCATGTGGCGCGGGTCGTCCTCCCGCGCCGGCGTGCGGTAGGGCCCGATGTGCATCCCGTACCACTTGCCGCCCTGCACCAAGTGGATGTGCGCGAAGCGCGGGAGCGAGGCCTCCGCCGCGTCCAGCAGGTTGCGCAGCATGGCGAGGTTGCCCCCCACGTCCTCGACCCCCGACTCCGCGTGCGGCGCGCGGGAGGCGTATACGACGTGGGTGATGTCCGGCCTCGCCGAGAGGGCGCGCGCGAGGCCCGCCGCGTCCAGGAGGTCGGCGGCTATCCAGGACCCCACGCCGTCCGGGACCCGGCGCGACAGCCCGACCGCCCCGAAGCCGGGCGCGGCGGTCGCCGCGCGCTCGGCGATGCGGGCCGCGGCGGCGCCGCTGGCGCCGACGACCAGGACCACGCGCGCCTCGGCCATAGCTCCGTCCCCCCCCTCGCTGCCTGGCCAGCGTACCGCGCCCGCGGCCCTGTCGCACGACCCGGCGCGGACCCGGGATGCCGCGGTCGCCGTGGCGCCTTCTCCCCCGCGCCGTCGTGGCCGCGGCCCGACGCCGCGTGGTAGCTTCCGGCGCCCACCGAGGGACGACCCAGCCCGGTGACGACGCCGGTCCGCAAGATCATCCACGTCGACATGGACGCCTTCTTCGCGTCGGTCGAGCAGCGCGACGACCCGGCGCTGCGCGGGCGCCCGGTCGCGGTCGGCGGGGCGGGCGGGCGCGGCGTCGTCGCGGCCGCCAGCTACGAGGCCCGGGCCTTCGGCGTGCGCTCGGCCATGCCCTCGCGCACGGCGCTGCGGCTGTGCCCGGACCTCGTCTTCGTGCCGCCCCGCTTCGAGGTCTACCGCGCCGTGTCCCGGGTGGTCCGGGGCGTCTTCGCCGGGTACACGCCGCTGGTCGAACCGCTCTCCCTCGACGAGGCCTACCTCGACGTCACCGAAAACCTGAAGGGCGTCCCGACGGCCGTGCGGGTGGCGAGCGGAATCCGGGCGGAGATCCTCGAGCGCACCGGGCTGACCGCCTCGGCGGGCGTGTCCTACAACAAATTCCTGGCCAAGCTCGCCTCGGGCCAGCGCAAGCCGGACGGGCAGTTCGTCATCACCCCGGAGACGGGTCCGGCCTTCGTCGAAGGCCTCGAGGTCTCGCGCTTCCACGGCGTCGGCCCGGCCACGGCGGCGAAGATGGCGCGGCTCGGCATCCGCACGGGCGAGGACCTGCGGGCAAGGCCGCTGGCCTTCTTGCGGGAGCACTTCGGCAAGGCGGCCGCGGCGCACCTCCACGCCGTCGCGCGCGGGGAAGACGACCGGCCCGTGCGGCCGGACAGGCCGCGCAAGTCGGCGGGCAGCGAGACCACCTACCCGCGGGACCTCGGCGACCCGGGCGAGGTGGAGGCCGGGGTCGAGGCCCTGGCGGACGAGGTCTGGAGGTGGTGCGAGGGGGCCGGAACCTTCGGCCGCACCGTGACGGTGAAGGTGCGCTACGCCGACTTCCGCACCCTGACCCGCAGCCGCACCGGCGCGGGGCCTATCAGCAGCAGGCCGGCGCTGGCGGGCGCCGCCGTCGAGCTGGTCCGGGGCGTGTTCCCGCTCGAGAAGAAGGTCAGGCTGCTCGGGGTGGCCGTGTCCGGCTTCGGAGCGGGCGAGCGCGAGGACGATGCCCAGGTCGCCTTCGACTTCGGGCGGCCGGGTTAGCGCGGGCGGCGTGCCCGGCAGGACCGCACGGCGGCCCGCCCGCTCCCGCAGACAAGGCCTTTCCCTCCTGCCTCGCCTCTCGTTAGCCTCGGCCCGCATTTCGCGCGGGAGGGCGGCCGGCCATGCAATACGTGTGCGACGCCGCGGGGCGGAAGACTTGGTTCCGGATCGAGACGGAGGCCGAGGCCGCCCGGGAGTCGGAGCTGATGCGCCACGCCGTCGAGAAGCACTTCCGGCGGGCGCGGGAGCAGGCCTCGCAGGCCTACAGGCCTGCGCCGGGCCCCTACATCGAGCAGGACATCGGGCGCGCGGCGCACGTCCGCCGCACCATGCCGGTGTTCCTCACGCTGCGCGACGCGGACGGGAACGCGCTCGCCACCGCGATGCTGCCGCCGCAGGCGGGACGGGTTGACCCGGCTTGCAGCCCGATGGTTGTCGGCCCCGGGAACGCCGATCCCTACCCGGAGCACGCCGACGCCATCGGCGCCCTGGGCAGGCATTTCAGCCTCGTCCTCGACCGGGCCCGCTGCTACCCGTACCACCGGTTCTGAGCGGACCTTGGGCCGCCGTTCTCGCGCCGCGACAACCGGCGCCACGCGGGCCTGACCGAGCGCGGTGCGGGTGTCGGGGCCTCGAGCGCGCCACACGCCCGCGACCTGTGGGCGAGGGCGCCGCGCGGTCGGGAGCTAGGCCGCCGGCGCCACCGAAAGGCCGCGCACCTTGTGGCGCTCGATGAGGCGGGCGACCAGTCCTGACGCCTTCGCCTCCTCGACGAACCCGCGCAGGAACGCCGCCCCGGCCCCGTTGGCGCGGGCGGTGCCGATCGCTTGCTGCACCGCGGTGAATTTCCCGTCGAGGATGCGGGACCCGGGAAGCGCCTCCGCGTCGGCCAGCAGGCGCGGCCGCAGGCCGGCCAGGGCCTCCAGCCCGTCGTCCACGAACCGCTTGAAGGCGCTGTCGATGGTGTCCGTCCGCACCAGGGCCGCGTTCCGGATGTTGCGTTCCAACCAGAGGTCGTAAGCCGCCCGGGCGGTGACCGCGATCCGCACCCCGGGGCGGTCCACCTCGGCGACCGAGGCGATGGGCGATCCCGACGGCACCAGGTAGGTCGCCTCGATTTCGCAGTAAGCGGCGGTGAACGCGATCTTCTCCGCGCGCTGCGGCTCCGCGCCGATCAAGCCGATGTCCCACGCACCCGTCCCGGCCGCGTCCGCCAGTTCGCCCGGCCTCGCATACGGCACGTAGCGGACCGGCACGCCGAGCCGGTCGGCGATGGCGCGCGCCATGTCCGGCGACACGCCCTCCGGCTCGCCGGAGGCGCCGCGGCCGGTGACGAGGAGAAAGTTGCCCAGGTTGATGCCGGCGCGCAGCACGCCGGTGGGCGCCAGTTGGGATAGGACGTCCTGGGACATCGGCCGGGCTCCGTCGTTTCGGGATGAAGGTGGCCCACCCGCCGGTGCGGGGCCGTCGGGGGAGGCCGCCGCAGCGGGACGGCACAGGGCGCCAGCTGCGAGGACCGCCATCAGCCGTCGGCGGTGCGGCATCCTCATCTCCTCCGACCCCGCCGGCGGCTCTGGCGCAGCTCTGCGGCAGGGGATTGCATCGCATCGGGGATGCGGCGGCAAGCGGCTGCCCACCACCGGCCGGCCCGGGGGGCGGACGGCCCCGCTCGACGACTTCGCTTCGCCACGTGCTTCCGGGGGGCCGCCGCTCAGGCGCTCTCGATCTCTTCCCGCAGGAGTTCGAGGGCGAGCCATTCCTCCTCGGCCACGTCCAGCTCCGCCTGCTGCGCGGCGAGCGCCGCCGTGAACCTGTCGAAGCGGGCGCGGTCGCGGGCGTAGAGGCCCGGGTCGGAGAGCGCTTGCTGCAGCTTGCCGATGCCGTCGCGCAGCGTTTTCATCCTGCCCGGCAGCGATTGCAGGGCGTGCATCTGGCGCGGCCTGAGCTTCCGCGTCGGGGCGGGAGGAAGCCGCGCCGCCGGCCGAACCGCCGCGGCCGCCGCACCCGCGGCCTTGGGCGCCGCCCGCGGCTCCGTTTCCACGCCGCGTCCCCTCTGCGCGACCATGTCGCTGTAGCCGCCCGCGTATTCCTGCCAGCGCCCGCCGCCCTCCGCGACGATCACCGAGGTCGCCACCCGGTCGAGGAAGTCGCGGTCGTGGCTCACCACCAGCACCGTGCCGCCGTAGCCGGACAGCACCTCTTCGAGCAGGTCGAGGGTTTCCAGGTCCAGGTCGTTGGTCGGCTCGTCCAGGACCAGGAGGTTGGACGGCGTCGCCAGCGCCCGGGCCAGCATCAGCCGCCCGCGCTCGCCGCCCGACAGCACGCCCACGGCCGTGCGCGCCTGGTCCGGCGAGAACAGGAAGTCCTTCATGTACCCGACGACGTGGCGCGGGACGCCGTTGACGAAAACCGTGTCGCCGCTTCCGCCCGTCAGCACCTCCGCCAAGCCGGCCGCCGGGTCGAGGCTGTCCCGCTTCTGGTCGAGGCCGACGGTCGACAGCCCCGTGCCGAGCCGCACCGCGCCCGAGTCGGGCGGCATGGCGCCGGTCAGCAGCGAGAGCAGCGTGGTCTTGCCCGCCCCGTTCGGCCCGACGATGCCCACCCGGTCGCCGCGCATGATGCGCGTGGAGAAGTCCCGCACCACCGTCCGTCCGCCGAGCGACTTGGCGACGCCTTGGGCCTCGATCACCAGCGTGCCCGAACCGGAGGCTTCGGCCGCCGCCATGCGCGGGCCGCCCTGGGGCCGGAGGGCGTCGCGTCGCCGCTGCCGCAGCGCGGCCAGCTCGCCCACGCGCCGCATGTTGCGCTTGCGCCGCGCGGTGACGCCGTAGCGGAGCCAGTCCTCCTCGCGCAGGATCTGGCGCCCGAGCTTGTGGCGTTCGCGCTCCTCCTCTTCCAGCACCGCGTCGCGCCAAGCCTCGAATGACGCGAAGCCCTCGTCGAGCCGCCGGGTGGCGCCGCGGTCCAGCCAAACCATCGCGCGGGACAGCGTTTGGAGGAGGCGCCGGTCGTGGCTGACCAGCACCAGCGCCGAGCGGGACGCGGCCAACTCGGCTTCCAGCCAGGAGATCGCCGGGAGGTCCAAGTGGTTCGTCGGTTCGTCGAGCAGCAGGATGTCGGGCGAGGGAGCCAGGGCTTGCGCCAGCGCGACCCGTCGGGCCTCCCCGCCGGACAAGCGCCGCGGGTCCTCGTCGCCCGTCAGGCCGAGCTGCTCGAGGAGGTACCGTGCCCGGTGGGTGTCGTCGCCCGGTCCCAGTCCCGCTTCGACGTAGGAAAGGGCCGTCTTCGCCCCGCCGAAATCCGGCTCCTGCGCGAGGTAGCGCAGCGTGGCGCCGGGCTGGAGGAATCGGGTACCGTCTTCCGGCGCCAGCGAGCCCGCGGCGATGCGTAGCAGGGTGGATTTCCCGGAGCCGTTGCGGCCCACCAGGGCGAGCCGCTCGCCGGGCGACACCGCGAGGGTGGCGTCCCGCAACAGGGCGGTCGTGCCGACCGAGAAACGGGCGTCTTGCAAAAGGAGAAGCGGCGGGGCCATGGGTTCAGCCGTCCGGATCGCTCTGCGCGTCGACGGCCGGTGGCCGCGACGCCCGTGCCCGCGGGCGGCCGTGGGCGTGCGAAGGGAAGAACAGCCCCGCCGGCGTCTCCGGCGTCGCCGCAGGTGCCGTCATCATCCGGGCAGGTCGCCGAACTTGCCGCCGCCGAGGTCGGCGGCGAAGCTCGCGGTCCAGTCCGAGCCGTCACCGAGAGGGTAGACCGTGACCGCGTCCGTCCGCAGGCACCTCACGCCCACATCGCCCTTCCGCGCTTCGACCTCGGCCGTTTGGGGGTCGAACACCTCTTCCTGAAGCTCGAAGTCGGACGCTTCGAAGCCTTTCTCGCGCGCCGCTGCCGCGAATGCCCCGAGTTGGCCGTCCGTGATCAAGAGATACGAGGCCACGCTTTCCTCCCCTGTGCGCAGTGGCGTTCAAAAACGATCTCGGCGGCCCCCCACGTGCTTCGCCTTTCACGGCGGAACAAGAAGCCAAGAGCGCCCGTGAGCCGTGGCGACCCGCCCGGCCCGTCCGCGATCCGCTTGGTAGCAAGCGGCGGCGCCCGCGCTAAGTGTCGCCGGCCGACGGCCGCCGGCCTCACGGGCCATCCCGGCGGGAACAACCGCCCTCTCCGCGCGCCCGGTAGGAGGGTCGGCGTTGAAGAAGGCCGGTCAGAAGACGACGAGGCGACGCGCCCGGGACGGCGGCTGGCGGCTGCTGGATGCGCTTTGAACCGGGATGGAGCCGCTGCCGCCTGCGCGGCCGAGGCGTCCGGTTCCGCCGCCGCCCGCGCCAAGTGCTTGAAAAGTGGTGGGCGATAGTGGGATTGAACCACTGGCCTTCCCCGTGTCAGGGGGACGCTCTCCCGCTGAGCTAATCGCCCGGCCCGCCGGGTGTTTACCGCGCCGCCGGGGGACCGGCAAGAGTCCTCGCCTTGCCGGACGTACTTGCCTATGGCCTTATCGCCGACCTGCCATGGATCTGCCCCCCGACCTCACCCCCGGCGCGCCCCTGTCCACGCCCGACGAGGAGGCGTGCGCGCCGCCGCCTTACCTCCTGACCCGTCCGGCCGGGGGCACGCCGGCCGTGCCGCTCGTTTTCGCCTCGCCGCATTCCGGCCGCGCCTACCCCGCCAGCTTCGTCGCCGCGGCGCGGCTCGACCCGGTGGCGCTCCGCCGCAGCGAGGACGGGTTCGTGGACGAACTGTTCGCCGCGGCGCCCGGCTTCGGGACGCCGCTGCTCGCGGCCACCTTCCCGCGCGTGTTCTGCGACGTGAACCGCGAGCCCTGGGAACTCGACCCGGGCATGTTCGACGAGCCGCTGCCCCCGTGGGTGAACACGGCCAGCCCACGCGTCGGCGCCGGGCTCGGCACCATCGCCCGCGTGGTGGCGACGGGCGAGCCGGTGTACCGGCGCAAGCTCACCTTCCGCGAAGCGGAGGGGCGCATCCGCCGTTTCTGGCAGCCCTACCACGCCGCGCTGGCGGCGCTGATCGCCGAAACACGCGACGAGTTTGGCTGCTGCCTGCTCATCGACTGCCATTCCATGCCCACGCACCCCGCGCAGGCCGGCAACCCGCCGGATTTCGTGCTGGGCGACGCCCACGGCACCTCCTGCGCGCCGCGCGCGACGCGGCTGGTGGAAGAAGCGCTGTCCGACATGGGCTACCGCGTGCGCCGCAACGATCCGTATGCCGGCGGCTACGTCACCCGCCACTACGGCCGCCCGCGTGATGGCGTCCACGCCTTGCAGATCGAGGTCGCGCGGCCGCTTTACATGAACGAGGAGCGGATCGAGCGCTTGCCTGGCATGGCGGCGTTGCAGGCCGATCTCACGACGCTGATTGCGACGTTGCGCGGCATGGACTGGTCCTTCCTGCGCTAGCCGTCCGCCGGGTCGAACCTCGGCGCGCCTGACGAGAGGGTGAAGCGCCACGCCCTTCCATCTTCGCATCGTTCGTGCGACTGCCCTACGCATGCCCCGGAAGCGCCCGATTCGCGGTGCGACCATCCGGGGCACGGCGCGGCCCGGCCGCGCCGGCGTGGCGTGCGTCGGGCCTCGGACCGCCCGTTCGCCGCGACGGAAACGCATCGCGGGCCCGCCCGGGTCCGTCCACCGGGAGGGCCCCCTTTGCGCCGTTTGCTGCTGCCGAGCGTCATCGCCTTGTCCCTGTCCTGCGCGGCGCCCGCCTCGGCGACGCGCGGCGCGGGGCCGGCGACCGATCCGGGGCAGCTCTGCCGCCAAGCCATCCTCGCCGCGGAGCGGGAGCACCGCCTGCCGGCCGCGCTGCTCCACGCCATCGCGCGCGTCGAGTCCGGCCGGCCAGACCCGCGCACGGGCGCCGGCGTGTCCTGGCCGTGGACGATCAACGCCCAAGGCCAGGGCCGCTTCTTCGAAACCAAGGAGGCCGCCATCGCCGCCGTGCGCGCCTTGCAGGCGCGCGGCGTCACGGTGATCGACGTGGGTTGCTTGCAAGTGAACCTGCACCACCACCCGCGCGCCTTCGCCAGCCTGGAGGAAGCCTTCGACCCGATGGCGAACGCGCTCTACGCGGGCCTCTTCCTCACCCGCCTGCACCAGAACGCGCGCAACTGGGAGCGCGCGGCGGCGCATTACCACTCGCAGACACCCGAGCGCGCCGAAGCCTACCGCTTGAAGGTGCTGGCGGCGTGGCCCGGCATGGCGCACCGCTTGGCGGCGGAGCGCCTGCGCGAAGCCGCCGAGCGCGAACGCGACGCGATGTTCGAGGCGTGGGGCGGCGCCGGCGGCCGGCCGTCGCCGACCGCGTCGGGCATCGGTTTTCAGGCCGTCGCCCTGGGCCTTTCGCAGCGCGGGAGCCGCGCCGCCGTGGCGGGCAGGGGGCTCCTCGACCCGGTCCCGGCGGAGATCGCGGTGGCCCGCCGCGCCGACCGGGCCGCGCGTCCGCGCCCCCAAGAAGTGGCCGAGGCGGCGGCGACGCCGCGCCGCCGCTGACCCCTCAGCCGCCGAATTCGGCCCGCAGCGCCGCGCCGTGCGCGTCGAGCGCCGGCACCGGGCCGAGCGCGCGCACGCCGTCCGAGAGCCGCGCCGCGGGCGCGTTGACCGCCACCGGCCCTTCCGGCGTCTCCACCGCGACGCGCCGCAGCGCCGGGTGGTCGCGCAGGCCGGCGCAGTCGTTGACGAAGCCGTACGCCGTGTTGGAGCGGCGGAGCTTGGCCGCGCACTCGTCGCGCGTGAGGGAGGCGAACATGCGCCCGATGTGCGCGTCCACCACCGGGCGATTGGCCACGCGCTCGTTGTTGACGCGGAAGCCCTCGCGCTGCGGCAGGTCCGGTTCGTCCAGGAAGTGCGCGCAGAAGGAGACCCACTCGCGCTCGTTCTGGATGGAAATCAGCACCAGCGAGCCGTCCTTGGTGGCGAAAGCGCCGTAAGGACAGATGGACGGATGGGCCAAGCCGATGCGCGGCGGCTCCCTGCCTGTGCCCTCGAACTGGAGCAGCGGCACCGTCATCCAGTCCGCCATGCCGTCGAACAGCGACACCGCGATGCCCTTGCCGCGGCCGGTCACGCCGCGGTGGATCAGCGCCTCCAGCACCGCGGCGTGGGCGTTCATGCCGCAGGCGATGTCGCAGGCCGAGACGCCGACGCGCCCCGGCCCCTCCGGCCGCCCGGTGACGGAGGCGAGGCCGCTCTCCGCCTGCACCAGCAGGTCGTAGGCCTTCATGCCGGCGTACTCGCCCTCCTCGCCGTAGCCGGAGATGTCCACGGTGATGAGGCGCGGATGCTTCTCGCGCAGCGCGGCGCTGCCGAAGCCGGCGCGGGCCATGGCGCCGGGGGCGAGGTTCTGGATGAACACGTCGGCGCGGGCCAGCATCCGCGCCAGCAGCGCCTTGTCCCCCGGCTCCTTGATGTCGAGCGCGATGCTCTCCTTGCCGCGGTTCAGCCACACGAAGTAGCTGGACTGCCCGCGCGCAACCGCGTCGTAGCCGCGGGCGAAGTCGCCCTCGGCCCGCTCGATCTTGACCACGCGCGCCCCCGCGTCGGCCAAGCGGGACGAGCAGTAGGGCGCCGCGACCGCCTGCTCCATGGAAACGACGAAAAGCCCTTCGAGCGGGCGCGAGGCGGTCGTCTCATTCGCCATGCGATTCACGCTCCTCGCTGCGCTGCGCTGCGCTGCGGTGCTGCGCGACCGCATGGCTAGTAGCTCCGCGGCAGGCCGAGCACGTGCTCGCCGACGTAGCTCAGGATCAGGTTGGTGCTGATCGGCGCCACCTGGTACAGCCGCGCCTCGCGGTACTTGCGCTCCACGTCGTACTCCTCGGCGAAGCCGAAGCCGCCGTGGGTCTGGATGCAGGCCTCCGCCGCGGCCCACGAGGCGTCGGCGGAGAGCATCTTGCCCATGTTCGCCTCCTCGCCGCAGGGCAGGCCGTCCTCGAACTTCTCGAACCCCAGGCGCAGCAGCGCCTCGGCGGCGCGCATCTGCGCGTAGGCGCGGGCGATGGGGAACTGGACGCCCTGGTTCTGGCCGATCGGCCGGTTGAACAGCACGCGCTCCTTGGCGTAGCCCACCGCCTTGTCGATGAACCACTTGGCGTCGCCGATGCACTCGGCCGAGATCAGCAGCCGCTCGGCGTTCATGCCGTCCAGGATGTAGCGGAAGCCGCGGCCCTCCTCGCCCACGAGGTTCTCCGCCGGCACCTCCATGTTGTCGAAGAAGAGCTCGCAGGAGTTGTGGTTCATCATGGTGCGGATCGGCCGGATGGTCAGGCCGTTGCCGAGCGCCGCCCGCATGTCCACGATGAGGGTGGAGAGGCCCTCCGTGCGCTTCGAGATCTGCTCCCGCGGCGTGGTGCGCGCGAGCAGCAGCATCAGGTCCGAATGCTCGGCGCGGCTGGTCCAGATCTTCTGGCCGTTGACGACGTACTTGTCGCCCTCCCGCTTCGCGAAGGTGCGGAGCATGGTGGTGTCGCTGCCGCTGGTGGGCTCCGTCACGCCAAAGGCCTGGAGGCGCAGCTCGCCGGTGGCGATCTTGGGCAGGTAGCGCTTCTTCTGCTCCGGGCTGCCGTGCCGGAGGATGGTGCCCATGATGTACATCTGGGCGTGGCAGGCGGCGGCGTTGCAGCCGGCGCGGTGGATCTCCTCCAGGATGGCGCCCGCGGCCGAGAGCGGCAGGCCGGCGCCGCCGTATTCCTCCGGGATCAGGGCGCCGAGGTAGCCGGCCTCCGTCAGCGCCTGCACGAACTCGGTGGGGTAGGCGCGCTCCGCGTCCAGCTTGCGCCAGTATTCGCCGGGGAAGCGGGCGCAGAGCTTGGCGACCTCCTCGCGGATCTCGGGGTGGTCTTCGGCGCGGCGGAGCGGCTGGTCCATGGCGGCTTTGTTTCCTTTCTCATCTCCGGGTTTGGACCCGCCGCGGGGGGGCTGGCAAGGCGGCGGGGAACCCGGCGGCGGGCGTCGCGCGTTGGGCCGGCATGAACCCTCGTTCCGTCACGCTCCGGCCCCGTCCCCCCTGGTTCGGCGGCACCCTCCAGACCGTGCGCGCCCTGCGCTGGCCGATCCCCGCGGCGCTGCCGCCGGGCCATCGGTTGTGGCTGCCGCTGCCGGATGGCGACGCGCTGGCCTCGACCCTGCACCTGCCGTCCGCCGCGGGGTCGCCCGCGAAGCCGCTCGCCGCGCTGGTGCACGGGCTGACGGGCAGCGAGGACGATCCCTACCTGCGCGAGCACGCCGCGGGTCTGCTGCGCCGCGGCTTCCCGGTGCTCCGGATCAACCTGCGCGGCAGCGCCAAGAGCCGGTCGCGCAGCACCAGCCACTACCACCTGGGCCGCTCGGCCGACCTCGCGGCGGCGTTGTCGGCCTTGCCGGACGCCCTGACCGGGAGGGGCATCGTGGTGGCCGGATGGTCGCTCGGCGGCGCGCTCGCCCTCCTGCTGCTCGCGCGCGAGGGCGAGCGGCGGGACGTGGCGCCCATCCTGGCCGGTGCCGCGATCTGCCCACCGCTCCAGCCGGAGGTGGCGCACCAAGCGATCGACGCCAACGCGGTGCTCGGCCGGGCGTTGCTGGCGCTGTACCGGGCCGAGGTGCTGGCGGTGCCCGCGCGCGACCTGGACGCCGACCTCCGCCGCGCCGCCGCCCGCGCCACGTCCCTGCACGAGTTCGAGGCGACCGTGACGGCGCCGCGCTTCGGCTACCCCTCCTACGAGGTGTTCACCGAGATGGAGCGGCCCGCCGCCGTTCTGCCGGACATCCGCGTGCCGACCCTGCTGCTGATGGGCGGCGACGACCCGCTGGTGCCGGCGGCGGAGTCTATGGAGGTGATCGACTGGGACGCGTGCCCCGCGGTCGCGCCCCTGGTGGTGCGGGGCGCCGGACATTGCGGCTTCTACGACCTCGGGCGGGAGAACCTGTCCGTCCGGGCCATCGGCGCCTTTTTCGAGGGAGCGGCGGGCGGGGCCGCCGCTGCGGATGTCCCGGTCATTGAGAGGGCCGCGTCGGCCGCCGCAAGGGTCGCCGATCCGGCCCCGGCCTGAGCGGGGCTTTGTTCCTCACGTCCTCACCGACCCTCGCCCGCCGCCCTCGGACGAGAGGCGCGATTCGGGTGCTGGCAAAGCACCTCGGCTCAACCCGGTTGGTGAAGTGGGTTTTCCCGTTGCTTGAGCGTTTGGGCGCTCAGAACCCCGGGCGCGGCGTCAGCTCCATCAGCGCCGTGCCGAGCCCGCCGTCCACCAGGATCTCGGCGCCGTTGACGTAGGAGGCGCGCGGGCTGGCCAGGAACAGCACGGCGTCGGCGATGTCGGCGGGGGTGCCGATGCGGCGGCTGGGGAGCATCGCCTCCCGCCGCTCCTTGATGCCGGGCGCGGCATAGAAGGCCTCCGACATGGGCGTGCGGATGAAGCCGGGGCTGACCACGTTGCTGCGGAGGCCGGACGGCCCCCATTCGAGCGCCAGTTGCCGGGACAGCATGGCGACCGCGGCCTTGCTCGGGCTGTAGGCGCCGGAGCGCGGCTGCGGGTTGGAGGCGGCGATGGAGGCGATGTGGACCAGCGCGCCGGAGCCGCGCTCCGTCATGCCGCGGCCGAAGGCCTGGGCGCAGAGCAGGTAGCCGGTGAGGTTCACCGCCAGCAGCGCGTCCCACTCCGCCACCGGCAGGGTGGAAAGCGGGCCGGGCCGGAGGACGCCGGCGTTGTTCACCAGGATGTCGGCCGGGCCGAGGCGCGCGGCCACCGCCTCCGCCGCCGCCCGCACGCTCGCCTCGTCCGTGGTGTCGCAGCCGAGCGCCACGCACCGCGCGCCCTGGCCCGACATGTCAGCGGCCAGCGCCTCGCAGGCCGCCGCGTCGCGATCCAGCAGCGCGACCGCCGCGCCCGCCGCCGCGAAGCCGGCCGCCATCGCCCGCCCCATGCCGCCCGCCGCGCCCGTGACGACCGCGATCTTGCCCGCGAGCCCGAGCCAGTCTTGCCCCTCAGCCATCGCCGTTCCTCCCGCCTTTCCCGTGATCACACGCGGTCCCGGCGGGGCGGGTCAAGCGACGGGGCCGCCTCCGCCCAGCCCGGCGTGCGGCGCCGCGGCCTCGTCTTCGAGGAACGGGCCTTCCACTGCCATCGGCCGCCGGCCGCGCGCCGCCACCTTCGCCGCCGGGAGCTGCACCGGCAGCCAGGGCAGGGGGCCGCCTCGGGCGCGCGGCAGGTCGGCTTCGCGCAACCCGAACACGACGCGGCCGATCCCGGCGACATAGGACGCGGCGGCGCACATGGCGCAGGGTTCGGTGGACGAATAGAGCGTGGCGCCGGACAGGCGCTCCTTGCCGTGCGCGCGGGCGGCGTTGCGGATCGCGGCCACCTCCGCGTGCGCCGTGGGGTCGCCCTCGGTGACGGCCCGGTTCCCGGTTTCGGCCAGGGGCGCGCCGTCCGTGGCCAGCAGCACCGCGCCGAAGGCCCCGTCGCCCCGCGCTCTCGCTTCGTGCGCGAGGGCGATGGCGCGGCGGAGGCGGGCGGCGTCTTCCGGCGTCACCGGCCGCGCAGCAACCGCGCCGCCTCGGGCGCGAAGTAGGACAGCACGCCGTTGGCGCCGGCGCGCTTGAAGGCCAGCAGGCTCTCCATCATGGCGCGCTCGCGGTCGAGCCAGCCGTTGTTCGCCGCCGCCGTGATCATCGCGTATTCGCCGCTCACTTGGTAGGCGAAGGTCGGCACGTCGAAGCGCTCCCGCACCCGGCGCACGATGTCGAGATAGGGCATCCCCGGCTTGACCATCACCATGTCGGCGCCCTCCGCGAGGTCCAGCGCCACCTCGCGCATCGCCTCGTCCGAGTTCGCCGGGTCCATCTGGTAGGTCTTCTTGTCGCCCACGAGCGCCTGCGCGCTGCCCAGCGCCTCGCGGAACGGGCCGTAGAAGGCGCTCGCGTACTTGGCGGCGTAGGACATGATGCGGGTGTCGATGAAGCCTTCCGCGTCCAGCGCCCGGCGGATGGCGCCGACGCGGCCGTCCATCATGTCGGACGGCGCGATCACGTCGATGCCGGCTTCCGCCTGGTTCACGGCTTGGCGGACCAGCACGGAAACGCTGTCGTCGTTGTGGACGTAAGCGCCGACGCGCGTGTCGCGGATGACGCCGTCGTGGCCGTGGCTGGTGTAGGGGTCGAGCGCCACGTCGCCGACCAGCCCGACCTCCGGGAAGGCGCGCTTCAGCTCGCGCGCGGCGCGGCAGATCAGGTTGTCCGGGTTTAGCGCCTCCGTGCCCTCGGCGTCCTTGGCTTCGGCGGGCGTGACGGGGAAAAGGGCCACGGCGGGGATGCCCAGCTCCGCCGCCTTCTCTACGTGCTTGGCCAAGCGGTCCACCGTGACGCGAACCTGCCCCGGCATGGATGCGACTGGGGTTTCCGCGTCCCGGCCTTCCATGACGAAGACCGGCCAGATCAGGTCGTCCGTGGTCAGCGCGGTCTCGGCGACGAGGCGGCGCGTCCAGGCGTCGCGCCGGTTCCGCCGCATCCGGACGGTGGGGTACGCGCCGGGCGTCGCAGCCGCTTCCGGCGCGAACTCGACGCGGCCGATGTCGCCGGCGGCCGCGTCCCTGCGTCGGTCGGCGTTCATTCGGCCGCCTTGGCCCGCGCGGGCGAGGACGCCGCCGCGAGCGCCTGTTCCAGGTCCGCCAGGATGTCGTCGATGTGCTCGATGCCGATCGAGAGCCGCACGTAGCCCGGGGTCACGCCCGACAACGCCTGGTCCTCCAACGAGAGCTGGCTGTGCGTGGTGGTCGCCGGGTGGATCGCCAAGGAGCGCGCGTCGCCGATGTTGGCCACGTGGTAGAACAGCTTCAGCGCGTCGATGAAGCGCGCCCCCGCCTCGGCGCCCCCGGCCAGTTCGAAGCCCATCAGGCTGCCGTAGCCGCCCTTGAGGTAGGCGTCGGCGCGGCGCTTGGCCTCGCCCTGCATCAGGCTCGGGTGGATCACCTTGGTCACGCCCTCCCGCCCGGCCAGCCAGCCGGCGACGCGGGTAGCGTTGGCGTTGTGGCGCTCCATCCGGAGCGGCAAGGTCTCCAGACCCTGGATGGCCAGGAACGCGTTGAAGGGCGCGAGCGGCGCGCCCATGTCGCGCAGCAGGCAGGTGCGCATCCGCACGATGTAGGCCACGGGCCCCATCGGCTTCGTGGCCTCCGTCCACACCGCGCCGTGGTAGCTCGGGTCCGGCTTGTTGAGCGTCGGGAAGCGGTCGCCCCACTTCGCCCAGTCGAAGTTGCCGCCGTCGATCACCGCGCCGCCGATGGCGGTGCCGTGCCCGCCGATCCACTTCGTGGTGGAGTACATCACCACCGCCGCGCCGTGGTCGAAAGGCCGGCACATCACCGGCGCCGCCGTGTTGTCCATGATGAGCGGCACGCCGAGTTCGCGGCCGATGGTCGCCACCTCGCCGATCGGGAAGACCTGGAGCTTCGGGTTGGGCAGCGTCTCCGCGTAGTAGCAGCGCGTGCGCGCGTCGGTGGCGCGGCGGAAGTTCTCCGGGTCGGCCGGGTCCACGAACCGCGTCTCGACGCCGAACTGCTTCAGCGTGTTGGCGAAAAGGTTCCAGGTGCCGCCGTAGAGGTCGGTCGAGGACACGACGTTGTCGCCCGCCTCGCACAGGTTCATCACCGAAAAGGCGCTAGCCGCCTGGCCCGACCCCAGCGCCAAGGCCGCCGCCCCGCCCTCCATCGCCGCGAGGCGCGTTTCCAGCGCGTCGCAGGTGGGGTTCATGATGCGGGTGTAGATGTTGCCCATCTCCTGCAAGCCGAACAGCCGCGCGGCGTGGGCGGTGTCCTGGAACTGGTAGGAGGTGGTCTGGTAGATCGGCACCGCGACGGCGCCGGTGGTCGTCTCCGCCCGGTGGCTGCCGCCGTGGAGCGCGAGGGTCTCGGGGTTGGTCGAGGTCGGCCGGCTCATCGTCCCCTCCGTCGTGTCGCCTGGGCGGCGCTGCGGTTCAGGCGGTAGTCGTGCCACGCCGGGCGGGCGGGCGCAAAGCGCCTCCGGTAGGCGCCTCGGCGGGCAGCCGCGGGATTGCTGACTCCGCGAGTCGCCTCGGCGCGGACCGTTGAGAGCGAAGGCCCCGCTTCCACGATCAGCTTTACGTCCACGCCAGATTGCAGCTACAATTTGCGCGTGGCCTACAGGTGGGACGAAGCCAAACGCGCCGCGAACCTCGCCAAGCACGGCGTTGATTTCACGGAAGCCGAAGGCTTTGACTGGTCTGCCGCCTTGGTGCGGGCCGACCTCCGCGCCGACTACGGCGAGGTTCGGCTCGTCGGCATGGCGCCGATCGGGGACAGGCTGCACGTCCTGGTCTTCACGATCCGCCGCCGGGGCCTGCGCGTCATCAGCTTACGACGGGCGAGCGCGAAGGAGTTGAAACGCTATGAAGCCGAAGCTTAGGGCACCCACCCCGGAGGAAGAGGAGGCGATCCAGCGGGGCATCGCCGCCGACCCCGACAACCCCGAATGGACGGGAGCCGACTTCGCTGCCGCCCTGCCCGCCGCCGAGGTGGTCCCGGCCGTCGCCGCCGCCCACGCCCGGCGCCGGGCGCGCGGCCCGCAGAAGGCGCCCACCAAGCGCCTCGTTTCCATCCGGCTCGACCGCGACGTGCTGGACGCGCTCCAAGCGTCCGGTCGCGGCTGGCAGGTGCGCGTGAACGAGATCGTCCGCCGCGCGGTCCTAGGCGACAAAGGGTAGGCGCTCGCCCCCGCCCGTCAGCGGATCGCCACAGGGTTGATGATCGCCTGCACCGCGCCGCGGTAGCGCGGCTGGCCGAGCGTGAACATGAACTCCGACACCCCGTCCCGCACCAGGGCGGAGGTGTCGAGGTTCTCCAGGATGTGGATGCCGTTCTGGGCCAAGAGGATCTGGTGGCCCTGCCAGACCACGTTCGGGTCCTTGAAGGGCACGCACTCCACGCCCCAGGTGTCGGCGCCGACCGCGCAGGGCTGCATCCCGGCCAGCAGCTGCGCCCCGGCGCCGTCGATGCCCGGCTCCTCGTCGCCGAACCGCTTCGGGTTCTCGGGCAGCGTCGAAAGCCAGCCGGTGTGCAGCACCACCGCGTCCCCTGGCGTGACGCGCACGTTCTGCTGCTGCATCGCCTGGCGCAGCTCGTCCGCCGTCACCAGCTCGCCGCCGTCGAGGCGCGGCTTGCCCTTGAACTTCGCCAGGTCCACGAGCACGCCGCGCGTGACCATGGGCGGCACGTTCTCCACGCCGAGCTTGGTGACGCCCGTGGTGCGGACGAAGTCCTGCGCCTTGTTGCCGTTGTAGAAGGTGTAGTCCACGCCGAGGTGGGCGAAGGTGTCGATCTGGGTGCCGACGCCGAGCCAGCCCGAGATCATGTCGTCCACGTAGGACATCTTGTTGTTGCCGAAGGTCTGGCCGCCCTCCTGGCCCGGCATCAGGACGGTGACGCCGACGCTGCGCGGCGGGAAGGCGGGGGTGGAGCGGTCCACCACGATGCCCATCGGGTAGGCGCGGCCCTGCGTCACCAGCCGGGCCGCCTCCTGCACCTTCTGCGGCGTCAGCAGGTTCATGTTGCCGAGCGTGTCGTTGGGCCCGAAGCGGGAGGTCCGGACGGGGCCGGCCGCGGCCGCCGTGCCCCCGGCCTGCGCCTGGACCGGCGTGGCGCGGAAGCCCTCGCGGACGGCGAGGCAGCCGCCGCACACGGCGCCGAAGAAGTGCCGGCGTGAGATCCCTTGCATCCTGTTCCCTCCCCATCGTTGCGCCCGCCGCCGGAAAGGCGCGGCGGGCGCAACGATGGTGGCTGAGGCGCCGCGGGCTCCGCAACCGCCGATCCGCCAAGCGCGAACCGGCCCCCCGGGCGCGCCACGGCTCGACACCAATCCTTGGGTACGGCGTTCCGGCCCGCCACAGGAGGTGGTATCCTCGGCGGATGGCCCCCGCTCCCCAATCCCCCGTCGCCATTGGAGGCGACCACGCCGGGCTGCCGCTCAAGCGGGCGTTGCAGGAGGCGTTGGCCGCCGGCGGACACGAACTGCTCGACTTCGGCACCAACGAGGCGGCGAGCGTGGACTACCCGGACTTCGCCCACCTCGTCTGCGCCGCCGTGCAGGACGGGCGCGCCCGCTTCGGCGTTCTGGTCTGCGGCAGCGGCATCGGCATGGCCATCGCCGCCAATCGCCACAAGGGCATCCGCGCCGCCGTGCTGCACGACGCCACCGAAGCGCGGCTGACCCGCGCCCACAACGATGCCAACGTCGCCGCCTTCGGCGCCCGCCTGGTCGGGCCGGAGGTGGCGCTGGACGCGCTCAAAGCCTTCCTGTCCACACCATATGAGGGCGGGCGGCACGACAAGCGCCTCGCCAAGCTCCTTCCGCCTGACCCTTCGCCGGGATCATGAATCCATGAACGAAACCAGCCCAGCTTCCAGCCCCGCCCGCTTCTTCGGCGCCTCGCTCGCCGAAGCCGACCCGGACCTCGCCGCCGCCATCGGCCGCGAGCTGGCCCGGCAGCAGGACGGCATCGAGCTGATCGCCTCCGAGAACATCGTCTCGCGCGCCGTCCTGGAGGCGCAGGGCTCGGTGCTGACCAACAAGTACGCCGAAGGCTATCCCGGCCGGCGCTACTACGGCGGCTGCGAGTTCGTGGACGAGGCCGAAACCCTGGCGATCGAGCGCGCCAAGAAGCTGTTCAACTGCGGCTTCGCCAACGTGCAGCCGCATTCCGGCGCGCAGGCGAACCAAGCCGTGTTCCTGGCCCTGCTCCAGCCGGGCGACGCCTTCATGGGCCTCGACCTCGCGGCCGGCGGGCACCTGACGCACGGCTCGCCCGCCAACCTGTCGGGCAAGTGGTTCAAGCCCGTGCCCTACACGGTGCGGCGCGAGGACCAGCTCATCGACATGGAGGAGGTGGCCCGCATCGCCCGCGAGAGCCGGCCGAAGCTCATCATCGCCGGCGGCTCCGCCTACGCGCGGCAGTGGGATTTCGCCCGGTTCCGCCAGATCGCGGACGAGGTGGGCGCGCTGTTCATGGTGGACATGGCGCACTTCGCCGGGCTGGTGGCGGGCGGCGCGCACCCCTCGCCCTTCCCGCACGCCCACGTCGCCACCACCACCACGCACAAAACGCTCCGCGGCCCGCGCGGTGGCATGATCCTGACGAGCGACGAGGCGCTGGCGAAGAAGTTCAACAGCGCCGTCTTCCCCGGCCTCCAGGGCGGGCCGCTGATGCACGTGATCGCCGCCAAGGCGGTGGCCTTCGGCGAGGCGCTGCGGCCGGAGTTCCGCGCCTACTCCAAGGCGATCGTCGCCAACGCGAAGGCGCTCGCGGAGGAGCTGCGCGGCCAGGGACTCGACCTCGTCACCGGCGGCACGGACAACCACCTCCTGCTGGTGGACCTGCGGCCGAAGCGCGTGACCGGCAAGGCGGCCGAGGCGGCGCTGAACCGCGCCCACCTCACCTGCAACAAGAACGCCATCCCCTTCGACCCGGAGAAGCCGATGGTGACGTCGGGCGTCCGCCTCGGCACGCCCGCCGGCACCACGCGCGGCTTCGGCGAGGCAGAGTTCCGCGAGGTCGGCCGGCTGATCGGCGAGGTGCTGGACGGCCTCGCCCGCGCCAACGACGCGGCCGAGGGCAACGCCGCCGTCGAGGCTTCGGTGAAGGCGCGCGTCCTGGAGCTGTGCGGGCGCTTCCCGATATACCGGGACTAGTTACAAGAAGAAGGAGAAGGCCGGGATGCGCTGCCCCTATTGCGGTCGGGACGACACGCAGGTGAAGGACAGCCGCCCGGCCGAGGAGGGCGCTGCCATCCGCCGCCGCCGCTCCTGCCCCGGCTGCCACAGCCGCTTCACCACCTTCGAGCGGGTGCAGCTCCGGGAGCTGACGGTGCTCAAGAGCGACGGACGCCGCGTGCCCTTCGACCGCGAGAAGCTCGCCCGCTCCATCCGCATCGCGTTGCGCAAGCGGCCGGTGGACGAGGACCGGATCGAGCGCATCGTCAACGGCATCCAGCGCAAGCTGGAGGTGGAAGCGGATTCGGAGGTCACGTCGCGCCAGATCGGCGAGATCGTGATGGAGGCGCTGCGCGCGGTGGACCAAGTGGCTTATGTCCGCTTCGCCAGCGTGTACCGCAACTTCGGCGAGGCGAAGGACTTCCGGGCGTTCCTGGGCGAGTTGGAGCCGGGGTAGCCGCGCCCGGCCCGGTGGAAAGGAGCGCCGCCGCATGATGCCCCACGACGTCACGGAGCACGTGCTACGCGGCCCTTCGGGCCACGCCAGCTTCTACCTCGCTTGCGGCGCCGAGGACGCGCCGCTCATCGTCTTCGTCCACGGCTGGCCGGAACTGTCCGAGAGCTGGCGCCACCAACTGCCCTGCTTCGCCGCCCTCGGCTTCCGCTGCGTCGCGCCCGACATGCGCGGCTACGGCCGCTCCTCCGTGCCGGCGCGGCGGGAAGACTACACGATGCGGCCGATCGTGCGCGACATGCTCGAACTGCTCGACGGGCTAGGCCGCGAGCGCGCCGTTTGGGTCGGGCACGACTGGGGAAGCCCGGTGGTGTGGAGCCTCGCCGCGCACCACGCCGGGCGCTGCCACGGCGTGGCCAGCCTGTGCGTGCCCTACATCGCCGGCGGCTTCGCGCCGCCGAACGTCATCCCCCTCGTGGATCGGGAAACCTACCCGGAGGCGGACTGCCCCGCCGGCCAGTGGGACTACCTGCTCGCCTATGAGGAGGACTGCGCCGCCGCGGTCGCCGCCTTCGAGGCCGATCCCGCCGCCACCGTCCGGGCGCTGTTCCGCGCCGGCAACGCGGCGGCCCGCGGCAAGCCCGCCCGCACCGCCACGATCCGGCGCGACGGCGGCTGGTTCGGCGGCGCCGGCCGGGCGCCGGACGTGCCGCGCGACCCCGCCGTGCTGGCGACCGAGGCGGAGATGCACCGCTACGCCGCCGCCCTGGGCCGCAACGGCTTCGCCGGCCCCTGCGCCTGGTACATGAACCACGCCAGCAACCAAGCCTACGCCGCGGCCGCGCCCGAGGGAGGGCGGCTGTCCATGCCCGTGCTGTTCCTGCACGCGGCCCACGACCAAGTCTGCGAGACGATCGATTCCCGCCTCGCCGAGCCGATGCGGCGGGACTGCGCCGACCTGACGGAAGCGACCGTCGCCTCCGGCCACTGGATGGCGCAGGAGAAGCCCGCCGCGGTGAACGCCGCCCTCGCGCGCTGGCTGGCGACGCGGCTGCCGGGGGTCTGGCCGAAGCCCTGACCGGGAGCCGGGCCGCTTCCCCGTGGGGACGCATGCCCGGCGGCGCCGGCCGACAGGGCCCCGGCCCTTGCCGAACCGCCCGCCCCCGCGCTCAAACCGCCCTGCATGGCTGCCCCCGACGATCTCCACCACATGCGCGCCGCCCTGTCGCTCGCGCGACGGGGCCTCGGCAGCACCTGGCCGAACCCTTCGGTCGGCTGCGTGGTCGTGCGCGACGGCTCGGTGGTCGGGCGCGGCTGGACCCAACCGGGCGGCCGCCCGCACGCCGAGACGGAGGCTCTGGTGCGCGCGGGGGAAGCGGCCCGGGGCGCGACCGTGTACGTCACCCTGGAGCCTTGCTCGCACTGGGGCCGCACGCCCCCTTGCTGCGACGCGCTGGTCGCCGCCGGCGTCTCGCGCGTGGTGGTGGCGACCGGCGACCCGGACCCGCGGGTGGACGGGCGCGGCCTCCGCCGGTTGCGGGACGCCGGGATCGCCGTGGAGGCGGGACTGCTGGAAGCCGAGGCCCGCGCCGTCATCGCCGGCTTCGTCCGTCGCATCACCCTCGGCCTGCCGCTCGTCACCCTGAAGCTCGCCACCAGCCTGGACGGGCGGATCGCCACCGCCACGGGGGAGAGCCGCTGGATCACCGGCGCCGCCGCGCGCCGGGCGGCGCACGGGCTGCGGGCCACCCACGACGCGGTGCTGGTGGGCAGCGGCACCGTCCTGGCCGACGACCCGGACCTCACCTGCCGCGTCCCCGGCATGGCCCGCGTGCCCATCGCGCGGGTGGTGGCCGACACGCGGCTCAGGACGCCGCTCGCCTCCCGGCTGGTCGCGACCGCGTTCGCCGCCCCAACTTGGATCGCCACCCGCACCGGGCAGCCGCCGGCGGCGTTGGCGCCCTACCTCGAAGCCGGCGTCGAGATCCTGCCGATCCGTGCGAGAGAAGGGGGGGTGGACCTCGCCGCCCTGCTCGGCGCCCTGGCCCAGCGGGGCGTGACGCGGGTGCTGGCGGAGGGCGGCGCCGGCCTGGCCGCCGGGCTGTTGCGGGCCGGGCTGGTGGACCGGGTCGCGTGGTTCCACGCCCCGGGCGTCATGGGCGGCGACGGATTGCCCGCCGTACGCCCCTTGCCGCTGAAAAGCCTGTCCGCCATGCCCAGATTCCGCCGCGTGGCCAGCCGCGCCGTGGGCGAAGACTGGTTGACCGAATTCGAGCGATGCGAGGACAGCGGGCCGCCATGTTCACAGGAATCGTGACCGACCTCGGCACGGTGCGGGAGGTCCAGCCCATCGGCGGCGGGCACGACATGCGCCTGGTCATCGGCACCTCGCCCGCCTTCCTGGCCGAGCCGGCGCCGGCTGCGGTCGGCGCCTCCATCGCCTGCTCCGGCGTCTGCCTCACCGCCGTGCAACTCGGCGGCGACTGGTTCGCGGTGGACGCCTCGGCCGAAACGCTGTCCAAGACCACCCTCGGCCGGGCGCGCGGGGGCACCCGCATCAACCTCGAACGCTCGCTCCGATTGGGCGACGAACTCGGAGGCCATCTGGTGTCCGGGCACGTGGACGGGGTAGCCGAGGTGCTGTCCGCCACGCCGGAGAACGCCTCCGTCCGCTACCGCTTCCGCCTGCCGCCAGGCCTGTCGCGCTTCGTCGCGGTCAAGGGCTCCATTGCGATAGACGGCGTCTCGCTCACGGTGAACGAGGTTGACGGCGATGCCTTCGGGGTCAACATCATCCCCCACACCGCCGCCGTCACCACCTTCAGCACCCTGCAACCGGGCTCCTTGGTGAACATCGAGATCGACACGCTGGCGCGCTACGTCGCCCGGCTGAAGGAGACCGCATGAGCGCCACTCCGCCGCCCGGCGCGACCGCCGAAGCGCCGCCGCAGCGCGTCCACTTCCACGACTTCGTGTCGCCCACGGAGGAACTGCTGGACGAGGCGCGCTCCGGGCGCATGTTCGTGCTGGTGGACGACGAGGACCGCGAGAACGAGGGCGACCTCGTGATCCCCGCGCAGTTCGCCACGCCCGAGGCCATCAACTTCATGGCCAAGCACGCGCGCGGCCTGATCTGCCTGGCGCTCACGCGCGGCCGCGTGGAGAAGCTCGGCCTGCCGCTGATGGCCCAGGCCAACGGCACCCGGCACCAGACCGCCTTCACCGTCTCCATCGAGGCGCGCGAGGGCGTCACCACCGGCATCTCCGCCGCCGACCGCGCCCACACCGTCGCCGTCGCCATCAACCCGGAAACCGGGCGGGACGACATCGTCACCCCCGGCCACGTCTTCCCGCTGGTGGCGCGCGACGGCGGCACCCTGGTCCGCGCCGGCCACACGGAGGCGGCGGTGGACTTCGCGCGCCTCGCCGGCCTCAACCCCTCGGGCGTGATCTGCGAGATCATGAACGACGACGGCTCCATGGCGCGGATGCCCGACCTCGTCGCCTTCGCCCAGCGCCACGGCCTCAAGCTCGGCACCATCGCCGACCTGATCGGCCACCGCCGCCGCACCGAGCGCCTGGTCCGCCGCGTCGCGGAAGGCCACATAGACCACGCGGTGGGCGGCGAATGGCACCTCGTGGTCTACACCAGCACCCTGGAGTACGGCGAACACCTGGCGCTGGTGAAGGGCGACGTACCGGGCGCGGCCGGCGACGCGCCGGCCATGGTGCGGATGCACGCGGCCAACCTGCTGCACGACATCATCGCCGGCTCAGGCACGGGCGACCTGCACAGCGCCATGGCGATGATCGCCGAAGCCGGCCGCGGCGTCGTCGTGGTGATCCGCGACGGGCGCCCCACCGGCGTCAGCGAGCAGGTCCGGCTCGGCGGCCGCGACCGCCGCGTGGTGCCGCCCGAGATCCGCGACTACGGCATCGGCGCGCAGATCCTCGCCGACCTCGGCGTGCGCGACATGGTGCGGCTGTCCGACAACCCGCGGCCGATCGTGGGGCTGGAAGGCTACGGGCTGCGGGTGGTCGAGACCCGGCCTTTGCGCAAGGGAGGGCCGGGCGCGTGAGCACTATAGACGCGGTTTCGCGGGAGACGCCTTCCATACCGGGGCCGCCGCCGCGCCTGCTGGTGATCCAGGCGCCGTACTACGAACAGGTGGTGGGCGGGATGCGCCGCGGCGCGGAAGGCGTGTTCGCCGAAGCCGGCGCGGGCGTCGAGGTGGTGGACGTGGCCGGCGCCTTCGAGCTGCCGGCGGCGCTGCGCATGGCGCTGTCGCAAACCGGCACGCGCTTCGACGGTTATCTGGTGCTCGGCTGCGTGGTGCGCGGCGAGACCGACCACTACGACCACATCTGCCGGGAGACCTGCCGGGGCGTGATGGACCTTTCGACCGAAACCGGCGCCGCCATCGGCTTCGGCCTGCTGACGGTGGACACCCTGCAACAAGCGGTGGCCCGCTCCGGCGAGAACAGGATGAACAAGGGCGCGGAAGCGGCGCAGGCGCTGCTCGGCCAAGTGGCGCTGCGCCGGCGTTGGAAGCTCGCGTGAGCGGCGCCAGAAAACACGCGCCGCGCCGGAGTAGCGGCGGCGGCCGGCCGCGCACCGGCGCCCGCGTCGCGGCGGTGCAGGCGCTCTACCAGAGCGAGCACTCGGGCGAGGCGGCGGAAACGGTGATCGACCAGTTCATCCGCCACCGCCTGGGCGCGCTCCCGGGCCAGGACGGCTTCGAGGACGGCCGCGTGCCGGAGGCCGACGTGCCGCTCTTCGCCGCCATCGTCCGCAAGGCGGCGGCGAACGGCGAGGCTGTGGACACCGTCATCTCCAACCACCTCGGCGTCGATTGGCCCATGCCGCGACTAGACCCGGTGCTGCGCGCCCTGCTGCGCGCCGGCGCCGCGGAACTCATGGGCGGCGCGCAGCCGCCGGCGCGGGTGGTGATCAACGAGTACCTCGACATCGCCCACGGCTTCTTCTCCGGCGAGGAGCCGCGCTTCGCCAACGGCGTGCTCGACGCCGTGGCGCGCTCCCTGCGGCCCGAGGAGTTCCCCGCCGCCGGCCGGGCCTGACCCCGTGCCGCCGTCGCCGCCGCTGCCGGGCGAGTTCTCGCTCATCGCGCGGCACTTCCGGCGGCTCGCCGGCCCCGGCTCGCTCGACCTCTCCGACGACGCCGCGGTGTTCGACCCGCCGCCGGGGCGGCAACTCGTGGCGGCGGCGGACGCGATGGTGGCCGGCGTCCACTTCCTCCCCGGAGACCCGCCGGACACGATCGGCCGCAAGCTGCTGCGCGTGAACCTGTCCGACCTCGCGGCCATGGGCGCGGCGCCGCTCGGCTACCTGCTGACCGCGGCGCTGCCGCGCGGCACGCCCGACGAATGGACCGCTTCCTTCGCCGACGGCCTGGAAGCGGACAACCGCGCCTTCGGCGTCCACGCGCTCGGCGGCGACACGGTGTCCACGCCGGGGCCGGCGACCTTCTCGCTCGCCATCCTCGGCACCGTCGCGCCCGGCGCGGCGCTGCTGCGCGGCGGCGCGAGGCCGGGCGACCGCCTCTGGGTGTCCGGCACGCTCGGCGACGGCGCGCTCGGCCTGCGCGTGCTGCGCGGGGAGTTGGCGCCGGACCCGGCCGGGCACCTCGCGCGCCGGTACATGCTGCCGGAGCCGCGCTTGGCCCTGGGCGCCGCGCTGGCCGGCGTGGCGACGGCGGCGATGGACGTGTCGGACGGGCTGGCGCAGGACCTGGGCCACCTGTGCCGCGCGTCCGGATGCGCCGCCACCGTGGACGCGGCGGCCCTGCCGCTGTCGGACGCGGCCCGCGCCGCGGTCGAAACGGACCCCGCGCTGCTGTCATTGGTGCTCGCCGGCGGGGACGACTACGAACTCCTCTTCGCGGCTCCTCCGGCGCTGTCGGAGGAGGTGCTGACCCGTGCGGCGGCGGCCGGCACGCCGGTCACGCCGGTCGGCGCCTTCGCCGACGGGCCGCCGGAAGTGTCGGTGCTGGGCGCGGACGGGGCGCCCGTGCCGCTGCCGCAAGGAGGTTGGAGCCATTTCTGACGCGCCGTCCCCGAGCGCCATGAAGCGGCAGGTCCTGCTGCTGTTCTTCTGCTCCGCGCTGACGCAGGCCAGCACCGTCGGCCAAGCGGTCATGGCGGCGCTGATCGGCCACTCGCTCGCCGAGGACAAGTCGCTCTCGACCCTGCCCGTCGCCATCCAGATGACCGCCACCATGGCCGCCTCCATCCCGGCCGGCATCGTCTTCGCCCGGCTCGGGCGGCGCCCCGGCTTCATCCTGGGCGCGGTGGCGGCGCTGGTCGGTTCGCTCACCTTCGCGGCCGGGGTGTGGTGGGGCAGCTTCCCGGTCTACTGCCTGGGCGCCGTGTTCGCCGGCCTGGGCTTCGGCGTCGGCCAGCACTACCGCTTCGCCGCGGCCGAGGTGGCGACGCCGGGCTACCGGCCGCGCGCCATCTCGCTGGTGATGACGGGCGGCGTGCTCTCCGCCGCGCTCGGGCCGGAGATCGTCAAGCACACGCGCGACATGGTGGTGCCGCACCTGTTCCTCGGCACCTACCTGACGCTCGCGCTGCTGCCGCTGCTCTGCATCGCGCTGCTGTCCTTCGCCCGGCTGCCGCCCCCGCCGCCCCGCAACGCCGGCGGCGCGCCGGTGCGGGAGATCGTCGCCCGCCCGGCCTTCGTCGCCGCCGTCGTCACCGGCATGGTCGCGTTCGGCACCATGAACCTCATCATGACCTCGACGCCGGTGGAGATGATGCTCTGCGGCTTCGGCATCGGCGCCTCCGCGACCGTCATACAGGCGCACGCCGTCGCCATGTACGGGCCGGGCTTCTTCACCGGCCGGCTGATCTCCCGGTTCGGCACGGCCCGGGTCGCCGCCACGGGCGCCGCGCTGTCGGCGCTGTGCGTGCTCGTGGGCCTGCAAGGGCAGGGCTTCTGGCACTTCGCGGCGGCGCTGACGCTGCTCGGCGTCGGCTGGAACTTCATGTTCGTCTCCGCCACCACCATGCTCTCCGCCGCGCACGACCCGGCCGAGCGCGTCAGGGCGCAGGCGGCCAACGACCTGATCGTCTTCGGCACCGTCGCCTGCACCGCCTTCCTGTCCGGGGCGGTCCACGCCGGCGGGGGCTGGGCGGCGCTGAACCTCTCTATCCTGCCGCCGCTCGCGGTGGCGGTGGCGCTGCTGGCTTGGCAGCGGTGGCGCGCGAGCGGACGTGACGCCGCCTCAACAGTAGCGCCGTCGCCCGCAGTCCCGGCGAGCGGACGTCCAGCGCACCGCTGACCGATGCGGCTATAGAGCCTATCGCCGGTCGTGCTCGATCCACTGAAGGAATTCGGCCGGGCGCAGCACCTGGATGCCGCGCCAGGGACGCAGCACCAGCAGGTCTTCGTCGCCGGTCACGATCGCGTTCGCCCCTGCCGCCAGCGCCAGTTCGAGATAGCGGTTGTCCTTGGGATCGCGGCAGTCCCGCGGCTCGACCCAGAGCGCGGCCGCGGCCAGCAGTTCGAGGGCTTCGCGGCGGCGGTCCTCCGTCACAACGCGCGCGAACTTCGGGCGCGCCAGGACTCCGGCGATCTCCCGCTGCACCGCGTCCGACAAGGCGATGGTGGTCCTCGCCCGCGCGACGGCCAAGGCACGGCGAGCCGTTCCGTTCGGGTTCAGCGCAGCCGAGACGACGGCGCTCGCATCGACGACGGTGACGCTCAGCCCCGGCGCTCCGCGTTGTAGGCCGCCAACTCGGCCTCGATCTCGGCCTCTGTGAGGCCGGCTTCCCGCGCCTCGGCCGCGGTGCGCTCGAACAGCGCGACCAGCGGATCATCGGCGCCGGGCCGGACCAACCGATCCACGAGGCGCCCGACCGCCTCCAGCCGCCGCGCGTCGGAGAGGGCGGCCGCCATTACCGCCTCAACGGGAATTTCGATCTTCGACGCCTGGCTCATGGCGAGACTCCAATCATGACCCCATCCTATCGGGGACGCCGGCCGGAACCACCCTGGGCCGCTGAGCCTCGGCCCGCGCGCCGGGGCGAGGTTGCGGAGGAGGTGGGCGGCGCTCGATCTTGCCATCCCGCCGCCCGCGGCCCAGGTGGGCGGACCGCCGTTCCCGCCCCGGCATACGTTGCGACAGGAGTGACCCCATGCCCCACCCGGCCCTCTCGCCCGACGCCGTCGCCGTCGTCACCGGCGGCGCGTCCGGCATCGGTTTCGCCGCCGCCGTGCGCTTCGCCCGCATGGGCCTGAAGGTCTGCATCGCCGACCTCGGCGGCGACCGCCTCGCCCACGCCGCCGAGGCGCTGGCCGCCGCCGCCCCGCGCGGTGGCGCCGACGTCATGGCCGTGGCGACCGACGTCGCGGAGGCCGACGAGGTGCGCCGGCTGGAGGCCGCCGTCCGCGAGCGCTTCGGCGGCACCGACGTCCTGATGAACAACGCCGGCATCCAGCCCGGCAGCGGCGTGTTCGGCCCGGCGGAGAACTGGCGGCGGGTGCTCGGCGTGAACCTGTGGGGCGTCGTCAACGGCACGCAGGCCTTCGTGCCGGGGATGATGGAACGCGGGCGCCCGGGCCTCGTCATCAACACCGGCTCCAAGCAGGGCATCACCACGCCGCCCGGCGACCCGGCCTACAACGTGTCCAAGGCGGGGGTGAAGGCCTTCACCGAGGCGTTGCAGCACGAACTGCGCAACACGCCGGGCTGCCGCCTCAGCGCGCACCTGCTGATACCGGGCTTCGTCTTCACGCCGCTCACCGCGAAGGGCCGCGCCGACAAGCCGGCCGCGGCCTGGACGCCGGAGCAGACCGTGGACTTCATGCTGGAGCGCCTTGAGGCAGGCGACTTCTACATCCTCTGCCCCGACAACGACGTGCCGCGCGCGCTCGACGAGCGCCGCATCCTGTGGGCGGCGGGCGACATCGTGGAGAACCGGCCGCCGCTCTCGCGCTGGCACCCGGACCACGCCGCGGCCTTCGCCGCCTTCGTGGAAGGGGAGAAGGAGCGCCCCTGACGACCGGGCGCGACCGGCCGCGCCTGGACATCGCACGATCAATAGGCTAATATTCCTAGATGACTTCCGCGCCCGACGCAAGCCCCCGTCCCACCCAGCCGCTTGAGGGGAGGGGTTTGTCCAAAAGCGACGAAGGACGGTCCCGATTCCGCCCGACGCCGCCGCCGTCCATCACCGGGAGCGCGCGGCGCCCCGCGCCTCGGCCCCGTTCCGCAAGGGAGGGCATTTTGTCCGAAAGCGCCAAAAGCCGCTTCCATCCAGCGGCGCCGCCGGCGAAAGGCGGCGCGGGGCGCCCCTCCTCCCGCTTGGACGCTTGGCCCCGGCGCGCGGCAGCGGGGATTTTGTCCGAAAGCGACGAAAGGCGTTCCCGACCGATGATGGAACCGACGGAGACCGGAGCGGCCCACCCCCCGCCGCACCGGCGCGGCCCGCCCCGCCGCCTGGAAGGGGCATTTCGTCCGAACGCCGCAAAAAGCGGTTCCGCCCGATGACCGCCTCCGCCACGCGCCGCCGCGCGCCGCCCAAGGCCGCGGTGTTCGACGCCTACGGCACGCTGCTCGACGTCCACGCCGCCGTCGGCCGCCACGCCGCCAGGCTCGGCGACAAGGCGCAGCCGCTCTCCGCGCTCTGGCGGAGCAAGCAGCTCGAAGCGACCTGGATTTTGTCCGCTTGCGGCGCCTACGAGGATTTCTGGGCCATCACCGACCGCGCCCTCGGCCACGCCATGCGGGTCCACGGCGTTTCGGACGCGGCGCTCCGGGCCGACCTCCTGTCCGCCTACCGCGAACTCGACGCCTACCCCGACGCCGCGCCCACGCTCCAAGCCCTGCGCGCGGCCGGCCTCGGCACCGCCATCCTGTCCAACGGCACGCCGGAGATGCTGGCGAGCGCCGTGGCGGCCGGCGGGCTCGGCCCGCTGCTGGACGACGTGCTCTCCGTCCACCCGCTGCGACGCTACAAGCCCGACGCGCGCGTGTACGCTTTGGCCACCGAGCGCTTCGCGTGCCAGCCGCACGAGATCGCCTTTGTGTCCTCCAACGCCTGGGACGCCTACGGCGCCGCTCGCTTCGGCTTCCGCGTGTTCTGGGCGAACCGCGCCGGCGGGCCGTTGGAGTATTGGCTCGACGAGTTGGCAGAAGCGGCGCTGCCCGGCCTCGCCGCCCTGCCGCAGCGCTTGGCGTGACGCCCGCCGCGCGCCTCGCCGCCGCCATCGACCTGCTCGGCGCGATCGAGCAGGCCGGCCGCAAGCCCGCCGACGCGGTCGCCAACGACTTCTTCCGCGCCCGCCGCTACATCGGCGGCGGCGACCGCCGCGCCGTTTCCGATCGGGTCTGGGGCGTGCTCCGCCGCCGCCTGCGCCTCGGCTGGTGGCTGGAACTCGTGGGGGCGCAACCGACGCCGCGCCTGCTGGTCGCCGCCGACCTGCTGCTGGCCGAGGGCCTGGACCCCGCCGCCGTGGCGCGGCAGGCCTTCTCCGGCGGCCAGTACGCGGCGGCGGCGCTCGATTTGTCCGAAGAGCGCGCGCTGCGCGCCATCGCCGCCCGCCGCCGCTCCGGCGGGGCGCTGGAGCACCCGGGGATGCCGGAGGCCGTGCGGCTCGAACTGCCGGACTGGGCGCTGCCGGGCTTCCGCGCCCGGTTCGGCCCCCGCCTCGCCGCCGAGGCGGCGGCGATGCAGGAGCCCGCGCCGCTCGACCTCCGAGCCAACCTGCTGAAGACGACGCGCGAGGGCGCGGCGGCGCTGCTTGCGGCCGAGGGGATCGAAACGGAGCCGACGCCGTTCTCGCCTTGGGGCCTGCGCGTGCCGGAGCGCCGCCCCGTCACCTCCACCCGCGCCTTCCAAGAGGGGCTGGTGGAGGTGCAGGACGAGGGCAGCCAGCTCGTCGTCCTGCTGACCGGCGCCGAGCCGGGGATGCGCGTGGCCGATTACTGCGCCGGCGCCGGCGGCAAGACGCTGGCGCTCGCGGCCGCGATGGGCAACCGCGGCCGCATCACCGCCTGCGACGTTTCGACGCCGCGGCTGGAGGGCGCCGTCCGTCGGCTGCGCCGGGCCGGTGTGGACAACGCCGAGCGGCACCTGCTGGAGCCGGGCGACCGTTGGGCCAAGCGCCGCGCCGGGACCTTCGACCGGGTGCTGGTGGACGCCCCCTGCACCGGTACGGGCACCTGGCGGCGCAACCCGGACGCCCGCACCCGCACCGGCCCGGAGGACCTCCGTGAACTCCTGCCCAAGCAGGCCGCGATCCTGGACGCCGCCGCCGGCTTGGTGCGGCCCGGCGGCGGGCGCTTGGTGTACGCGACCTGTTCGGTCCTGCCCGAGGAGGACGAGGAGCAGGTCCGCGCTTTCCTCGGCCGCCACCCCGATTTTGGCCTCTTGCCACTTTCCGCCGCTTGGGCCGAAGCTGGAACCGTTCCGCCGCCCGGGGACGGCGAATTCCTCCTGACAAGCCCGGCCCGGCACGGAACCGACGGCTTCTTCGCCGCGATCCTGCAACGTGGGCGTTGACCGGCCGAACACGGAGAAAGGGAGCGCGCAGCATGATCTGCGTCCGCCGCGCCAGGCCTGGCGATGCCGCCGCCATCGGCGCCGTCCACGTGTCCGCTTGGCGCAACACCTACGCCGGCGTGCTCCCGGACGATTACCTCGCCGGCCTCTCCGCCGTGCGCCACGCGGCCGGCTACGAGCGGGCGATCGCCGACCGGCGCAACGGCCACGCCATGTTCGTCGCGGTCGCGTCCGGCCCCGACGCGCCGCCGGGCAGGCCGGAGGGCGGGGGGGACGGGGGCGGCGCGGTGGTCGGCTTCGTGTCCGGCGGCAGGGGGCGGCGCCCCGGCCTGTGCGGCGAGCCGGTGGCCGGGAGCGGGGAGGTGGAGACGCTCTACCTCCTGGACGACTACCGCGACCGCGGCATCGGCCGGCGCTTGATGCGCGCCATGGCGGCCCATCTGGCCGCGGTCGGCTGCCGCTCGGCCGTGCTCTGGGTGCTCAGCGACAACCCGACGCGGTGGTTCTACCAGCGCCTGGGCGGCCGCGCGGCGGCGCGGGAGGTGATCCGCTTCGCCGGCCGGCAGGTGGAGCAGACGGCCTACCTCTGGGACCCCATCAACATCCTGCTGATGGCGACCGCGTCGGCGCCCGAGCGTTGACCCGCCCCGCGGACGCCCGACGCTTGCGGCGCGCGGCGCTCCCGTGCTGCAAGGCGCCATGACAGACCCCGCCGCCCCCCCGGCCGCTCCCTTGGCCGCCTCCGGGCACGACCGCATCCTGATCCTCGACTTCGGCAGCCAGGTCACGCAACTCATCGCACGCCGCCTGCGCGAGAACGGCGTCTACTGCGAGATCTGGCCCTGCAACGCCGCCCCGGACGCGCGCATCGCGGAGTTCGCCCCGCGCGGCGTCGTCCTCTCCGGCGGCCCGGCCAGCGTGACCACGGACGAGAGCCCGCGCGCGCCGGACTTGGTCTTCCGGATGGGCGTGCCGGTGTTG
This sequence comes from Craurococcus roseus, assembly GCF_039523795.1. Taxonomy (NCBI): domain Bacteria; kingdom Pseudomonadati; phylum Pseudomonadota; class Alphaproteobacteria; order Acetobacterales; family Acetobacteraceae; genus Craurococcus; species Craurococcus roseus. The sequence continues at coordinate 29,605 of NZ_BAAAFZ010000055.1, read as the reverse complement.
GGCATCTGCTACGGCCAGCAGACGCTCGCGGCGCAGCTCGGCGGCGCGGTCGAGAATTCCGACCACCACGAGTTCGGCCGCGCCTTCGTGGACGTGACGGGCGAATGCGCCATCACCAAGGACCTTTGGGCGCCGGGCGCGCGCGAGCAGGTCTGGATGAGCCACGGCGACCGCATCACGCGCCTTCCCCCGGGCTTCCGCTCCGTGGCGAGCAGCGAAGGCGCGCCCTTCGCCGTCATCGCCGACGACGAGCGCCGCTTCTACGGGACCATGTTCCACCCCGAAGTGGCGCACACGCCGCACGGCTCCCAGCTCCTCCGCAACTTCGCCCAAGGCGTCTGCGGCTGCCGCGGCGACTGGACGATGGCGGGCTTCCGCGCCGAGGCGGTGGAGCGCATCCGTGCCCAGGTCGGCAGCGGCCGCGTGGTGTGCGGCCTCTCGGGCGGCGTCGATTCCTCCGTCGCCGCCGTGCTGCTGCACGAGGCGATCGGCGACCAGCTCACCTGCATCTTCGTGGACCACGGCCTGCTCCGCGCCGGCGAGGCGGAGGAGGTGGACCGCACCTTCCGCGACCGCTTCAACATCCGCCTCGTCCACCGCGACGCGAGCGACGTGTTCCTCAAGGCGCTGGCGGGAACCACCGACCCGGAGCGGAAGCGCAAGACCATCGGCAGCCTCTTCATCGACGTGTTCGAGGAGGAGCAGGCCAAGATCGGCGGCGCCGATTTCCTGGCGCAGGGCACGCTGTACCCGGACGTGATCGAGAGCGTGTCCTTCGCCGGCGGCCCGAGCGTCACCATCAAGTCGCACCACAACGTCGGCGGCTTGCCGGAGCGGATGCGGATGCGCCTGGTCGAGCCGCTGCGCGAGCTGTTCAAGGACGAGGTGCGGGCGCTCGGCCGCGAGCTGGGGCTTCCGGAGGCGATCGTCGGCCGCCACCCCTTCCCGGGGCCGGGCCTCGCCATCCGCATCCTCGGCGAGGTGACGCGCGAAAGCTGCGACATCCTCCGCAAGGCCGACCGCATCTACCTGGAAGAGATCCGCGCCGCCGGCCTCTACGACGCCATCTGGCAGGCCTTCGCCGTGCTGCTGCCGGTGCGCTCCGTCGGCGTGATGGGCGACGGCCGCACCTACGACCAGGTCTGCGCGCTGCGCGCGGTGACGAGCACGGACGGCATGACCGCCGACGTGTACCCTTTCGACATGGGCTTCCTGACGCGCGTGTCGAACCGCATCGTCAACGAGGTGCGCGGCATCAACCGCGTGACCTACGACATCACCTCGAAGCCGCCCGGCACCATCGAGTGGGAGTAGCGGCGCGGCCGGGCATGGTCCCCGGCCGCGCCGTCCTTCAAGCCGGGTTCAGATGAACCACTGGCCCGTGGCTTCGTAGTTCGCCATCGCCTGCGCGGCGAGCGCTTCCCAATCCACGGGCTGCGCAGCCTGTTCGACGGGCGCCGGGGCAGGGGGCGGCTCCTCCGGCGCGGCCACCAGCGCGGCCTCCAGCGCGGCCTCGACCGGCTCCGCTTGCACCACGGCCGCCTGCTGCACGCCCGCGCCGCCCTGGCGGCCGCCGTCGGCGACGGAGATCCTCGCCCAGTCGACGTGCAGGTTCACCTGCGCGGGCGTGGTGGCGTCCGGGCCGCCGTTGAACCAGGTTTGCCCGTCGCTCGACACCCAGCCCGAGAAGCCGAGCGCCATCGGCTCCTGCGGCACGTTCGACGTCGTCGAGTACATCTCCCGGCCGTCGATGTAGTAGGTCAGCCGCTCGGGCGTCCAATCCACCGCGTAGGTGTGCCACTGCGAGGTGTCGAGGCTGAAGCTCTGGCCCTCGTAGTGGTCGGCGCCGCCGCCGCCGTCCCAATGGACGGTGAAGTGCGCCTTGCTGCGGTCGCCTTCCGGCGTTTCCAGCAGGTCGATCTCCGGCGGGTAGACGTTGTCCGTCGGCCAGAGGACGAGCACGCCCTGCGTGCCCTGGCCGGGGTCCACCTTCGCGCGGACCTCGAAGCGGCCGTAGGTCTGGCCCTCCCAGCCCTGCGACAGGCCGCCCGCGCTCCACCAGCCGCCGTGGTCGGTCATGCTGATCGTCAGCTCGCCATCGCCCACACGCACGTCGTCGTTCGACCACTGGAAAGCGCCGCCGTTGCCCGAGTCGCCGCCGTACATCACCGGCCAGGTGTCGCGGTCCACCGCGCTCCCGTTGAACCCGTCGAACAGGACGGTGCGCCAGCCATCGGCGTTGAGCGCGTTCGGGTTCTCGTCGTTGTAGGTGCCCATTCCGAGTCGGTTCTCCAATCCGTCCGGCGCGGCGTTCCCGTCGCGTCCCGGACTGCTCCGTTGCGGAAATGTCAGGACCGGGCCGCCGTGAGGGCGCGGCCTGGTGTGGGCGCGCCGCGGCCGCGGCGCGTCCGGTCGGACGCCCGCGTCCCATCGACCGCGCGCCGGGAGGCGGGCGGCAGGGGAGAGGGCGCGTCGTGTCGTGGAGGCCGCCGCCGTTGCCGCGGCGGCCCGAGGACCGGGCTAGTGGGTGCCGATCCGGTCTTCCGGCTGGCGCGGCGCGGCCGTCACCTGCCCGCCCACCGCTTCGCCCCGGCCGGTTTCGGCGCCGTCGAAGGTCGAATGGGCAGCGGCGGGGAAGAGCGGCGCGTCGTCCAAACTTGGTGTCCTTCTCCGGCGTAAATCACTCATAAGTTGATGAGCGTTGCGCCCTGTTAATCCAAAGGTGATCGCGAATACAAGAGTTGTATTTGAGGAACCGTGGTGTTCCGAAATGGAAAAGCGCGCGCGTGATTCGGCACGCGCAGGCCATGTCCGCCGGGCGCCCGCGTCAGGTCGTGGGTTGGGACAGGATGGCGCGATGCAGGCGCTGGACGTGGGAATTGTAGTCCGAGTTGATGTTCGTGCCGTCGTAGTTCAGGTTCGAACTGCCCGAGTAGCGGATGCTGAAGCGCCGCGGGTCATGGAGGATGTCCACCACAGCCTGCTGGCCGCGGCGGCTCAACGTGCTGCGCAAGAGGCTGGGCGCGCGACTCGATGACCCAGCCCTGGGAAGCGCCGGCGCGCCGGATCTGTTCGGCGCGTATCGCGCTGGAACCGCGGCCGCTGAACTCGCCGCCGATCTCCCGTTGCAGGGGACCTGGCGGCAGGCCGCCACGGCCGCCCCGGCGAGGCCGATCCCGAAGGCGTTCCGGAGAAGGGCGCGACGCTCCATGGGGCTGCTCCCGATGCGGCAGAGCGGTTCCGGTTTCCCGGGGGATGTGCCCCGGCGCGGCGGTCGCGCAACCGGGCTCGGCCCCGCCCGGACCAGCCCTGCGCAGCGCGCGAAGATCACGATTGCAAAGCGCGCCGCGCTCGGGTTCCTTCTCCGCCGACCTCACGCTTTCGGGAAAGGCCCTCATGCCGCTGGACACGACCACGACCGCCGCCGCGCCGGACGCCCCGTCCACTCCGCCCGCCGCGGAATGCGACGTGCTGGTGATCGGCGGCGGCCCGGCCGGGTCCACCACGGCGGCGCTGCTCGCGGAGCGCGGCCGCCGCGTGGTGCTGGTCGAGAAGGACGTCCACCCGCGTTTCCACATCGGCGAATCGCTGCTGCCGCAGAACCTGCGGGTCTTCGAGCGGCTCGGCCTGCGCGAGGACCTCGCCCGCATCGGCGTGTTCAAGCCGGGCGCGGCCTTCGTCTCCGACGCGCACGATGGCAAGCAGGTGGCCTTCCCCTTCGCCGAGGCCACCAACCGCGACTACACCCACAGCTACCAGGTGAAGCGCGCCGAATTCGACGAGATGCTGTTCCGCAACGCCGCCGCCCGCGGCGCGGAGGCGCACGAGGGGATGCGCGTGACGGAGGTGGCGCTCGACGCCGCCCGCGGCTCGCTCGTCACGGCCGAGGACGCGCGGGGCAACGCGCGGACCTGGCGCGCGCGCTTCGTGGTGGACGCCTCCGGGCGCGACACCTTCTTCGCCAGCCGCATGGGCAGCAAGAAGCGCAACAGCCGCAACAACACGGCGGCTTTGTTCTCCCACTTCAAGGGCGTGAAGACGCGCGACGGCTCGGCGGAGGAGGACGGCTACATCGGCATCCACCTCTTCGAGCACGGCTGGTTCTGGTTCATCCCGCTCCAGGGCGGGATCATGAGCGTCGGCGTCGTCAGCGACCCGGACTTCTTCAAGCGCCGCCGCGGCACGCTCGACGAGTTCCTGCGCGAGGCCATCGCCATGTGCCCCTCCACGGCGGCGCGGGCGCGGGACGCGGAGATGGTGATGCCGGCGCAGGCGACGGGCAACTACTCCTACCGCTCGGACACGATGGCCGGCGACGGCTGGCTCATGGTCGGCGACGCCTTCGCCTTCATCGACCCGGTCTTCTCCTCGGGCGTCTGCCTCGCCATGGCGAGCGGCGACTTGGCGGCCGACGCCGTCCACACCTGGCTCGACGACCGCGCCGCCGCCGCGCCGGCGCTGCGTCGCTTCGAGAAGAAGGTGCGCGGCGCCATCGGCTCGCTCTCCTGGCTGATCTACCGCATCAACGACCCGGTCATGCGCGACATGTTCATGGCGCCGAGCAACCGCTTCCGGATGCGCGAGGGCTTGGTCAGCATGCTGGCCGGTGACGTCCACAGGAACCCGCACCTCCGGGTGCCGGTGCTGGCCTTCAAAACGTGCTACTACGGCCTGCGCGTCGCGCGCCGGCTCGGCTGGCGGCCGGACGGGGCGGGCATGGTGCGCGTCGCAACGCCCGCCGCGCCGGCGACGGCCGCGGCGGAAGCGGGCGCGACGGCCACGGCGCGGTGAGGAGGCCCCTGGCTCAGCGCGCGCCGGCTTCGAGCCAGCGGCCCGCCGCCGCGTCGGCGC